>NZ_JABAFB010000004.1:0-400859 GCF_012843405.1 Rhodococcus sp. BL-253-APC-6A1W
GGAAGCTAAGCCCCATTGCGCCGATGGTACTGCACTCGACAGGGTGTGGGAGAGTAGGACACCGCCGAACACCCGTTTGCTGGAGGCCCCCAACTTTTGTTGGGGGCCTTCAGTGTTTTGTGTGGAGGAGGGGACCCGCGGGTGTGGAACCCTTTTTTCGTTCGCGCGGAACCGTCAGGTTACGAGATGGTAACGACGTGGTTCTGGGTCCCGCTTTGCCACGTGATGTGGGTAACGTCCGCTGGTGCAAGATCCGCTTGGATCGTGCTGCACGGCGGTGCGCATCCTCCCGGGTCGTTCTGGGGCGACGAGAGGGATCAGACCATGAAGAACAGGTTCGGCTCGGCCGGAATTGTGAAGGCCGCTGCCACTCTTGCGGGATTCGGACTTGTCGGCGCGTCCATGACGGGATGCACAAGCGTCGACAACTCGGGCGAGGGGTCGACTCTCCAGCGACTCCAGGACTCCGGCACCGTCACGGTCGGCTTCGCCGGCGAGGCGCCCTACAGCTTCATGCAGGACGGCGAACTGACCGGCGCAACGGTCGCGCTGCACAGGGAGATCTTCTCGAACCTCGGCATCGACAACGTGGAGGGCGTGGCTACCGACTTCGGTGCCCTCATTCCGGGTCTGCAGGCTGGACGCTTCGACGTCGTCAGCGCCGGCATGTCGATCCTTCCCCAGCGGTGCGAACAGGCTTTGTTCAGTGAGCCGGAGTTCAACTACACGACCGCTCTGATGGTTCCTCAGGGCAACCCTCAGCAGCTCAGTGACATGCAGACCATCGCGGACAAGGATGTCCGGATGGCTGTGCTGACCGGTGCGATCGAGTCGGACTACGCGTCGTCGCTCGGTATCGACGCGATGCAGGTGTCCTCACCGCAGGACGGCATGGACGCGGTCATCAACGGACGTGCCGATGTCTTCGCATTGACCGGTATCTCCCTGAACTGGATGAAGCAGAACAACGAGAATGCTCCCGTCGAGGTCACCGAGTCGTTCGTCGCCGAAATCGACGGCGTTCCCCAGGTGGGAGCGGGTGGCACCGTGTTCCGCACGGAAGACACCGAACTCCGCGATGCCTACAACGCCGAACTGGCCAAGATCACGTCGGACGAGGCCACCTACCTCTCGATCGTCGGGGATTACGGCTTCACCGCGGAGGAGATGCCGGATCCGAACCTGACCACGGAGACACTGTGCGAGGGCACCGCCTGAGCGCGGGCTGCGGACAATGGCTTCGGAGTCCAACTTCGAGCAGTTTCGAGATGCAATCCCGCGCCTGTTCGACGGGATCATCGTCACGCTCGAACTGACCATCGGTAGCGCGTTCTTCGCGTTCCTTCTGGCGCTTGCGCTGGGCCTTGCCGGCGGCGCGAAGAATCTCGCGCTGCGCGGCAGTGCGCGTGTGTTCATCGAATTCTTCAGAGGCACCTCACTGCTGGTCCAGTTGTTCTGGTTCTTCTATGTGCTGCCTCTGTTCGGGTACCGCCTCGAACCGATCGTGTGCGGCATCCTGGCTTTGTCGCTGAACTACGGCGCCTACGGTGCGGAGGTCGTCCGCGGCGCCATCGCGTCGGTTCCACGACCCCAATGGGAGGCGGCGACCGCCTTGAACTTCGGGTACTGGCAACGGCTGCGCCGAGTGATCTTTCCTCAGGCCTGGGCGGAGATGATTCCTCCTCTGACCAATCTCCTCATCCAGTTGCTCAAGGGCACTGCGCTTGCGAGTTACATTCTGCTGCAGGATCTCACGTTCGAGATCGAACAGTTGCGGCAGAACACCGGCGACACGTTGTTCGCGTTCGGAATCGGCCTCGTCCTCTACTTCGTGGTCGGGTACATCCTCACGCTGGTGATGAACGCGCTCGAGGTACGCGCGAAGAGTCGCCTCGGCACCGGTCCGAGTATGCGTGAGATCTTCGGGGTCGCGCCGGCTCTGGACGAACCCGCGGGGGTGGTGAAGTCGTGACCGTCGAATGGAGTTGGCAACGCGCCGGAGAGGCGCTGCCCGTGTTGCTCGAGGGCTTCCGCATCACGCTGCTGGCGACGGTGCTGGGTTTCGCTCTCGCTGCTGTGCTGGGTCTGGCCGTGGCGATCATGCGGCGCTCGCTCCCCAAGGTGCTCGCAAAACTGCTCTCGGCGATAGTCGAGTTCATCCGGCTGACACCGCTCGTCGTGCAGTTGCTGTTCGTCTACTACCTGCTCCCGCAATTCTCGGCACTGCAAATCGGTATCGCGGTACTCGGTATCCACTACGCGACGTATATGGCCGAGGTCTACCGGGCGGGGATCGAAGCTGTCCCGGTGGGGCAGTGGGAAGCGGCACGCGCGTTGTCTTTGCCACCCGCCCGAACGTGGCGGGCGGTGATCCTGCCACAGGCGATTCGCCGGGTCGTTCCGGCTCTCGGCAACTATGCGGTCTCGATGTTCAAGGACACCCCGTACCTCTTCACCATTTCCGTGGTGGAGATGGTCACGGCCGCGCAGCAATTCGGGGCAAGAAACTTTCAATATCTCGAGCCACTGACGATGGCGGGGCTGATCTTCCTCGCCGCGAGCTATCCCACGTCGGTGCTCATCCGCAGATTGGAGCGTCGACTTGCCTACTGATCCGGCCCTCGAGGAACACTCCCTCACGGGCGACAGGTCCACTGTGCCGATGATCGAATTCGACTCGGTCGTCAAGAAATTCGGCGACAACGTCGTTCTCGATCATCTCGACTTCACGGTGGCAGCAGGGGACAGGGTGACGCTGATCGGCCCCAGCGGCTCCGGCAAAACCACCATCCTGCGTCTGCTCATGACGTTGGAGAAGGTGGACGGCGGGGTCATCCGGGTCAAAGGTGAACCGCTCAGCCACGAACGAAAAGGGGACCGTCTGGTTCCCGCGTCGGAGCGGCACCTCCGAACGATGCGCCGCAGCATCGGCATGGTGTTCCAGCAGTTCAACCTGTTCCCGAACATGAACGTGATGGAGAACCTCACGGAGGCGCCCATCCACGTGCTCGGGCGCAAGAAGTCCGAAGCGCAGGAGCGCGCGCGTGAATTGCTCGCGACGGTCGGACTGTCGGACAAGGAGAGTGCGCATCCGACGCAGCTGTCCGGTGGGCAGCAGCAGCGTGTGGCGATCGCCCGGGCGCTCGCAATGGACCCCGACATCCTGCTTCTCGACGAGGTGACCTCGGCGCTCGACCCCGAACTCGTTGCGGATGTGCTCGACGTGCTGCGCACCATCGCCGACACGACCGACATCACGATGCTCATCGTCACGCACGAGATGCACTTCGCGCGAGACGTATCCAATCGCGTGCTGATGTTCGATCAGGGTCGCATCGTCGAGGAAGGCTCGCCCGAGCGCATCTTCACCGATCCCGCACACGAGCGAACACGGAGATTTCTCGACGCGATCATCGCGGGAGAATGAGCGCCCGGGATCGTCAGTAGGACGGAACGGCCAGGTGGGTAGCTTCGGCCCGTCCTCGGAGCACCACTTCTTCGCCCAGCGTCCACCGGGAGCGTTCCGCGCCGGACGTGGCGTCGAGCGCACGGCGTGACGCGACGACGTGTCCGGGCACGGTTTTCGCGAGTTCGGAGAGGCGTGCCGCCTCGTTGACCGGGTCTCCGATCACCGTGTACTCGAACCGCTCCTCGGCACCGATGTTGCCGGCCACCGCAATCCCGGCGGTGATGCCGATGCCCGCACGGCATTCGGGTACCTCGGCCTCGAGACGCTGCGCCATCTTCCGGGCGGCAGCCAGTGCCCGCCCGGGAGCGTCGTCGACCGCAACCGGGGCACCGAAGATCGCGAGCGCGGCGTCACCCTCGAACTTGTTGACGAAGCCTCCGGCGGAATGGACCTCGTCGACGACGACGGCGAAGAATCGGTTCAGCAGTTCCACGACCTCGGAGGGGGGTCGGCTCGCCGCGATCCCGGTGGACCCGATGATGTCGATGAACAGCACCGCGACGTCCCGTTCCTCACCACCGAGGGTCTCTGCCCGGTTCAGCGCTGCCGCTGCGACGTCACGTCCGACATGTTTACCGAACACCTCCCGCATACGTTCCCGTTCGCGCAGGCCCTCGGCCATCCGATTGAAGCCGGCCTGCAACTGGCCGAGTTCGGTGCCGTCGTAGACGACGACCGCTTCGTCGAATCGTCCCTCTTCGATTCGGCGCATCCCGAAACGCACGGACTCGATGGGAGCGATCGTGGATCGTACGGTCAGGTACATCAGGAGTGAGCCCGTGAACAGCGCAACCGTTCCCAGGACGAGGATCGTGATCGCGAGGCGGGTCGTGGTGACCGGGCGGACGAAGGTGAACACCGCCACGAAGATCAGCCCGACGACGGGTACGGCGCTGCCGAGTGCCCACGCGAGCATCACCCGCCCGGTGGTGCCGGCGAACTTCCGGCGTGGTGGTGTGCCCGCTTCGAGGGCCCTCGCGGAAATAGGGCGGAGTGCGAACTCCGTGAACATGTATGCGAAACCGCACACGGTAACCCCGGCGAGCGTGATGGTCAGGGCCACCTTGGGAATCGTCTCGGCGTCGACGATGCCGAAGCACGTGGTGAAGAAGACGAACCCGACGAACCACAGTGCACCCTGCTGAAGGGTGATCCGCCACGGCATCGTGAGAGCGATGCGCTGCTCGTCGGCGGTGGGTGGCCGGTTCTCCAGCGCCCACCGCAACCGGCGGAGGGCCCCGCGGGTGAACAGGACCGACCCCAGGACGATCGCGACCCCCACGTACACAGGCGCAAGGATCGCGGTGATCACGAGGAATTCGGAGGTGAGGACCGATGGGCCGGGGATCACCACGTTGATGAGCGCGGCCACGATCGCCGCCCCCACAAGGTGCGTCCCGATCAGCGACAGGGTGAGCAACAACTGGATGCGGATGCGCTGCCGCCGGACGGGTTCGGCGGGTTCACCGAGGATCGCGGACCCGAGCGGTGCGGTGCGGTTGCTGCGTGCTGGCATGGTCGTTCGAGAGTAGTCGAGCAGATCCACTAGGGTAGGTCCGTGCGTCTAGTGATTGCCCGTTGCCGTGTGGACTACATCGGACGCCTGACGGCGCACCTGCCCACGGCGCGCCGACTCCTGCTCGTCAAGGCCGACGGGTCGGTGAGTATCCACGCCGACGACCGCGCCTACAAACCTCTCAACTGGATGAGCCCGCCGTGCCGGCTCGTCGAGGAACCGGCCGACGAGGCGCAGGCGCTCTGGGTGGTGACCAACAAAGCCGGCGAGGAACTGCGGATCACGCTCGAGGAGATCGAGCACGACTCGAGTCACGAACTCGGGGTGGACCCCGGTCTCATCAAGGACGGCGTGGAAGCGCACCTGCAGGAACTTCTCGCGGAACACGTGGAGACGCTCGGCCAGGGATTCACGCTCGTCCGGCGCGAGTATCCGACAGCGATCGGTCCCGTCGATCTGCTGTGCCGGGACGCGGACGGCGCCACGGTGGCCGTGGAGATCAAGCGCCGCGGCGAGATCGACGGCGTCGAACAGCTCACGCGCTATCTCGAACTTCTCAACCGCGACCCGCTCCTCGCCCCGGTCACCGGAGTGTTCGCTGCCCAGCAGATCAAGCCGCAGGCGAAGACCCTGGCGACGGATCGCGGGATCCGCTGCCTTGTCCTCGATTACGAGGCTTTGCGTGGCACCGAGAGCACCGAGTTCAGATTGTTCTGACGGTGCCCCGCCGCAATCGTCCCCCTACGTCGTCGCGCAGACGCGGACACGCCGAATCGGAGAGCGCCTCCTTCGGTTACGCCACCAGCCGCACCGAGAACGGTCCGGCAGGAGCTGACGACGAGAGGTACACGGTGCGGACAGTGCCGGGAAGCCGCGCCACCAAGCCGTACCGCTGCCCGGGATGTGACCACGAGATCGCGCCCGGCACACCACACGTGGTGGCCTGGCCCGTGGACACTCCGGGCGGCGCCGACGACAGACGGCACTGGCACAACGGGTGCTGGAAGGGACGCGGAACGCGGCGGCCCACGCGTCGGTGGTCCTAGCCGGCAGTGCTCAATTGGTCCTGGTCGGCAGTGCTCCAGGGGTCCCCGCCTGCAAGAGCGGGTGGTGTCCGTCTGCACGTCGTAGTCTGGCGGCGTGCGCTGGCCGATGGCGGAACGTGATCACTGGAGGCACGGATGGCCGAGACGACTGTGGCAGATGTGATGGCCGAACTGGCCGCACTCGAGGACCCGAAGGCACGGGCGGTCAACGAGAAACACGGCGACGACCACGGCGTGAATCTCAGCAGGCTACGGGCGGTTGCGAAGCGGCTGAAGACCCAGCACGAACTCGCGCGGGGGCTCTGGGACACCCGGGACACAGCGGCGAGGCTGCTCGCGCTCCTGATCTGCCGGCCCAGGTCGTTCGAGCGTGACGAACTGGACGCGATGATGCGTGACGCGCGTGCTCCCAAGGTGCGGGTCTGGCTGGTGAGCTACGTCGTGAAGAAGAGCCCGCACGCAGAGGAACTGCGCGCGCGCTGGTTCCGTGACCCGGACCCGGCGGTCGCGAGTGCCGGCTGGGATCTGACCGCCGGACTGGTGGCCACGGATCCGGCCCGGCTGGACCTGGACGGACTCCTCGACATCGTCGAGACAGAGATGAAAGATGCTCCCGACACACTGCAATGGTCGATGAACACCTGCTGCGCCCAGATCGGGATCGAGCACGCTCACCACAGGCAACGCGCGCTCGAGATCGGGGAGCGGTTGAGAGTTCTCGAGGACTACCCGACGTCACCGGGCTGCACGTCGCCGTACGCCCCGGTCTGGATCAGCGAGATGGCAGGCCGCCGCCAGGGAGCAGGGTAGTCGCGCGACGCGTCAGTTTCTGACCTTGCTGGCGACCGCGGGGGAACGTCCCTGGATATTCGGTCCGGAGCCCGTGGTGTTCCGAGGCTGCGTTCCGGAACCGCGGACGCCGTCGGCGGGTTTCGGGGTCTCGGTCTTCTCGGTGTCGGTCTTCTCGGCGGCGTCGGATTTCCCGGTGCCGGCGTTCTTGCCGCTGTCCGTGGTGCGTCCGGTCTCACCGGCTGCCGCGTCGTCCCGGTCCGCTCGCGCAGGCGGGGCGACCCGCCCCTCGGTATCCGCGGTCGCGTTCGGCTTCGCCGCGGGAGTGCCGCCCTCCGTGTTGCGATCGCGGGGAGCGCCGCCACCGGCCGTGTTCCCACCGGCCGAAGTGCTGCCACCGCCCGGACGGGGGGTATCGAGCGAGATCTCCCGGTCGAGCAACTCGCCTTCGCGGTTGATCGCGGCGAGCATGGTCGGCACGTCGTCGAGCTGTTCGCGCACCGCATCGAGCTGGCCGAGGATGCGTCCGCGCAGCATCCGCATTTCCTCCGTGAGGTCGCGGGCGTTGGCGACCTTGCGCTCGGATTGTTCGGTGGCAGTCGCGAGTCGACGGGCGGCTTCCTGCGTCGCCACATCGATACGTCGTTCGGCTTCGGCCTTGCTCGTGCGCTCGAGGTTGTCGAGTTCGCCGAGAAGCTTGCTGCGACGTTCGGCCATCGTGATCTCGAAGTCCTGCTGAACCTGCTCGCGCTTGCTTTCGGCCTCGGCGGCGTGGCGGTCGGCCTCGGCGCGCGCAGCCGCGACGATGCGGTCGGCTTCCTTGCGCGCGGCAGCCATCGTCCGCTTGTGCTCGTCCTCGAATGCGCGGCGCCGTTCTTCGAGCTCTGCGAGCTTCTGTTCGTAATCGCCGCGGAGTCTGATGCCCTCCTGCTCGGCGAGCGAAATCATTTCCGCGGAGTCGGCCTCGGCACGCGCCCGCAACTCGGATGCTTCGTCCGAGGCGAGGCGCAGCATCCGGGAGATGCGGTCACTCATACCCTCGGCGGTGGTGGGGGGCACCGACAGCCGGTCCACATCGCGGCGGAGCTCGTCGATCTCGTTGCGCGCATTCTCGAGCTGGCGCGCGAGATCGCGGGCCTGCGCGGACGCGGCGTCGCGGTCGGTCGCGGTCACGCGTAACTCGGCCTCGAACCGCGCGAAGTAGTTGGTTACCTCGTCGCGGTCGAAGCCTTTTCGCACGATCGAGAACGGCAGGTGGCTGGGGGTGCGATCACGATCGAAGACCATGGCGACAATCTACCTGCTGAGGCCGGAGGACACGCTGCGCTCCCGCCGAAAACGCGGGCGGGAACGCAGACTCGTGATCCGTCCGCGTGGCTCAGTGCGCGGCGTGAGCGGCCGGCTCGACCAATTCGACGAGAACGCCGCCCGCATCCTTCGGGTGGAGGAAGTTGATGCGGGAGTCGGCGGTGCCGCGACGCGGGGCGTCGTACAGCAGCCGGACGCCGTTGGCCCGGAGTGCGGCGGAGACCGCGTCGAGATCGGACACGCGGTATGCGAGCTGCTGCAATCCCGGACCGCTGCGGTCCAGGAACTTGGCGATCGTCGAATTCTCGTTCAGCGGAGCGAGCAGCTGGATCTGGGTCGCGCCCTCCGGACTGCCCGGCACGGACAGCATCGCTTCCCGGACACCCTGTTCCTCGTTGACCTCTTCGTGTGTGGACACGAGGCCGAGGTTCTCGGCGTACCACGTGAGAGCGGCATCGAGGTCGGGCACCGCGATACCGACGTGATCGATCGCGGTGACGAGCCCGGTCGCGAGAAGCGCAGCGGCCGGCGTGGAGGTGGGAGAGATCTCGGTCATGTTCTAGACGGTAGCGTTAACGTTGAATGCGTTCATATCGGGAGTGATGTTTCAGGCCCGGTTGGGCGCCCCACATTTCCCCGATCGTCGGAGGTCGTTTCCGTGAGCAGTTCTGTCATCGTCGCCGGAGCCCGTACGCCCATGGGGCGCCTGCAGGGTTCACTCAAGGACCTCTCCGGCTCCGACCTCGGCGGCGTCGCGATCAACGGCGCCCTCGAGAAGGCCGGCGTTGCGCCCGAACAGGTCGAGTACGTGATCATGGGGCAGGTTCTCACCGCGGGTGCCGGTCAGATCCCCGCGCGGCAGGCCGCAGTGGCCGCCGGCATTCCCATGGACGTGCCCGCGCTGACCATCAACAAGGTGTGCCTGTCGGGCATCAACGCGATCGCCATGGCCGATCAGATGATCCGTGCCGGCGAGTTCGACGTCGTCGTCGCCGGTGGGCAGGAGTCGATGAGCCAGGCGCCGCACATGCTCGAGAAGAGCCGTGCCGGATTCAAGTACGGCGATGTGACGCTGCGCGACCACATGGCGTACGACGGGCTGCACGACATCTTCACCGACCAGGCGATGGGCAACCTCACCGAGTCCGCCAACAGCGGAGAACGTTTCGTCTCGCGCGAGGAGCAGGATGCCTTCGCCGCGGCGTCGCACCAGAACGCGGCGCGCGCCTGGAAGGACGGCCTGTTCGACGAGGAGGTCGTGCCCGTCGCCATTCCGCAGCGCAAGGGCGACCCCATCATGTTCGCCGCCGATGAGGGAATTCGCGCCGACACCACCACCGAGTCCCTCGGCAGGTTGCGTCCGGCGTTCTCCAAGGACGGCACCGTGACGGCCGGTTCGGCCTCGCAGATCTCCGACGGTGCCGCTGCGGTCGTGGTGATGAGCAAGGACAAGGCCGAGGCACTCGGCCTGAGCTGGATCGCGGAGATCGGCGCCCACGGTGTGGTCGCCGGACCGGACTCGACGTTGCAGTCGCAGCCGGCCCGTGCGATCGCCAAGGCGTGCGAGCGCGAGGGTGTCGATCCTCAGGACCTCGATCTGATCGAGATCAACGAGGCTTTCGCGGCGGTGGGCATCGTCTCGGCCCGTGAACTCGGCATCGACGCCGACAAGGTCAACGTCAACGGTGGCGCCATCGCGCTCGGGCACCCCCTCGGCATGTCCGGTGCCCGCATCGCCCTGCACCTCGCGCTGGAGTTGAAGCGTCGCGGCGGTGGCATCGGCGCGGCTGCGCTGTGCGGCGGCGGCGGCCAGGGCGATGCGCTCATCGTTCGCGTGCCGAAGGCCTGACGCGCACTGAGCACGATCACGGCCCCGGCGCACTCCGCCGGGGCCGTGATGTCTCTCACCCCCACTACGGGTCGTCGTAGTCCTCCGGCACAATGGGCGCCATGACGAACATCTTCGACCTGTCCACCCCCGCGAAGCGGTTCCGCCTCGTGGCGATCTGGGAAGCTGTGACGTGGCTCGCGCTCTTGATCGCCATGTTCTTCAAGTGGGTGCTCGGGTACGAAGAAGCGATCGCCATCCCGGGCATGGTGCACGGCGTGGCCGGTTTCATTCCGTTCGTTCTCATCGCGCTTCTCACCGCGTGGGCGCTGAAGTGGGACCTGAAGACCACCTTCCTGGCGCTCGTCTCGAGTGTCCCGCCGTTCGGCACCATCGTCTTCGAGCGCTGGGCTGTGCGCACCGGCCGGCTCGCCGAACTCTCCGCGCCCGAAAGCGCCGAAAAAGTCGACACGGCTGCCTGACCGCCCGGCACACCACCGCCCGGGCATGACAAACTGGAGAGCGTGACTCGACCCGGTTCCCGTCCAGCACGTTCCGCTGCCGCAGCCGCAGCAATGTCCGGCGCGGTGGATCTCGCGCCGCTCAAGGCGAGGGCCACCGCCCCACCGCCACCTCCGCCGAGTGCCGGTGCCTCCGGCGCAATCCCGTCGATCATCGACGTCACCGAAGCGACGTTCGAGGCCGAGGTTCTCGAGCGCTCGATGCAGGTGCCCGTGATCGTCGACCTCTGGGCGACGTGGTGCGAGCCCTGCAAGCAGCTGACCCCCTCCCTCGAGAAGCTTGCCGCAGAAGCCGGCGGCGAATGGGTGCTCGCGAAGGTCGATGTGGACGCCAACCCGCGGATCGCCCAGGCGTTCGGTGTGCAGTCGGTGCCCACCGTCGTCGCGATAGCAGCCGGGCAGCCTCTTGCCGACTTCCAGGGCGTCCAGCCCGAAGCCGCGCTCCGGCAGTGGCTCGACGCGATCCGCGAGGCCGTCGCCGGCAAATTGTCGGGGCCGCCGAGCGCCGACGGTGAACCGGCCGAACAGCCCGTCGACCCGCGTTTCGAGGCTGCGGAGCAGGCTCTCGAGCAGGGCGATTTCGAGGGCGCCGAGGCCGCCTACCGGCTGATCCTCAACTCGGAGCCGAACAACACGGACGCGCAGGCCGCACTGCGGCAGGTCCGGTTCCTCGGCCGTGCGCAGCAACTCCCCGCCGACGCCGTCGAGCGCGCAGACGCGGCCCCGGCCGATCTCGACGCTCAACTGGCGGCGGCAGACGCCGAATTGTTCGCTCAGGACCCCGAAGCGGCGTTTGCGCGCCTGATCGAATTCGTCCGTCGCAGCGCGGGTGACGAACGCACCGCGGCGCGTACCCGGCTGCTCGAACTGTTCGAGTTGTTCGACCCGGCAGAGGACTTCGTGGTCTCGGCTCGGCGCAAGCTCGCCATGGCGCTCTACTAGAACTCCACGACCGACCACACGTGTGTAACGGCCGCTGCCTACCGGTAGCGGCCGTTACACGCTGCTTCACCGCCGAGCACGCCGGTGCGGAACGCGTCGACCCGTGAGAAACCACTGGGGACCGTGTTGCCGTTGACGTCGCTCGCGGCCAGGCCGTCGGTGAGCAGACCGGACACCGCCTCGTCGAGGTCACCGGGGGAGAGCCACACCATGTTCGCGTCGGGCCCCACCTCGGCCGCGATCGGGCTCAGCGCGGCGCTGATCACGCCCGACAGACATGCCGCGCGGAGCGCCGTGCGAGGCTCGGTCAGCGATTGACCGTTCGCGTGCTGGACAGCCAGCGCATACCGCGACGCGATCAGCACGTACGCGTTGTAGTCGCCGCGGACATCGGCGCTGAATTCGTTGCCGGAGGAGTCCTCCGGTGTGCTGCGCTCGGTGAGCGCGGCGAGGTCCACTCCGATCGTGTTCGTGGCAGGGCAGTACGACACCGGGGAGGTGAACGCGGCGTCCGCACACGCGAGTTCGGCTCCCGAAAGATCCAGTGCCGGCGGGTCTGCCAGCTCGAATACGCGCTCGAACGACCGGAAGATGAGGTCGACGGAGTCCGCGGTGACCGGAAGCTCGCCGTCGTCGCTGCCGTCGAAGTATTGCGGCAGGTCCGCGCGGCGGGTCTCCACCTCCGCGGCGTCGATCTCCGCGCACGCCGCGGCGCCGTCGGTGAAGCCGATCTGGACGGCGGTGACCCGCTCGAACGCCGAACCGTGGATGGAATCCGGATCGTTGGGATCGGTGTCGCGGAACAGCACCATCGACGCGAGCACCTTGTTGAGGCCGTCCGAGGTGTCGAGTTCGAAATGCGCCGCACGCCCCTCGGCGACGTGTCGCATGAACGCACCGGCGAAACAATCGGCCTGCTGTTCGAACACGATGCCGGGGTCGTCGTCGGCGATCAGGCCCGCCGTGTACTGGATCGCGTGACCGTACTCGTGCGCGAGGACCATGACGGCCGCCATCGGGCCGAAGTCCTCGATCAACTGGGGCATCAGATAGGAGCGGTCCCATCCGATGACGTCGCCGAGACTGCAATACGCCGCATTGACGAAGTCGAACGTCGGTTCCCCGCAGAACCGGGGGCCGCGCCGTTGGGAGGGATCCCACGACATGATGGTGGACACCGGCTCGAACGAACCCTTCGCGATCGTTCCGAACTCTCCACGCCAGTAGTCCTCGATATCGCCGATCGCGTTGCCCGCGAGAGTGTCGATGGGACCACCGTCGGTGTTCTCGATGACGACCCCGGCGTCGGGAACCCCGTCACGGGGCCCGCTGTACCCGCTCGTGACGGGCAGGCCGGCGACCGTGAAGGGGTTGTCGTAGACCGACACGGGCGTGCCGTCGATCTGTTGCGCACACCCTGCCAGCAGAACCATCGCGATCACCGGCACCGCCACCCGCTCGAACCGGCGTGTCCGTCTCACGTTGTGGTGCTCCTGTCGTCGAATGCGGGTTTACCCCCGCAGCGACAACCAGATGGCACCGTGCGCGGGCAACGTGACCCGAGCCGACGCGGGACGTCCGTGCCACGAATGCTCCGTGGCCTCCACCGCACCGAGGTTTCCGGTGCCGTGACCCTGATAAGCGGTCGCGTCCGTGTTGAGAATTTCTTCCCACGTGCCGGGTTCGGGTAAACCGACACGATAGTCCGCGTGAGTGCTGCCGGAGAAGTTGTGCAGGCACGCGACGACCGAGCCGTCACTGCCGAACCGCAGAAAGCTCAGCACGTTGTTGTGCGCGTCGTTCGCGTCGATCCACGAGTAACCCTCGGGTGAACTGTCGAGCGTGTACAGCGCGGGGTGCGCACGATAGGTCCGGTTGAGGTCGCCGACGAGCCGCTGGATGCCGCTGTGGAGTGGCTGGTCGAGCTGCCACCAGTCCAGTCCGCGTTCCTCCGACCACTCGGCGACCTGACCGAACTCCTGACCCATGAACAGCAATTGCTTGCCCGGGTGTGCCCACATGTAGGCGAGCAGTGACCGGAGACCCGCGGCGCGGGTGTCGTCGTCGCCCGGCATCCGGGTCCACAGTGTGCCCTTGCCGTGCACGACCTCGTCGTGGCTGATGGGCAGCACGAAGTTCTCGCTCCACGCGTACATCAGCGAGAACGTGATTTCGTGGTGGTGGAAGGTGCGGTGCACGGGGTCGCGCGACAGGTAACCGAGCGTGTCGTGCATCCAGCCCATGTTCCATTTCATGGTGAACCCGAGTCCGCCGACGTTCGTCGGGCGGGTGACACCGGGCCACGACGTGGACTCCTCGGCCACCGTCACGACCCCGGCATGCTGCTTGTGGATCGTCGCGTTCAGTTCCTGGAGGAATCCGACCGCCTCGAGGTTCTCGCGACCGCCGTAGATGTTGGGGGTCCAGCCGCCCGCGGGCCGCGAGTAGTCGAGATAGAGCATGGAGGCGACCGCATCGACACGCAGCCCGTCGATGTGGAACTCCTCGATCCAGTACAGCGCGTTCGCGACCAGGAAGTTCCGGACTTCGGCTCGTCCGTAGTCGAAGACGTAGGTACCCCAGTCCAGTTGCTCACCGCGCTGCGGATCGGCGTGCTCGTACAGCGCCGTTCCGTCGAATCGCGCGAGTGCCCATTGATCCTTGGGGAAGTGGGCCGGAACCCAGTCCATGATGACGCCGATACCTGCGGCGTGAAGCCGGTCGACGAACTCGCGGAAATCGTCGGGTGTGCCGAAACGCGAGGTCGGGGCGTAGTAGGACGTGACCTGATAGCCCCAGGACCCGCCGAACGGGTGCTCGGCGACGGGAAGCAGTTCCACGTGCGTGAAACCCGTCTCGAGGACGTACTCGGCAAGCTGGTCCGCCATTTCGAGGTAGGTCAGGCCGGGGCGCCAGGACCCGAGATGTACCTCGTACACGGCCATCGCCTCGCGCACGGGTTCGGAGGTCGCGCGGGCGGCGATCCAGTCGTCGTCGCGCCAGGTGTGGCTGCTCTCGGTGACACGGGAGGCGGTCGCCGGCGGCACCTCGGCAGCGAACGCCATCGGATCGGCCTTGTCGAGCACCGAACCGTCGTGACCGTGGACCCGGTACTTGTACAGGTCGCCCGGTCCGACTCCGGGGATGAAGACCTCCCACACTCCGCTGGAACCGAGCACCCGCATCGGTGCGGTTCGTCCGCCCCAGCCGTCGAAGTCGCCGACGACGGTCACGCCGCGTGCGTTCGGAGCCCACACGGCGAAGGACGTCCCTGCGACGGGGCCGTCCGGGGTGTCGTAGTGCTGCGGGTGCGCGCCGAGGATCTCCCACAGCCGCTCGTGCCGTCCCTCGTTGAACAGGTGACGGTCGAGTTCGCCGAGCGTCGGCAGGAACCGGTATCCGTCGGCGACGACGACGGTGTGGTCGAACGGGTACGTCACGACGAGGCGGTAGTCGGCCAAGTCGAATTGCGGGACCAGTGCGCTGAAGACGTCGTGGCCCACCGGCTCGAGCGGGTAATCGATACCGCCGATCCGCGCGGCAACCTTCTCCGCGCCCGGACGCAACGTGCGCACGACCGTGCCCTCCGGATGCGGGTGTGCGCCGAGGACGGAGTGGGGGTCGTGGTGCTCACCGGCGGCCAGTCGCGCGAGGTCTTCCGGGCGCGGACTGTGCCGCCGCCGCGGTGGTTCCTCGGAGGAAGTCGGTGGGGGCACTGTCACGTGAGTCTCCTGTAGGCGAGAGTCGATCGGGCCGGAATCCCGATCGGGGGCAGCACCATGATGTGCGCGACCGATTTCCACGGTTCGAGCCGCACATAGTTGGCTTGTCCCCAGATGTACTGTTCCCCGCTCACCTCGTCGTAAACGGGGAGCTGGTCCTGCCACTCGTGGCCGATGGACGGCATGTCCAGCCAGACGGTGCCTTCCTCGGCGCCGTACGGGTTGAGATTGACCACGACGAGCACCGCATCGCCGGTCACCGGATCGTGCTTCGAGTAGGCGATCAGAGCGTCGTTGTCGATGTGGTGGAAGGTGATGTTGCGCAACTGCTGTAAGGCGGGGTGTGCGCGCCGGATGCGGTTCAGGGTGGTCAGCCACGGCTCGAGCGATTCGCCGCGGCGTCGTGCCTCGTCGAAACGGCGTGGACGCAACTGGTACTTCTCCGAGTCGAGGTACTCCTCGCTGCCGGGACGAACGGCGAGGTGTTCGTAGAGCTCGTATCCGGAGTAGACGCCCCAGGTGGGGGACAGGGTCGCGGCGAGCGCGGCTCGCAACGCGAACATTCCGGGCCCGCCGTGCTGCAGCGTCTCGTGCAGGATGTCGGGCGTGTTGACGAACAGGTTGGGCCGGGCCTCGTCGGCCTTGGCAGCGATCTCACGTCCGAATTCGGTGAGTTCCCACTTGGCCACGCGCCAGGTGAAATACGTGTACGACTGCGTGAATCCGCGTCGTGCCAGGCCGTACATCCGCGCGGGCCGAGTGAACGCTTCCGCCAGGAACAGCACGTCCTGATCGGTTTTCTTGACCTCGGCGATGAGCCATTCCCAGAAGTCCGGCGGCTTGGTGTGCGGGTTGTCGACCCGGAAGATCTTGACCCCCAGAGAGATCCAGTGCCGGACCACCCGGAGCACTTCGGCGTAGATCCCCTCGCGATCGTTGTCGAAGTTCACCGGATAGATGTCCTGGTACTTCTTGGGCGGGTTCTCGGCGTACGCGATGGTCCCGTCCGGCAGCACGGTGAACCACTCCGGATGGTCACGGGCCCAGGGATGATCGGGGGCGCACTGCAAAGCGAGATCGAGCGCGACCTCGAGTCCGAGTTCCTCGGCCCGCAGCACGAACTTCCGGAAACTGTCCTCGTCGCCGAGTTCCGGATGGATCGCGTCGTGGCCACCTTCCTCCGCTCCGATCGCCCACGGTGAACCCACGTCGTCGGGCCCCGCGACGAGGGTGTTGTTGGGGCCCTTCCGATTGACCCTGCCGATCGGGTGGATCGGTGGCAGGTAGACGACATCGAACTCCATCGCCGCGATGCGCGGCAGATCCTCGGCCGCGGTCTCGAAGGTGCCGTGCCGGGGCGTGCCGTCCTCGTTCCAGCCTCCCGTCGACCGGGGGAAGAACTCGTACCATGATCCGAACAGGGCCCGCTTCCGGTCGACCACGATGGTGAAAGCTTTTCCCCGCGTGATGAGTTCGCGGAGGGGCTGAGCGCGGACGATCTCGGTGACGTCGGCGGAGAAGGCCGGTGCGACCCGCTCCGCCAGCGGCCGCTCGGAGCGCAGAGCCGCGGCGACGGCGAGCAGGGCGGGCCGGTTTCCGCGCAGTACGCCGCGCGCAGCCTTCTCGAAAATCCGTGCGCCGCTCTCGAGATCGTTGGCGAGGTCCTCCGGGCCCTGTCCCGCGGTTATCTTCGCGTCGACAGCGTGACGCCATGTGGACACCGGGTCGCTCCAGGCCTCGATGCGGTAGGTCCAGATGCCGGGGGTTGTGGGCGCGAACACCGCGTGGAAGGTGTCGGGTTCGGAGCCGGGCACCATCGGAATGCGGGTGAGCTTGGCCGGTGTCCCGGGTGCCGTGGCGGGCCCGCGCACGGCGAGCGTCGCGGCGATGGCGTCGTGGCCTTCGCGCCAGACGACCGCAGCGACCGGTACCACCTCGCCGACGACTGCCTTGGTGGGATACCGACCACCGTCGATCGATGGCTGGACGTCGTCGATGCCGAGGCGACCTGTCACGCTTGCTCCGTTCCGTACGGGACCGGGACGTACCCGGGCCGGGGCGTACTGCGGCCGTAGTTCGTGTCAACCGTAATGGAGGCGGCGGCACGGGGCCGATCATGTGGTGGTGACCTCGGGGATACCCGGTAACCGATGTGACGAACCGTATCGGTTACCACGGTTCACCGCGCGTGACTCCTGGGCAACACGCTCTTCCCTAACGTCTCCTGGGTGAAGTTCGGCCGGTCTGCGGAGCCACACCGAAAGGGCGTACACGATGGGCACAGGCGGCGGGAACGGCCGGAATTGTCGGGCCTGTTCGGTTGTGGACGGGAATGTGCTCTGCGGCTTGTCGGTTCCGGCACCGGAGGCACCGCACACCGGCGGACATGAGTAGGCTTCCCAGAGTGAAAGCCTTGCGTCGGTTCACCGTACGAGCCCACCTTCCCGAGCGCCTCGCCGCGCTGGGGACTCTGACCTCCAACCTGCGGTGGTCGTGGCACCCGGAGACCCAGGATCTCTTCGCCGCCGTCGATCCCGAGCTGTGGGAGCGATGCGGAAGCGACCCCGTCCGACTGCTCGGCGAGGTCCCGCCGGAGCGCCTCGACGCGCTCGCCGAGAACCAGGAGTTCCTCTCCCGGCTCGACGCCGCCGCGGCAGACCTCGACCACTATCTGGCCCGGCCCCGGTGGTATCAGCAACAGCAGGAGCGCGGGACCGCCGTGCCCGAGGGCATCGCCTACTTCTCGATGGAGTTCGGTGTCTCCGAAGTTCTGCCGAACTACTCCGGCGGACTCGGCATCCTCGCCGGTGACCACCTCAAAGCGGCCTCCGACCTCGGTTTGCCGCTGATCGGCGTCGGATTGCTCTACCGCTCCGGCTATTTCCGGCAGTCGCTCAGCGCCGACGGCTGGCAGGTCGAGCATTACCCTGCCTACGACCCGCAGGGACTGCCGATCAAGCTGCTCACCGAAGCCGACGGCACCACGGCGCTCGTCCAGGTGGAGATCCCGGGCGGCCGCACGCTCGACGCGCGGGTGTGGATCGCCCAGATCGGCCGGGTGCCGCTGCTGCTGCTCGACTCGGACATCGCGAGCAACGACGAACAACTCCGCGGCGTCACCGACCGGCTCTACGGAGGCGACCAGGACCACCGCATCAAACAGGAAATCCTGGCCGGGATCGGTGGGGTCCGCGCCGTCCGCGCGTACACCCGCATCCACGGCCTGCCCGACCCCGACGTGTTCCACATGAACGAGGGGCACGCGGGATTCCTCGGTGCCGAGCGCATCCGGGAACTCGTCACCGGCAGCGGCCTCGATTTCGACGAAGCGCTTGCCGCGGTCCGCGCCGGAACGGTCTTCACCACCCACACCCCCGTGCCCGCCGGCATCGACAGATTCCCGATCGAGCTTGTGCGCCATTACTTCTCGGGGCGTAACGGCGAAAACGAGTCGGCACTCCTTCCGGGCCTGACCGTCGACCGCATTCTCGCTCTCGGCCGCGAGTCGAACCCCGACGTCTTCAACATGGCTCACCTCGGGCTGCGGCTCGGCCAGCGCTGCAACGGCGTATCGAAACTGCACGGCGAAGTCAGCCGGCACATGTTCGAAGAGTTGTGGCCCGGTTTCGACGCCACCGAGGTCCCGATCGGGTCGGTCACCAACGGCGTCCACGCGCCCACCTGGGCGGCACGCGAATGGCTGGCACTGGCCGACCGGCTGGCAGGGCCGGATCTCGTCGAGGAATCGCGCGGCTGGGAACTGCTCCAGACGGTCGACGCCAAGGAACTGTGGGACATGCGCAACGACTTGCGCGGGATGCTCGTCCGCGAAGTGCGGCGTCGTCTGCGGAACTCGTGGATCGAACGCGGCGCGACCGACGCCGAACTGGGCTGGGTCGATTCGGTCTTCGACCCCGACGTGCTCACCATCGGTTTCGCGCGACGCGTGCCCACCTACAAGCGCCTGACCTTGATGCTGCGCGACCCGGAACGGTTGCGCGCGCTGCTGCTCGACCCCGAGCGGCCACTGCAACTGGTCGTCGCCGGCAAGAGTCACCCCGCCGACGACGGCGGCAAGGCGCTCATTCAGCAGGTCGTGCGATTCGCCGACGAGTACGGTGTCCGTCACCGCGTGGTGTTCCTGCCCGATTACGACATATCGATGGCGCGCTACCTCTACTGGGGCTGCGACGTCTGGCTCAACAACCCGCTGCGACCGCTCGAGGCCTGTGGCACCTCGGGGATGAAGTCGGCACTCAACGGCGGCCTCAACCTGTCCATCCGCGACGGATGGTGGGACGAGATGTACGACGGTGAGAACGGCTGGGCGATTCCGACCGCGGACGGGGTCGACGATGAGCGCCGCGACGACCTCGAGGCGGGTGCGCTGTACGAACTGCTCGAGCGTTCGGTCCTGCCGCGCTTCTACGATCGCGACATCGACGGGGTGCCCGGCCGGTGGATCGAGATGGTGCGGCACACCCTCGAAAACCTGGGACCCAAGGTGCTCGCGTCCCGCATGGTGCGCGACTACGCCGTCGACTACTACATTCCGGCAGCGGAGTCGGCGCGGATCGTCGCGGCCGACAACTTCGCCGGTGCGAAGGCTGTCGCCGAGTACCGGGAGCGCCTCGAAGCAGCGTGGCCCGGAGTGCGGGTCGCACACGTCGACACGGAGGGACTGCCCGAGGTTCCCGAGATCGGTTCACGGCTCGCGGTGACCGCTCACGTCGATCTCGGTGAACTCACGTCCGGGGACGTCGAAGTTCAGGCCGTGATCGGCCGGGTCGGGTCGGACGACACACTCAGCGATATCGTGTCCGTCCCGATGTCCCACACCGGCAGCGGATCGCTCGGCGACGTGTTCGAGGCCGACGTCAGGCTGCCGTTGGCCGGGCCCGTCGGTTACACCGTGCGAGTGTTGCCGCACCACGATCTGCTCGCCTCGCCGGCCGAGTTCGGGATGGTCGTGCTGCCCTGAGACCGGACCGGGTGGATCCGCACTCCGTCGTGGAGGTGGGTCCACCCGGGCTGTCAGCTGCGCAGCCGGGTCAATGCCTTGCGCACGACCTCAGGATCCGTCGTCTCCCAGAACGGCGGAAGTGACGCGCGCAGGAAACCGCCGTAGCGCGCGGTGGCGAGCCGCGAATCGAGTACGGCGATGACGCCGCGGTCGTCGGTACTGCGCAGCAGGCGGCCCACCCCCTGCGCGAGGAGCAACGCCGCGTGGGTGGCGGCGACCGCCATGAAGCCGTTACCGCCGCGGGCTTCGACCGCCCGCTGCCGCGCGACGAGCAACGGATCGTCCGGACGGGGAAACGGAATGCGGTCGATGATCACGAGCGACAGCGACGGCCCGGGAACGTCGACGCCCTGCCACAGGGACAGGGTGCCGAACAGGCTGGTCGGCTCGTCGGCGGCGAACTTCTCGACGAGCGCGCCGGTCGCGTCGTCGCCCTGGCACAGGATCGGGGTGTCGACGCGTTCACGCAGTGCCTCGGCGGCCGCCTTCGCCGCCCGCATCGACGAAAACAGGCCGAGGGTGCGCCCGCCGGCCGCGGTGACGAGTTCGGTGATCTCGTCGAGGTGGCTCGGAGGCATGCCCTCGCGGCCCGGCGGCGGTAGTTTCTTCGCGACGTAGAGGATGCCGGACTTTTCGTGGTCGAACGGGGAGCCGACGTCGATCCCGTTCCACTTCAGGGTGCCGGTGTCGGACGGCGGTTCCGCCCCGGACGCCGACGTGGTGTCGCTGCGGACGGCAGCCTGCGACGGAAGACCCCAATCGATGGCGAGGCCGTCGAACGACCCACCGACGGTCAGTGTCGCGGACGTGAGGACGACGGTGGACTCTCCGAAGAGCTTCGAGCGCAGCAAGCCGCCCACCGATAGCGGCGCCATCCGGACCGTGCGGCGGGCGATACCGCGGAACTCGTCGGCCGCGAGCCACACGACGTCCTTGCGCTGCGATGGATCGGGCTCGTCGAATGCTGTGAGGATGCGCACGGCGCAATCGTGGACGTCGTCGATCTCGGCGAGTGCCTGGTTGCGGGCTGCGGCGGCTTCGGGATCCATGCCGGGTTTGGGTGAGCCGATCGAGGTGTGCACCGCCCATGCGGCGTCGCGGACTGCCGCAAGCGCGGCACCGGCGCCCTCGGGCACGGCGTCCCACCGGCCGGGAGGGAGCTCGTCGAGCAACGCATCCCAGTTCTCTGCGGCGCCCTCGAGGCGGTCGACCTCCTCGTCGCCGGCCAGTTTGAGGCAGCGCCGCGCAGCGGCGGACACCGTGCTGCCCGACAGTTCGGCGGTGGCGACCCCGGTGACCCGGTCCACGAGTTCGTGGGCCTCGTCGACAACCACCACGTCGTGTTCGGGGAGGATCTGGATTCCGGTGATCGCGTCGATCGCGAGGAGCGCGTGGTTGGTGACGACGACGTCGACCTGCGCCGCTTCGGCTCGGGCGATCTCCGCGAAGCAATCGTCGCCCACCGGGCACCGCGACTTGCCGAGGCACTCGCGCGCCGTGACGCTGACCTGACGCCAGGCCTGATCGGACACGCCGGGGGTCAGGTCGTCGCGGTCGCCGGTCTCCGTATCCGAGGACCACTCGGTGACCCGGCGCACCTCGCGTCCGATCCGCGACAGCGTGAAGGCGTCGAACAGACCGGTGTCCGGGGGTTCTTCCGCCAGACCGGTATTGATCTTGTTGAGGCACAGATAGTTGCCGCGGCCCTTGAGGATCGCGAAGCGAGGACGGCGGCCGAGCGACTCGGTGAGGGCCTTCGCCAGTCGCGGCAGGTCACGTTCGACGAGCTGCCGCTGCAATGCGATGGTGGCGGTGGAGACGACGACCGTGCGGCCCGTGCGGACCGCGTATCGGATGCTCGGAACGAGATATGCGAGGGACTTGCCGGTGCCGGTGCCGGCCTGCACGGCGAGGTGCTCACCGGTGTCGATGCTGTGCGCCACCGCCGACGCCATGGTCAGCTGATTCCGTCGTTCCTTGCCGCCCAGCGCGTGTACCGCGGTTCGTAACAGCTCGGGCACTTCGGGAAGATCGGGCACCCGTCAAGGGTAGCGGGAGGCACCGTCACGTTCCGGTGCCTACCCGCGCGGCTTCGCGGCCGCGTCACCCCGCCCGGACGAAGCGGGTCGGGATCGCCGGATCTCCCGCCGACAGCGTCATGCCCTCCCACGGCAGGCTCACCATGCCCTGGGCGAGGAACCGGCGGCTCTCCTCGAGTGTCGGCAGATCACCGACCGGCCGGCCGCCGCGCACCAGCGGAATCGTCAGGTCCTGGACCACGGATCCGTCGCCGTCGGGTACCCGGTCCAGGTGCGCCGGGTAGACGACCTCCTCGACGAGGGTCCCGCTGCGCCGCGCGTACCGGACCGCCTTCTTCGCGCCGCCGCGCGACTCCTTCGCCGCGCTGCGCTTCTCGACGGGGATCCCCGCCACCTCCACGAGCTTGTAGACCATCCCGGCCGTCGGCGCTCCCGAGCCGGTCACCACGGAGGTTCCGACCCCGTACGCATCCACGGGCTCGGCGCGCAGGCCCGCGATCCCGTACTCGTCCAGATCTCCCGACATCACGATCTGGGTACCGGTCGCGCCCAGGCCGTCGAGCTGAGCGCGGACCTGGCGGGCCAGCACGCCGAGGTCACCGGAGTCGATACGCACCGCACCGAGGCCGGTCCCCGCGACCTCGATGGCAGTGTTCACACCGGCCGTGATGTCGTATGTGTCCACCAGCAGCGTGGTGTCCACGCCGAGGGTCTCGACCTGGCTGCGGAAAGCCGACGCCTCGTCGCGGCCGGCGGAGGTGGTGTGCAGCAAGGTGAACGCGTGCGCCGCGGTGCCCGCGGCGGGGATCCCGAACCGGCGGGCGGCCTCGAGGTTGGACGTCGAATCGAAGCCGGCCAGGTAGGCGGCGCGCGTCGCGGCTACCGCGGCCTCCTCGTGGGTGCGTCGAGACCCCATCTCGATCAGGGTGCGCCCGTCGGCCACGCTGACCATCCGGGCTGCTGCGGACGCCACGGCGCTGTCGTGATTGAAGATCGACAACGCGAGTGTTTCGAGCAGCACACACTCGGCGAACGTCCCGCTCACCGACAGGATCGGGGAGCCGGGGAAGTAGAAATCGCCTTCGCGGTATCCGTCGATGTCGCCGGAGAAGCGGAAATTGCGCAGCCACTCGACGGTGCCGGGCGCAAGAAACTCCGACACGGACGCCAGTTCGTCGTCCCCGAACGAGAACGTGGCGAGCGCGTCGAGCAGACGGCCCGTGCCGGCGACGACGCCGTATCGGCGACCGTTGGGCAAGCGCCGGGCGAACACCTCGAACACGCACGGACGATCGCCGGACCCGTCGGCCAGCGAGGCCTCGAGCATCGTCAATTCGTACTTGTCGGTGAACAGTGCGGTGCTGCCGTGAATCGCAGCGGCGGTGGCTTCGGACACCCGAACACTGTAGATCGAGGACTCGGCGGCGGGTTTTTCGGCGCGCGCGAACGCCGTACCCTGGACCGCATGGTGCCGGGTTCCACGACAGTTCGTTTCGACGTCCGCGCAATGGCGGGGCAGGCCGTCCCGGCCGAGGCCGAGCAGGTCCAGGAGACCGAATCCGTCGACCGGCCGTGGGTCACCGTCGTCTGGGACGATCCGGTCAACCTCATGCATTACGTGACGTTCATATTCCAGAAGCTGTTCGGGTACAGCAAGGCCAAGGCCACGGAATTGATGCTCGAGGTACACAACGAGGGTAAGGCGGTCGTCTCGAGTGGCTCGCGTGACAAGATGGAGCACGACGTGCAGCGTCTCCATGCCGCCGGCTTGTGGGCGACCATGCAACGGGACGAATGACCCCAGCCTCAGGAGGACCCGACCGACGTGCGGCCGTGGATCAGGAAGAACTCGCTCAGCGGACCGAAGCTTCGCTCGGAGATGGATGCCCACGAGGCATCGGTCCTCAGATCGCTCGTCGCCTCGGTCCTCGGGATGCTCGAGGATCGGGCCGGCCAGGCGCCGCAGGACGACCTCGCTCAGCTGACCGGCTTGCGCACCGGTAACGCCACGCCACCGGACAACCCGGCAGTGCGACGGCTGCTTCCCGACTTCCATCGGCTCGAGCAGGACTCGGCACAGCACGCCGACGACGAGTCTGCCGACCTCAACGGAGCGATGCGCAGCCTCCACGAACCGGACATCATCGACGCGAAACTCGCAGCGGGAGCAATGATCCTGCGCACGGTTCCGGAGACCGGCGGTCGCGTGGTCCTGACTCCCGAACAGGCCGAATCCTGGCTGTACGCACTCAACGACGTGCGCCTGGCGCTCGGCGCAACACTCGACATCGACGACGACACCCCCGAGGTGCTCGACGACGACGACCCGCGTGCGCCGCACCTCGACGTCTACCACTGGCTCACCTGGGTGCAGGATTCGCTCGTGCAGGCCCTTCAGCCATGACCGTCGCCGGGCCCACCGACTCGATTCTCGACGTGAGCGGTCTGCGCGTGGGGCACTGGCAGGCTCTCGACACCGACGTCCGCCTCGCGGACGGGGACACCCCGGGCAGCGGATCCGCCACCGGATGCACGGTCGTGCTCGCCGAGTCGTCTGCGGTTGCGTCCGTGGACGTGCGTGGCGGGGGACCGGGTACCCGGGAAACGGACCTGCTCGATCCCAGCCATTCGGTTCAGCGGGTCGATGCGGTACTGCTCACCGGAGGCAGCGCGTACGGACTTGCCGCCGCGGACGGCGTCATGCGTTTCCTGGAAGAGCACGGCCGCGGCATCCCCATGGGTTCGCCCGGTGCGGTAGTTCCCATCGTCCCGGCCGCCGTGATCTTCGATCTCCCGGTCGGAGAGTGGGACGTCCGCCCGGATGCCGCCGGCGGCTATGCGGCCGCTGCCGCTGCGGGGGAGTCGTCGCTGCTGCGGGGAAGTGTCGGTGCGGGAACCGGCGCCCGGGCGGGTGTGCTCAAAGGCGGGGTCGGTTCAGCGAGCGTATACATCACCGACGGACCGGCCGCCGGAGTGACGGTGGCCGCACTCATGGTCGCGAACCCCGTCGGTTCCGTGTTCGATCCCGACACCGGCCTGCTCTGGGGGGTGGGACCCACCCGGGCCGCAGAACTGGGAATGACCGCGCCTACGGAGTCCGAGATCGCGGCGGCGCGTGCCCTGGGAGAGAAGCGCACCGTCCTGAACACCACGATCGGGGTGGTGGCGACCGACGCACCGCTGTCCAAGGCAGCGTGCCAGCGGGTCGCGGTCGCCGGGCACGACGGACTCGGCCGCGCGATACGCCCCGCCCACTCACCACTGGACGGCGACACGATCTTCGCTCTCGCCACCGGTACGGCGCATCTGCCGGACAACCCCGGCGTCGCGGACGCGTTCGCCTCCGAACTCCCCGTGCTCACCGCCGTGGGCGCTGCCGCTGCCGAGGTGGTCGAACGGGCCATCGTCGATGCCGTGCTCGCGGCGACGGGAGTCGCCGGAATCCCGTCGTACCGCGACGTCTTCCCCTCCGTGTTCCGCTCGTCGATGTCCTGATCCGGCCGAGAGGGCCACAATGGAGTCATGACCACCCCGACCGGTACCGGCACCGACTCCACGCACAGGCCGATCTGGCAGCGCGCCGCGCTGTGGACCGGCGGTTTCGTTGTCCTCCTCTACGGGATCGAATTCGCCGACGTCGTCCTGCCCGCCGACCTCGATGCGGCCGGAGTGGAACCCCGCACCGGTGACGGACTGTGGGGGATCCTGTTCGCACCGATCCTGCACGCCGACTGGGCGCACCTGACCGCGAACACCGTGCCCGCGCTCGTGCTCGGGTTTCTCGTGATGCTCTCCGGAATCGGCCGGGGGATCGCGGCGACGGCGATCATCTGGCTCGTCGGCGGAATCGGCACGTGGCTGTTCGCCGGGTCCGGCGAGAACCACATCGGGGCCTCGACACTGATCTTCGGGTGGCTCACGTACCTGATCGTGCGCGGAATCTTCACGCGCAAAGCAGGACAGATCCTCCTCGGCGTCGTCGTGCTGTTCCTCTACGGCGGGATGCTGTGGGGCGTACTCCCGAGCGAGCCGTGGATCTCGTGGCAAGGGCATCTGTTCGGGGCGCTCGGCGGTATCCTCGCCGCCTGGATTCTGTCCTCCGCGGCCCGGACGACACGCCGGACCACGACCGTGCCTCCGCTGCGCTGACCCGGGCCGCCCCTCGCAGGGGTGTTCACTCGGAGGCCTGCGCGTCACAGCTTTGTCGCAACTGTGAGTCTGCGCCTGAAATGACGCATTGGCTTCATCACAGGGCGTCCGGCATGGCAGCATGACGGGTATGCGCATGACCGTTCTGGGGTGCTCCGGCAGTGTGGCCGGGCCGGATTCCGCCGCATCCGGATACCTGCTGACCGCACCGGACACCCCTCCTCTGGTCATCGATTTCGGTCCCGGCGTCCTCGGCGCACTACAGCGTCACGCGGATCCCGGTGAAGTCTCGGTTCTGTTGTCGCACCTGCATGCCGACCACTGCCTGGATCTGCCGGGCCTGCTGGTGTGGCGTCGCTACTCCCCGAATCCTCCGAACGGCCGGACTCTCGTGTACGGCCCCAGCGGTACGGCGTGCCGGATCGGTGTCGCCTCGGCCGAGGTCGCCGGCGACACGGACGACGTGAGCGACACCCTCGACGTGCGAACCGTCGTCGAGGGAGAACCGATCCGTTTCGGAGCGCTCGAGATCACGCCCGCCCGGATGCAGCACCCGCCGGAGGCCTACGGATTCCGGATCACCAGCGATTCCGGGCGCACGATGGTCTATACGGGAGACACCGGCATGTGTGATGCCGTGGTCGATCTCGCACGCGGTGCCGATGTTCTGCTCTCCGAAGCATCGTGGACCCATGAGCCGGGGGAGCGCCCGCCGGGAATCCATCTGTCCGGCACCGAAGCCGGACAGATCGCCACCCGAGCGGGTGTCGGAGAACTGCTCCTGACCCATATTCCGCCCTGGACATCGCGCGAAGACGTCATCGCCGAGGCGAAGGCCGAATACTCGGGCCCGGTCCACGCGGTGTCCGCAGGCGACGTCTACCGCATCTGAACCGCCTCCCGTCATCGCCTAGGCTCGGGTGCGTGACGACACGAGAAGACGGCAGGGCGGACGATCAACTCCGCGACATCCGCATCACCCGAGGGTTCACCAACCATCCGGCCGGATCGGTACTCGTCGAATTCGGGCAGACCCGGGTGATGTGCACGGCGAGCGTCGAGGAGGGCGTGCCGCGCTGGCGTAAGGGCTCGGGACTCGGGTGGGTCACCGCCGAGTACGCGATGCTTCCGGCCTCCACGCACACGCGTAACGGCCGCGAATCCGTCAAGGGCAAACTCGGCGGCCGCACCCAGGAGATCAGCCGGCTGGTGGGCCGCTCGCTCCGCGCCTGCATCGACCTCGCCGCGATCGGCGAGAACACCATCGCGATCGACTGCGACGTGCTGCAGGCCGACGGGGGAACCCGCACCGCTGCCGTCACGGGCGCATATGTCGCGCTGAGCGACGCGGTGACGTGGCTGCGCGCCGCCGGCCGTCTCGCCGACCCGCAGCCGATCTCGTGCCAGGTCGCCGCGGTGAGCGTGGGCGTCGTCGACGGCCGGGTTCGTCTCGACCTGCCGTACGAAGAGGATGTCCGCGCGGAGGTCGACATGAACGTCGTCGCCACCGACACGGGCACGCTCGTCGAGGTCCAAGGCACCGGTGAAGGCGCGACCTTCCCGCGCTCGACGCTCGACAAGCTGCTCGATTCGGCCCTCTCCGGCATCGAAGAACTTTGCCGGATCCAGCGAGAGGTGCTCGCACAGCCGTATCCGGGTGTCCTCCCCGAGCCCGCGGTCGCCGACCACGGGAAGAAGAAGTTCGGGGTCTGACATGACCGTGCGAGTTCTCGTCGCCAGCCGCAACGCCAAGAAGCTCCGTGAACTGCAGCGGGTGCTCGACAGTGCGGGCATCGCCGGGATCGAACTGGTGGGACTCGACCAGGTCCCGCCGTTCCCGGAGGCACCGGAAACCGGTGCGACCTTCGAGCAGAACGCGGTCGCGAAGGCACGCGACGGCGCGGCCGCCACCGGTACGCCGTGTGTCGCGGACGACTCCGGCCTCGAAGTCGACGCGTTGCGCGGGATGCCCGGGGTCCTGTCGGCGCGATGGAGCGGACGGCACGGCGACGACGACGCCAACACGGCACTGCTTCTCGGCCAGCTTCAGGACACCCCCGACGAGCGTCGCGGGGCAGCCTTCGTTTCCGCCTGTGCGCTGGCCTTCCCCCCGGAAGACGGGGACATCGACGTAGCGGTCGTGCGAGGTGAATGGCGCGGCCGCATCGTGCGGGAACCGCGCGGGCAGAACGGGTTCGGCTACGACCCGATTTTCGTGCCGGAGGGTGAGGAACGCACTGCGGCGGAACTCACCGCGGAGGAGAAGGACGCGTCGTCGCACCGGGGGCGTGCGCTCGCCCAACTCGTCCCGGCCCTGGCCGCGCTCGCCGCATCTCGATAGCGAGGTGGTCCGGCACCGCGGCGGCCGCACGTGCGGGACGGCATCGTGCCCGCGTGCGCCCCGGGAATCCCGGACGTGACCGACCGTCGACGAAGAACGACACCTCGGATGTCAGTGAACGTCCGAGGTGTCGTTCTCGTTCAGTGACCAGCGCATGTCGACGACGGTGCCCCCGGGCGAGCGGTCGACCGTCATCTCGGAGGTCAGGTTCCGAATCAGTGTCAGGCCATGGCCGCGGGAACGTCGAGACTCGTCGTCCGACGCGTCGTGCCAGATCCCGTGGTCGGTGACGAGCACGTGGAGTTGCCCGTCTGCTGGACGGTAGATCGCTTCGAAATCGAGTGTCGCTGCCGGGTCGCCCGGGGCGTAGGCATGCTCGACAGCATTGGCCAGTGCTTCGTAGCTGGCCAGAAGAATGTCCTGGCGACAATCGTCGTTCAGGGGCAGTTGCGCCAGCCAGCGACGCATGCTGCCACGGAGGAGTGCGATCTCGGATGGATCGGCCCGCACACCCCGATGGCTGATGCCATCGGGGGTGAACGATGCGGGCTCGTCATAGGCGGACGACATGGGTTCCTCGGTTCGTCGATGCTGTTACGCCTGCGGTGAGGAGTCCTCCGCCCCACCGCCCAGCGCGCCGAGTGCGTCGCCGAGGCGAGGATGAACCGAGAGCACCTCGCCGAGACCGAGCAGTTCCAGGGGCCGGGCGGTCGCACTGCCGTGTGCCACCACCGCGAAGCCGCGGTCGTCACCGGCGCGCTTGGACAGTTCGACCAGCAGGGCGATTCCCATGGACGCGAGGAAGTCGACTGCGGTGAGGTCCACGACGAGTCCGGTGGCATCGGTATCGAGGAGGGCGAGCGCCTGCTCTTCCAGCATGGGGGCGCTGGTCATATCGACCTCTCCGCTGATGGAGAGAACGGCGACGGATCCCTCCCTGGAGGTCGAGTACGTCATATGAGGATGTGCGGTAAGTGGATCGTTCACCGCCCTATCATGCAAGATCGCGCCGACAGAAGCGAGAAACAGGTTGAAGATTGCGCCGTCCCAGGCGTCGGGACCGACCCAAACGGATGTCTGTATTGTTCGAATGCAGCAGGGAAGGACGACCAACGTGGACGTGTACCGACCGGATGACTCGACGTACCATCCGTCGCTACTCCTCATCGAGGACGACCCCGGCGACGCCTTGCTCGTCGAGGAGTTGGTTGCGGACAGCGCTCCCGAGATGAAGGTCGTGTGGGTCCAGTCATTGGCTGCGGCCCGGGAGGAGTTCGCCGTCCGGATGCCGGACTGCGTGCTCCTCGACCTCCACCTCCCCGATGCCAGCGGTCTCGAGGCTGTCGCCAAGGTCAAGCAGATCGCCGAATCGGTGCCGATTGTCGTGCTCACCGGTCTGGCGGAGGAGCAGACCGGCCTTGCGGCGGTGTCGGTCGGCGCCCAGGACTACCTGGTCAAAGGCCGCGTCGAGCCGGATCTGTTCGGTCGTGCCGTCCGGTATGCGATCCAGCGAAAGCAAGCAGAACAGGCCGCGGCCGCTCTGCAGGCCGGTCAGCTGCGCGCGCAGGAGAACGCACGCCTGGAGCGGGGTTTGCTGCCGTCGCCGCTGTTGCAGGCGACCGGAGACTTCGACGTGGTTGCGCGATACCGGCCCGGCCGCACCTCGGCATTGCTCGGCGGTGACTTCTACGATGTCGTGCAGACCGAGGACGGCACCGTGCACGTCCTCATCGGCGACGTCTCCGGCCACGGACCGGACGAAGCGGCTCTCGGTGTCGGATTGCGTATCGCGTGGCGCACTCTTGTGCTCACCGGAGTCACAGGACCGCGCCGACTGCACAAGCTCGAGGAGATTCTGGTCGCCGAACGGTCGGAGAATCGGATCTTCGCCTCTGTGACCAACCTCTCGATGTCCCCGGATCGGCGGACCGTCGAAGTCATGCGCGCGGGCCACCCGGGACTGCTGCTCCGGAACGGTAGTAGCGTGGATTGGCTGGAGGCTCCGGGCGGACCGGCACTGGGTCTGCTGCCGAGTCTGTCGACCTGGCCGGTACACGAGATCACCTTGCCCTCCGGGGCGGCGATCGTGCTGTTCACCGACGGCTTGTTCGAAGGTCATCGCGGCGAAGGCCGCGAACGACTCGGGGAGGAGGGTCTGCTTGCTCTGGCACGGGCCTGCGCCGACCTGGGCCCCAACGATTTCACCGACTCCCTCATCGCACGTGCGGAGGAACTCGCCGAGAGCAATGGCGGACTGTCCGACGACGTGGCAGTGGTGTACGTGCAATGGAAGAAGGAAGTGGACGCACCCGCATGACGACAACCGACACCCCGGAGCCCGACGGCACGGCAGGGAACAGGGCAGGATCCTCCACGGTGACCAGCCGTGGAGGGGGCCCCACCGTGCAGGGCTGGTTCCTGATCGTGCTGAGCATCATGGGGGTGCTGGTCGTGCTGGGCGCCATCGTGGGCAGTCACTATCTGCGCGAGACGACCGCCATGTCCGACTACGTGAGGGATCGCATCCAGCCCGCCCGAGTCGAGGCGTACCGGCTGCAAGCGGCACTGGTGAACCAGGAAACGGGAGCGCGCGGCTATATCCTCGCCGCCGATCCTGCCTTCCTCCAGCCCTACGAGGACGGTCGCCTGGACGAGCAACAGGCAGTCGAGACGTTGCGGGGGCTGGTGCGCGGTGAGGAAGATCTCATCGCCGATCTCGATGCCGTCGAAGCGGCCGCTGAGGACTGGCGCCGCGTCTACGCCGTACCGCTCGTGTCGACCGTTGTCCCGGGTGATCCCCGCCCGGTCGATCCGGTTGCGGTGGAAGCAGGCCGTGTCGCCTTCGACCGGCTGAGAGTCCTGTTCGACGTCCAGAACGAAGGCCTGATGGAGGCCCGTGAAGAGGGCATCCGAGTACTCGAAGCCGTCCGGACCAACCGCGACACCATCTTCGCGTCGATGGTCGCGGTCTTCCTGGTCACCGGAGTGGGGATGGCGTTCCTCGTACAGATGATCGTGGTACGGCCCCTGGCGCGGCTTCGCGAAGCGACCCGCAAGGTCGTCGCGCGCGAGGAATTCGGTCACCACATCACGCCCGAGGGGCCGGCGGACATCCGTGCGCTCGGCCAAGACGTCGAGAACATGCGCGAACGGATCGTCCGAGAGCTGGAAGTGTCGCGCGAACGTCATTCCCAGCTGGAAAGCCAGGCGATCGACCTCCAGCGGTCCAACGCGGAACTCGAACAGTTCGCCTACGTCGCGTCCCACGACCTGCAGGAGCCGCTGCGGAAGGTCGCGTCGTTCTGCCAGCTGCTCGAGAAGCGCTACGGCGACAAGTTGGACGAGCGCGGAACCCAGTACATCGCGTTCGCGGTCGACGGCGCCAAGCGCATGCAGATCCTGATCAACGACCTGCTCACGTTCTCTCGGGTCGGGCGGGTGAGCGACGATCACGTCCGCGTGGCGCTCGATCCCACGCTGGACGCGGCGCTGGGCAACCTGGCCCAAGCCGTCGAAGAGTCGGAAGTGATCATCGAGCGGCCCGAGAAGCTCCCGGAGATCGTCGGCGACCCCACGCTGCTGGTGATGCTGTGGCAGAACCTGCTCGGCAACGCCATCAAGTTCCGCCATCCGGACCGTCCGATCACGATCCGCATCGGATGCGAGCGACTCGGCGAGGGCGAGCAGGCGATGTGGCAGTTCTCGGTCGAGGACACCGGCATCGGCATCGCCCCAGAATTCTCGGACAAGGTCTTCGTCATCTTCCAGCGACTGCACGGACGTGACGTCTACACCGGTACGGGTATCGGTCTTGCCATCTGCCGCAAGATCGTCGAATACCACGGTGGGGGGATCTGGCTCGACCCCGAGTACAAGGGTGGTGCCAGGTTCTGCTTTACCATTCCCGCTGTGGGTGACAAGGAGCCTGCACAAAACGAGGCTCTGGAAGGAGCATCTGCATGACGATTCCCGGCGAGCCGATAGACGTTCTGCTGGTCGAAGACGACCCCGGCGACGAGCTGATGACACGCGAGGCGTTCGAGGACAACAAGATCGGCAACACGTTGCACGTCGTACGCGACGGAGAGGAAGCGCTCGACTTCCTGTACCGGCGTGGAGCCCATGAGGGTGCGCCTCGGCCGGACCTGGTTCTGCTCGACCTGAACCTGCCCAAGTACGACGGGCGCCAGGTGCTCGAGAAGATCAAGTCCGACCCGGACCTCACCGATATCCCGGTCGTGGTCCTCACCACGTCGGCTGCCGAGGAGGACATCCTCCGAAGCTACAAACTGCATGCGAACGCCTACGTGACAAAACCGGTCGATCTCGACCAGTTCATCCGGGCGGTCCGGCAGATCGACGAGTTCTTCGTCCAGGTGGTACGCCTGCCGAGGCGCTGACCCGCGCGTACAACACTCGCGTGAGACGAATCGGGTGGATGTGGTCGGATCTCTCCGGCCGCATCCACCCGATCGTCACGCTGGGGAGTCGTCAGACCCCGAAGTCGGCCTTCACCTGCTGGGTGCGCTTGTGCTCGACGTAGAACGACAGGAACGGGATCGTGCCGGCGAGTAGCGTGCCGACGGTCCGGCCGAGCGGCCAGCGCACCTTGATCGACAGATCGAACGTGAGCACGAGGTAGACGGCGTAGACCCACCCGTGCACGATCGCGATCCACGCGGGCACATTCTCGATGCCGATGATGTACTTGGCGACCATCTCACCCGTGAGGATGAGGAGCCAGATGCCGGTGGCGTACGCGAGGACGCGGTAACGCAGCAGGGCGGAACCGATCTTCTTGCGGTCCGCGTCGCTGACGACGCGCGTCGTGCCGGCGGACGCCTGCTCGGGGGTGGTGCTCACTGAGCGCTCCTATCGGACCTGCGCGCCAGCTGCGCGAGGTACTCGTTGTACTCCTGGGTTTGGCGTGCCTCAGGATCGTCGGCCTCTTCGGCCAGCGCTTCCGCCACCGTGCGGGGGCGGGAGGGGAGCAGATCGGCGGGAATCTCGGTGGGTTCCTTCGGCTCCGACGGACGCGGGGCGCCGGTGGCCTCGGCTTCGGCCTCTTCCGCCTCGAGTTTGACGAAGCGGCGGTACGCATAGACGCAGAAGAATGCGAAGGCCGGCCACTGGAACGCGTAGCCGAGATTCTGGTAGGTGCCGCCGACTTCCTCGAAGCGCATCCACTGCCAGTAACCGAGCCCGAGGCATCCGCCTGCAGCTACCAGGACCAGGACAACCAGGGCGAACCGGCGGGGCGGTCGATACTCGGACACGCTCTCGACGGTACCCGAGCGGTGCACCGACCTGCCAAGACGGTCGATGCACCGTGGGTCATCTCACGTGGTGCGCGAGGGGGGACTCGAACCCCCACGTCCGAAGACACGGATACCTAAAACCCGGGCGTCTGCCAATTCCGCCACTCGCGCTTCACGGACACAATACGTTACGGCTCCTGGCATGCCGACTCGAAGCCGAACCTGTGCCTGCCGGCCCAGGTCGGCGTCTGACTGTGGCAGTTCGGGCAGAGAAATCGCACGTTCTCGGGGCGGGAGTCGTTGGGGTTGCCGTCCACGTGATCGACGTGGAAGACAAGCCTTTCTCCGTTCCAGACAGGCCCGGTGGTGCAGACGGCGCAGCGGTGCTCCCGGCCCGTCTCGAGAAGCGCGCGGCGAAGGAGATGTGGTTTCACGCGGGGAGCGCCACGGGGGCGCTCGGTGAGGATCTCCGTCCAGTGTTGTCGTCCTGCACCGCCGCTGGGAAGGCGTGGTCGTCCGGTGAAGTGGGAGGTGTCGATGCCGAGGGCCTTGATTCTGCGGCCGAGATGCGTGTGATGTCCCCCATTCGGTGTGAGTCCGAAGTACCTCATGACCTCCGCGACGTTCGTCGAATGTCGCACTGCTTCTTCCAGCACTTCCTTCGTGTACTTGAGCGGTCGTGCCATCCCTACCCCTTCGCCCGGTCGTAGAAGCGAACATGTGTTCGAACATGGGCAGATTAGCGGGCTCGTCCGACACGGTTTGCCTGCCTGACGCACGGCCGAGGTCCGCCGTCAAGGTAGTAACGATTCTATAACGATAAAACGTGAGGCTTCCTCGGGTTATCGGATATCCACGCACCCATGCAGCCAGGCGTGATTCTGGTTACTCGCCGGTTCGTTCCCCTGGTGAATGTGAGGTAACTCACTGGTCCACGGACTATGGCGGCCTGGGTGCTCCGCAAAACATGAGGAACCCCTCATGATTCTGTGCGAATCTGGGCGTGCCCGTCAGAGCACACCGAGTCCGTGCGACACACCTCGCCGGCAGTGCAGCACCACAGGAATGCCTCGACCAGGGGTGTCCAGGAGAGGAAATACACGCGTGACGATCGACGAGACCACACCAGGCGACAACGGACGGAACTCGAAGGCATCACGACGCACCGGTGAACGGGGAGCCGTCGGCGCATCCCGGGGTGCTCTGGTGGACAAGTTCCTTGCCGGCGAGCCCTATGCCCTCGCGTTCGGTGGCCAGGGTGCGCCGTGGCTGGACTCGCTCGGAGAACTCACCCGTGACAACGGCCTCGAGCCCGCACTGACGGACCTCGTCAACGCAGCAGCGGCATACCTCGCGCCGGTCGCCGCAGATCTCGTCGTGGTGCGCCCTGCGGGCTTCGACCCCGTCGCATGGATCCTCGAGCACGAACTCGCGGACGAGGACGCCCCTCTCGCCGGGCCCACCGCTGCAACTCTGACGTCCGCCGCCGTGTCTCTTCCCGGCGTGCTCCTCACCCAGCTCGCCGCGCTGCGTGCGCTGGCGAACCAGGGGCTCGACGTCAACGAGGTTCCGCCGTCCGCCGTGATCGGCCACTCCGCCGGTGTCCTCGCGGTCGAAGCCGTCTCCGCCGGCGGCCGCAGGGACATGGAGATCCTGGCGATCTCTCAGCTCATCGGAGCGGCTGCAGCGCTCGTCGGACGCCGCCGCGGTCTTCTCGCGGGCGCGGGCAGGTTTCCGATGCTTGCCGTCGCCGGCGTCGATCCCGAGCGCCTCCGCTCGATCGTCGCCGAAACCTTCCGAGACCAGGATCCTTCTCGGAGTGCGGTGGTCGCGATCCGTAATGCCCGCCGCCGCGTCGTGCTGTCCGGTCCGCCGGCCGCGCTCGAGCGCGTGCAACAGCGATGCGAGCAGATCACCGCTGCCGAGACCCGCGAACGTGAGTCCAAGCAGCGTGGCGGCGCGGTGTTCTCACCGACCTTCGAACCCGTCTCGGCCGAGGTGGCATTCCACCACCCCGCATTGGCGGACGCCGTCGACCAGGTCGCCGATTGGGCAGCCCGCTGCGGTCTCGATGCCCACCTGGCCCGCTCGCTCGCCGAATCGATCCTCGTGGCCCCGATCGACTGGGTGGAGCAGGTGGACACGGCACTCGAGTCGGGTGCGTCGTGGATTCTCGACCTGGGCCCAGGCGAGCTGCTCACGCGCATGACCAGTTCCGGACTGCGCGGCCGTGGAGTCGGAATCCTCGCCGCGTCCACCCGTGGTGGCCAGCGCAATCTGCTCACGCCCGGCGCGGAGCCCGAGATCCCGCGCGCATGGACCGAGTTCGCACCGACCCCGATCACGCTGCCGGACGGTCGCGTCGGTGTGGAGACGGCGTTCACCCGTCTCACGGGCCGGTCACCGATCCTGCTCGCCGGTATGACGCCGACGACCGTCGACCCTCGGATCGTCGCGGCCGCTGCGAACGCCGGCCACTGGGCCGAACTCGCGGGCGGCGGGCAGGTCACCGAGCAGATCTTCGCCGACAACGTCGCGGGCCTGCAGAACCTGCTCGAGCCCGGCCGCGCGGCGCAGTTCAACTCGATGTTCCTCGACCCGTACCTGTGGAAACTGCATGTGGGCGGTAAGCGCCTGGTGCCGAAGGCCCGCGCGGCAGGCGCACCGTTCGACGGTGTCGTCGTGACGGCGGGTATCCCGGACCTCGAGGACGCGGTGCAGATCATCTCCGATCTGCGCGACGCCGGCATCGAGCACATCGCGTTCAAGCCGGGCACCGTCGCACAGATCCGTTCGGTGATCCGGATCGCGAACGAAGTTCCGAACTTCCCGGTGATCGTCCACATCGAGGGCGGTCGCGCCGGCGGTCACCATTCGTGGGAAGACCTCGACGACCTGCTCCTCGACACCTACGCCGAACTGCGCACCCGCCCCAACCTCGTGCTGTGCGTCGGCGGCGGTATCGGTACCCCCGAGAAAGCGGCCGACTACCTGACCGGTCGCTGGGCGACGCGTCACGGTTTCCCGGCGATGCCGCTCGACGGCATCCTCGTCGGCACCGCGGCGATGGCGACGCTCGAGGCCACGACCGCGCCGGCCGTCAAGCAATTGCTCGTCGACACTCCCGGCACGCCCGACTGGGTCGGTGCGGGTACCGCATCCGGCGGTATGGCGTCGGGCCGCAGTCAGCTCGGTGCCGACATCCACGAGATCGACAACGCGGCCTCACGCACGGGCCGTCTCCTGGACGAGGTCGCCGGTGACGCCGACGCCGTGGCGGCGCGCCGCGACGAGATCGTCGCCGCCCTCGACATCACAGCCAAGCCGTACTTCGGCGACGTCGGCTCCATGACGTACCTGCAGTGGCTGCGCCGCTACCTCGAGCTCGCCGTCGGAGCGGATCATGCACCCGAATTCGATTGCGGCGCAGACCTGTCCGACGCCGTCGCCGAAACGCATGTCAGCCTCTGGACCGATGTGTCGTGGCGCGAGCGCTTCCGATCGATGCTGCAGCGCGCCGAGGCACGCCTGCACCCCGTCGATCGCGGCCCGATTCCGACGCTGTTCGCCGACGACGCCACGCTGGAACGGCCGTACGCGGCGCTCCACGCGCTCACCGCTCAGTACCGCGACGCGGACGAGATCGTCCTCCACCCCGCCGACGTGCCGTTCTTCGTATCGCTGTGCAAGACCCCCGGCAAGCCCGTGAACTTCGTGCCCGTGATCGACCGGGACGTTCGCCGCTGGTGGCGTTCCGACTCGCTGTGGCAGGCACACGACCCTCGTTACGGCGCCGATCAGGTCTGTGTCATCCCCGGCACCGTCGCCGTCGCGGGAATCACGCGAGTGGACGAGCCCGTCGGTGAACTGCTCGATCGGTTCGAGAAGGCCACCGTCGACGAGTTGCTGGCTGCCGGTATCGAGCCGACGCCGATCGTCGCGCGGCGACATCTCGATCTCGCGCCCGGCGTGCTCGACGCGGTGCTCTCCTCCCCGGACGTGTACTGGGCCGGTCGCCTGACCCGCAATCCGGTGCACCGTCTCGGCGACCTGAACGACTGGAACGCGGAATCCGATTCCGCGGCGTCGCATGCGCCGACCGGCGCGACCCTGACCGTCCTCGACGACCGGCACGTCGGGTTGCGCGTCCCGCTCGCCCGGGACAAGGCCGTCGACATCCGCATCACCGTGCCCTCGTCCGTGGGCACCGGCGGAGCACCTGTCGTGAGCGACACCGACGCGGACGCGGCGATGTCTGCGCTGCTCGGCGTCGCAGCGGGCCAGGAACTGCCGGCCGTCAAGAAGGGCGCCGCCCGGGTCACCCTGGGCTGGCTGCCGGAAAAGATCGCGGACCACGCCGGAGTGACCGGTTCGGGCCTGCCCGAGAACCTGACTCCCGCTGGCAACGGCGTGCCCGACGTGCTCGTCGGTGCGTGCTGGCCCGCGGTGTTCGCCGCACTCGGGGCCGCACGCACCACCGCCGACCGGTCCGTCATCGAGGGCATGCTCGATCTCGTTCACCTCGATCACGCCATCGACGTCAAGAACGGTCTGCCCACCGAGCCCGCCTTCCTGGGTGTCAAGGCAGAGGTCGCCGGAGTCTCCGACGCCGATCTCGGTCGTGTCGTGCAGGTGAACGTTGTGATCACCGCCGACAACGGTGACGGTTCCGGCCACAACGTCGTCGCAACCCTCGTCGAGCGCTTCGCGATTCGCGGTCGTACCGGCAGCGCCGAACTGGCCGATCCGGTCCGCGCAGGTGGCGCCCTGAGCGAGGATGTCACCGACACGCCTCGTCGGCGCCGCCGCGATGCGGTGATCGTCGCCCCCACCGATATGACCGCGTTCGCGAGGGTCTCGGGGGATCACAACCCGATCCACACATCCGGCAACGCCGCGCTCCTGGCGGGGCTGGGCAGCCCGATCGTCCACGGTATGTGGCTGTCGGCGGCCGCTCAGCAGGTCGTCACGGCCGCCGAGACGGACGCGAAGCTCCCGGTGAGGAAACTGACCGCGTGGACGACGCGCTTTCTGGGCATGGTCCGGCCGGGCGCGAAGATCGACGTGCGCGTCGATCGGATCGCCACGGATCGCGGCGCCGAGGTCGTCGAGGTGAGTTGCCGGGTCGACGGGGATCTGGTCATGGTGGCCACCGGGCGCATCGCCGCCCCGAAGACCGTCTACGCGTTCCCGGGACAGGGCATCCAGCGTCCGGGCATGGGTCTCGACGCCCGCGCCCGCAGCAAGGCCGCCCGGGAGATCTGGGATCGCGCCGACAAGCACACCCGCACGGCTCTGGGGTTCTCGATCCTCGCCGTGGTGCGCGACAACCCGACAGTCCTCACAGCGCGGGGCGTGACCCACAAGCATCCCGACGGCGTCCTGCATCTGACGCAGTTCACGCAGGTCGCGATGGCGACGCTCGGCGTCGCGCAGATCGCGGAGTTGCGTGAGGCCGGCGCGTTCCTCGAGGATGCGCTCCTCGCCGGGCACTCGGTCGGCGAATACAACGCCCTCGCGGCGGTCGCCGGTGTGCTGCCGCTCGAGGCCGTGCTCGAGGTGGTCTTCCAGCGTGGCTCGGCGATGCACGCTCTCGTGCCGCGCGATGCGCAGGGCCGCTCGGACTACCGCATGGCGGCGATCCGGCCGTCGCAGTTCGGCGTGGCCGACGAGGACCTCGAGGCGTTCGTCGCCGCGGTCGCGGACCGGTCCGGAGAGTTCCTCGAGATCGTCAATCTGAACCTGAGAGGATCGCAGTACGCGATCGCGGGCACGGTGGCGGGTCTCGACGCACTCGAGAAGGTGATCGAACGCAAGGTCGCCGAGTTCGGCGGCAAGCGCGCCTTCATTCTCGTGCCGGGCATCGACGTGCCGTTCCACTCGACCGTGCTGCGCGGCGGTGTGGACGACTTCCGGGAGCGCCTGCTGCACCTGCTTCCCGAGCAGATCGATCCGGACATCCTCGTGGGACGCTATATCCCCAACCTGGTGCCCAAGCCGTTCGACCTGAGCCGTGAATTCGTCCAGGAAATCGCGGATCTGGTGCCGTCCGAGCCGCTCGCCGAGGTCCTCTCCGACTTCGACGCGTGGTCGGCGGACCGGTCCGGGCTGTGCCGCGTCGTGCTGGCCGAGTTGCTCGCATGGCAGTTCGCATCGCCGGTGCGCTGGATCGAAACGCAGGACCTGCTGTTCGCGCCGGAATCCGAAGGTGGTCTCGGCGTCGAGCGGTTCGTCGAAATCGGCCTCGGTGCCGTCCCGACGGTGGCGAACCTGGCGTCGCAGACGTTGAAGCTTCCGGGCCGATTCGGTCAGCCCGTCGAGGTCCTCAACATCGAGCGTGAAGCATCGGTCGTGTACTCGACGGACGTGGATCCCGCACCGTTGGAAGACGACGAGCCCGAAGCACCGTCCGCCGAGGCCGCGCCCGCTGCGACCGCGGTCCCTGCTGCTGCCCCGGCCGCGCCGGCCGGTGGCCCGACCCCCGACGACATCACGTTCAAGGCCGCCGACGCCACGAAGGTGCTCATCGCCCTGTGGACGAAACTGCGCCCCGATCAGATCGGCCCCGCGGACACGATCGAGGCATTGTGCGACGGCGTGTCCTCACGTCGTAACCAGTTGCTCGTCGACCTCGGTTCCGAGTTGTCGCTCGGTGCCATCGACGGTGCTGCGGATGCGGACATGGGCGCGCTGGCCGGCACGGTCGATCGTCTGGCCCGTACCTACACCCCGTTCGGGCCGGTGCTGACCGATTCGATCAACGACCACCTGCGCAAGGTGTTCGGCCCGTCGGGCAAGCGTCCCGGCTACATCACCGACCGGGTCGCGAAGGTGTGGGGACTCGGCGAGGGCTGGGCCCGGCACGTCACCGCGGAGGTTGTGCTCGGTAGCCGCGAGGGCACGTCCGTTCGCGGCGGTGACCTCGGCGGGTTGTCGCAGGGTGCGCTCGCGGACACCGCGTCTGTGGACGCGCTGATCGACGCCGCTGTGCAGTCCGTCGGGTCGCGCCGCGGGATCTCCGTGTCGATGCCGTCCGCCGGTGGCGGGACCGGCGCGACCGTCGACGCCGCGGCACTCGGGGAGTTCACCGAGCAGATCACCGGCCGGGACGGCGTCCTGGCGAGTGCTGCACGCCTGGTGCTCGAGCAACTCGGCCTCGACCAGCAGGTTTCCGGCCTGGCCGACAAGGCCGACGACGAACTCGCCGAGTTGGTCTCGGCCGAGCTCGGCGCGGACTGGTCCCGGCAGGTTGCGCCCGCCTTCGACGCTCGCAAGGCCGTGTTGATCGACGACCGCTGGGCGACCGCACGCGAGGATCTCGCCCGGATCTGGCTCGGGGACCCGATCGGCGTGGAGCGCTTCGACGGTGCGGGCGCGACGGTCGCTGCGCACGCCGCGTTCTGGCGGGCCAAGGCCATCGACGCGGGCCGCGTGGTGTCGGCCGAGACCTACGGTCGTATCGCGGCCGCCGCCCAGGCCACGGGCGACGCCGCGTACACCGGAGAGGTCGCAGTCGTCACCGGAGCCAGCAAGGGCGGCATCGGCGCCGCGGTCGCAGCCGAGCTACTCGGGGGCGGCGCAACGGTGGTGGTCACCACGTCGCGTCTCGACTCGACGCGCCTCGGTTTCTACAAGGATCTCTATGCGCGGAACGCTCGCGCCGGTGCTGCCCTCTGGGTGGTGCCCGCGAACATGGCGTCGTACGCCGACGTCGACGCGCTGATCGAGTGGATCGGCACCGACACCGTCGAGAACGCGGGCGGCACCAAGAAGCTGATCAAGAATGCGCTCACACCCACCCTGCTGTTCCCGTTCGCCGCACCCCGTGTCGCCGGATCGCTGGCCGACGCCGGTGCTCGCGCCGAGATGGAGATGCGGGTTCTGCTGTGGTCGGTGGAACGGCTGATCGCCGGTCTGTCCGGCATCGGCGCGGACACCGACGTCGACACGCATCTGCACGTCGTGCTGCCGGGCTCCCCGAACCGTGGGATGTTCGGTGGTGACGGCGCGTACGGCGAGTCCAAGGCGGCACTCGACGCGATCGTCACCCGCTGGAGCGCCGAGCGCACCTGGGCCGAGCGCGTCACCTTGGCGCACGCGCTCATCGGCTGGGTCCGGGGGACGGGACTGATGGGCGGCAACGATCCGCTCGTCGAGGCCGTCGAGGCGGCCGGCGTGCGCACGTGGTCCACGTCCGAGATGGCCACCGAACTGCTGAAGCTCGTCGGACCGGAGGCCAAGCGACTCGCGAAGCAGGCGCCGCTGGTCGCGGACCTCACCGGGGGACTCGCCGAGGCAGCCCTCGATCTGCCGGCGCTCGCGAAGCAGGCCCGGGACGCGGCCGAGGTCGCGGACGCACCCGATCGGGACACCGACCCGGATGCGACGATCGCGGCTCTGCCCGCGGCCCCGCGTGTGGACGAGCTGCCGACCCCGGAGTGGTCCGCACTCGATATCGATCCCGCCGACATGGTGGTCATCGTCGGCGCCGGTGAGCTCGGCCCGTACGGCTCGGCCCGCACCCGTTTCGAGATGGAGGTCGACGAGGAACTGTCGGCAGCCGGTGTGCTCGAGTTGGCGTGGGTCACCGGCCTGATCGAGTGGGAGAACGAGCCCGAGCCGGGTTTCTACGACGCGGAAACCGGCGCGCTGGTGCCGGAAGCGGAGATCGCCGATCGCTACCACGACGCGGTGGTCGAGCGCTGCGGGATCCGCCGCTACGCCGACGACGGCGCGATGACCGACAACACGGCACCGCTGTTGACCTCGGTCTTCCTCGACAAGGACCTGTCGTTCGTGGTGGGTTCCGAGATCGAGGCCCGCGCCTTCGTCGACTCCGATCCGGAGAACACGGTCGCTTCGTTCGATGCCGAGTCCGGCGACTGGACGGTCACCCGCAAGGCCGGCACCGAGATCCGCGTGCCGCGCAAGGCGAAGCTGACCCGCACCGTCGGCGGCCAGATCCCCACCGGCTTCGACGTCACCAGGTGGGGCATCCCCGCCGACATGGCGGACTCGGTGGACCGGGTGGGGCTGTGGAACATCGTCACGACGGTCGACGCGTTCCTCACCGGAGGGTTCACCCCGTCGGAACTGCTGCGCTGGGTGCACCCGTCGCTGGTCGCCAACACGCAGGGCACCGGCATGGGCGGCATGACCTCCATGCGATCGCTCTACATCGACACGCTGCTCGGTGAGTCCCGTGCGAACGACATCCTGCAGGAAGCCTTGCCGAACGTCATCGCGGCGCACGTCGTGCAGTCGTATGTCGGTGGCTACGGCGCGATGGTGCATCCGGTGGCGGCCTGCGCCACGGCTGCGGTGTCCGTGGAAGAAGGCGTCGACAAGATCAAACTCGGCAAGGCGAAACTGGTCGTCGCGGGCGGCTTCGACGATCTCGGTATCGAAGGCATCATCGGCTTCGGCGACATGTCGGCGACCGCGAAGTCGGACGACATGCGGGCCAAGGGCATCGACGACCGTCGTTTCTCGCGGGCCAACGATCGCCGGCGCGGCGGGTTCGTCGAGTCGGCGGGCGGCGGCACGGTCCTGCTCGCCGCGGGTGATGTCGCACTCGAGATGGGCCTGCCCGTTCTCGGTGTGGTCGCCTGGGCCGGATCCTTCGCCGACGGTGTGCACACCTCGATCCCGGCGCCCGGCATCGGTGCGCTCGGGGCAGGTCGCGGTGGGCTCGAATCGGGGCTGGCCAAGGAACTGCGCAAGCTCGGCGTGACCGCAGACGACATCGCGGTGATCTCCAAGCACGACACGTCGACGGCGGCGAACGACCCGAACGAGGCGGAGTTGCACGAACGGCTCGCGGGAGCCCTCGGCCGCAGCGACGGCAACCCGATGTTCGTGGTGTCGCAGAAGTCGCTGACCGGGCACGCGAAGGGCGGTGCGGCAGCGTTCCAGCTCGTCGGACTGTGCCAGGTGCTGACCCAGGGCGTCGTCCCGCCGAACCGCAGTCTCGACTGTGTCGACGAGAAGATGGCCGAGTTCGAGCACCTCGTGTGGCCGCGCACCCCGTTGCGGTTCGGTGAGCAGTACGCGCTCAAGGCAGGCCTGCTGACGAGCCTCGGGTTCGGGCACGTATCCGGGCTGATCGCGGTGGTGCACCCGCAGGCGTTCGTCGAGGCGGTCCCGGCAGATCGTCGTGAGGAGTACCGCGCGGCAGCAGCGGCACGCACGGTCGTCGGCAAGCGGCGCCTGGCATCGGCGATGGCCGGGGGTGCGGCGCTGTACCAGCGGCCCGCGGACCGTCGTTTCGGTGGAGACGCGGTGCCCGCCGCCGCCGCCCGTCATCTCGAAGCGGCTGTGCTGCTCGACGCGGATGCACGACTCGGCGACGACGACGTGTACCGCCCGGGCCTGCCCGGCTGCAAGTAACGACGGGACAGGGACAGCAGGATGGGAGTTGCGGGTATCGGGTTCGACCTCGTGTCGGTTCCGGAGTTCGCCGAGCAGTTGAGCCGTTCGGGCACGACGATGCTGGGGAACTTCACGCCGGGGGAGCGCCGTGACGCGAATACCCGCAGCTCCGATCCGGCGCGGCATTTCGCGGCCCGGTGGGCCGCGAAGGAAGCGGTGATCAAGGCGTGGTCGGCCGCACTGTTCGGCCGCCCGCCGGTGCTGCCGGAGACCATCCACCAGCAGATCGAGGTGGTCTCCGATGCGTGGGGACGCCCGAGCATCCGGCTGCACGGCAAGGTTGCGGAGCAGTTGACGGGGATGTGCATCCACGTGTCGTTGACTCACGACGGCGACATGGCCGGTGCGTTCGTGGTGCTCGATGCCGCTGACGGCCACGGGTAGGAGCGGCCGGTCAGCTCAGGGAGGAGGGCGTGGGCTCCGCGCGGTGCGCACCCGCAGGTTCGGTCTCCTTGGACCGTTCGGACTCCTCGCGCCGTTTGCGCTTCTTCGCCTGGGTTCGCGAATCACGCTCGGCCACTTGGAGATACGCGACCATGATGCGCTTGAGTTCGGCCACCGCCTCGGCGTGGGTCTGGTCGTCCTGCACGGAGAAGTTCAGCATCGAGTAGACGACGTGGACGAGCACCTCGGCCATGAGCTTGCGACGAGGGCGAGGCGTGTCGGGAGTCAGGGGCGCGAGCATCCGCGCGACCTGCTCGGCGAATTCCCTCTCGTGGATCGCGCCGGTGGCCCGGGTCGACGGAGTGGACTGCATCGCGAGCCAGACCTCGCGCCGGGAGGGATCGGTCGCCCACAATCCGGCCATGTGATCGACGAAGCTGTTGAGAAACCGCAACCAGTCGACCGAGGGGATCTCGCCGTTGAACTTGGCGAGTTCTTCCTGGACGCCGACGAGATCCTGGCGGTTGAGTTCACACACGATCACGTACTTGTTGGCGAAGAACTGGTACAGCGTGCCGATCGGTACGTCGGCGCGTGCTGCGACTTCTTCGCAGGTGAACGACTCGAACCCCACCTCGGTGAGCAGCTCCCGGGACGCGGCGAGCAACGCGTCGAACTTACGCCGGCTCCGTTCCTGAGTGGGCCGCCGACGGGGCACAAGCTCTTGTGGCTCCGTCTGGACCTCGAGCGCCGGGTCGATCCGGCGCGGGGCGCGGCGGCTGTTCGATGCTGACTCCACCCGCCCAGGCTAGCCGTACCCTTCACGAATACCGAGCACTTGCTGTGTACGCGAGTGGCAATAACCCGGCTTGTGCTGAGTTCCGGGCGCGGAACACGGAAGGGCGACATCGTCGCGGCGTGCGCACGTGGCGGTACCGGACCCGGTCCTAAGATGTGAGGAGACCACCTCGGGTCGACGCGGAGGTTGTCGTCCCGGCCGCAGGAGGAGATTCGATGACCGACGCAGAGACCGTGCAGCGGATACGTGACCGGGTGCGGGATTCCATGGGCACCGCGCGAAGCGAACTCGAAACGCTGGTCGCGTTCCGATCCGTGGCCGACCCGCGCCAATACCCGGTCGAAGAATGCGTCGCGGCGGCCCGGTGGGTGTGCGACGCGTTCGCAGCGGCCGGCATCGAACAGGTCGATCTCGTCGAGACGGTGGACGGATCACATGCCGTGATCGGTCACACCCCGGCTCCGCCCGGAGCACCGACCGTCCTGCTCTACAGCCATTACGACATCCAGCCTCCCGGCGACGAATCCAAATGGGAAAGCCCGCCTTTCGTGCTCACCGAACGCGACGGCCGCTGGTACGGCCGGGGCGCGGCGGACTGCAAGGGCAACATCGTGATGCACCTGCTCGCCCTGCGTGCGTTGCTCGCGGACGGCGCGCTGCCCGTCGGCGTGCGAGTGGTCGTCGAAGGTTCGGAGGAGATGGGCGGAGAGGGCCTCGAGCACCTCGTGGCCGCGCGACCCGACCTGTTCACCGCGGATCTCATCGTCGTCGGGGACTGCGGCAATGCCGAAGTAGGGCAGCCCACTCTGACCACCACCCTGCGCGGCACGGCGAACGTCGTCGTTCACCTCGAAACCCTCGCCGGCCCCGTCCACTCCGGTATGTACGGCGGAGGCGCCCCGGACGCGCTCGCCGCGCTGGTCCGACTGCTCGGGACACTGCGTGACGACGACGGAAACACCGTCGTGGACGGCCTCGACGCCACCGCGACCTGGGACGGTGTGCCGTACCCCGAAGAGCGGTTCCGGTCGGATGCCGGAGTGCTCGCGGGAGTGTCGCTCCCGACCTCCGCCACCGTGGCCGACGCGGTGTGGGCGCGACCCGCGCTCACCGTTCTCGGAATCGACGCCCCGCCGGTCGTGGGGTCCGCGGCGGCGATCGTGCCGCGCGCGTCTGCGCGCCTGAATCTCCGCGTGCCGCCGGGGGTCGATGCGCTGACAGCGCAGGACGCGCTCGTCGCACACCTCGAAGCACATGTTCCGTGGGGCGCACACCTGCGCATCGAGCGGGAAGTCGTCGGTGAACCGTTCCGCGCGGCTGCCGACGGCCCCGGCTATGCGGCGTTGCGTGCCGCCCTCGAGACCGCGTACGGCCGCGACGTCGGCTCGGCCGGGCAGGGCGGATCGATCCCGCTGTGCACCGCGCTGCAGCGTGCGGTACCGGGCGCCGAGATCGCCCTGCTCGGTGTGGAGGAGCCGCGCTGCGTGATCCACGCTCCCAACGAGAGTGTCGATCCGTCGGAAATCGAGAATCTTGCCGTCGCCGAAGCTCTGGTGATGCGCTCGCTCGGGTCCGGTTAGACCGACAGGTCGCGTCGCAGCTTCGCGACGTGCCCGGTCGCGCGCACGTTGTACTGGGCAACCTCGATCTTGCCGTCCGCATCGACCACGAACGTCGACCGGATCACCCCGGTGACGGTCTTGCCGTACATCTTCTTCTCACCGAACGCTCCCCACGCGGTGAGCGTCGACTTGTCCGGATCGGACAGCAACGGGAACGTGAGGCCCTCGTTGTCGCGGAACTTGGCGAGCTTGGCCGGCTTGTCGGGGGAGATGCCGATCACGTCGAGTCCCGCGTCACCGAGTTCGGCGAGGCTGTCCCGGAAGTCACACGCCTGCTTCGTGCAGCCCGGCGTGCTCGCGGCCGGGTAGAAGTAGACGATCACCTTGCGTCCGCGATAGTCGGACAACGAGACTTCGTTGCCGTCGGCGTCCGGGAGTGTGAAGTCGGGAGCGGGGTCGCCGGGCGAGAGTCTGTTGTTTTCGGTCATGTCCGCGACAGTAGTAGACCGATCGTCCACTACCGTGGTCGCAGCACACTGCAGCGACCTTCTGGAGGATCACGTGGGTAGGGACACCGAGGACATCGAGCGGGAGATCGAAAAGGCCCGGAACCAGCTCGCGGGCACGCTGGACGAACTGAGCGTTCGCGCCAACCCGAAGAATCTGGTGGCGAGCACGAAGCAAACGCTCGTCGCGAAGCTCAACCAGCCGGCGGTGAAGAAGTACGCGTTGGTGGCGGCGGGCACCGTGGTGGGTCTGCTGGTGCTGCGCAAGATCCTGCGCTGACACACCCGACCCGAACACTGTGCCCGCGCCGATGGCGCGGGCACAGTGCGTTTGGGGAACATCACAGTTCCGGTCGCGCAAACGAAAGATCCCCTCCCGGCGTTGCCGGAAGGGGATCTTTGTGGTGCGCCATCAGGGACTCGAACCCCGAACCCGCTGATTAAGAGTCAGCTGCTCTGCCAATTGAGCTAATGGCGCTTGGCTGGTGTCTCCGGGCTGTTGTCCCGGCGACGAAAAGAAGATTACACACCTTCGACTACCGCACCAAATCGGCTGGTCACAGCGATTTCCGCGGCGAAGGCATGTAACGAACGCGCAGCGGAGACCGATTGTCATCGGAACGTTATCGACAGGGGGGGAGTCGGTCGTCGAGACGGACGACCGACTGGCATCATCTGAACAGGACGTATGACGTGCAATTTCGGTGCCTTGTGGGGAGGGGCGGAATCGGAGAATGGCAGTGAAGGCTGGAAGTGTGACGCATCCTCGGCGGCGCAGTGCCGGGGCGGTGCTCGGGATGTTGCTCGTCGGGCTCATGGCGTTCGTCACCGCATGCTCGGGCGGATCGGGTTCCGGCGCGGACGAGGTGCCGATCGATTCCAATCCTCTTGCGGCACTGATCAAGCCCACTGTCTCGTCCAGCGTCACCGACGGGGACATCGGGTTCTCCCCGATCGACCCCGTGACGGTGTCGCTGATCAACGGAAAACTCGACTTCGTGACGCTGCTCACTCCCGCGGGGGAACCCGTCGCGGGTGAACTCGCCCCGGACGGCCTGTCGTGGGTCAACACCGAACCGCTCGGGTACAACCGGGAGTACACCCTCGAAACCGTCGCCTACGGTCTGGGCGGGTCGGCAACGACCGTCGCGTCCTTCACCACGTCGGCGCCGGGCAATCTGACCCAGCCGTATGTGATGCCCGGCGACGGGGCGGTCGTCGGTATCGGGCAGCCCGTGGCCGTCCAGTTCGACGAGAACATTCCGGACCGGCGCGCGGCCGAGGAAGCGATCACCGTGGTGACCGACCCGCCGGTCGAGGGCGCCTTCTACTGGCTCAGCAACCGGGAGGTGCGCTGGCGTCCCGAGCAGTACTGGACACCCGGCACGACCGTCACGGTGGACGTGGACGTCTACGGCAAGGATCTCGGCGACGGCTTGTTCGGCCAGGACGACGTCCACTCCTCGTTCACGATCGGTGACGCGGTGGTCATCACCGCCGACGACAACACCAAGCAGGTCACCGTCAACCGCAACGGTGCCGACGTGATGACGATGGCCACGTCTTTCGGCAAGGACGACGCCCCCACCCCGAACGGGGTGTACGTCATCGGCGACCGCTTCGAGCACCTGATCATGGATTCCTCGACCTACGGGGTTCCGACGGATGCGCCCGAGGGGTACCGCACGCCCGTGGACTGGGCGACCCGCATGTCCTACAGCGGCATCTTCTTCCACTCGGCGCCGTGGTCGCTCGGTGACCAGGGCGTGCGCAACGTGAGCCACGGCTGTCTCAATCTGAGTCCCGCGAATGCCAAGTGGATCTTCGACAACACCAAGCGCGGCGACATCGTCATCGTGCGGAACACCGTCGGCGGAACCCTGGAGGGCACCGAGGGCCTCGGCGACTGGAACATCCCGTGGTCGACGTGGAAGGCCGGCAACGCCGATACCTGATCCGTCGTCCCGATCTCGAGGAGGCGTCCATGATGCAAGTCCGGGATCGGGAATCGTGGTGGATCACTTCGGTGATCGCGACGGTGCTGGTGGCGTCCGTGGTGGCGCCGCCGGCGGGTGCCGAGCCGGCGGGTTCTCCGCCGCCGGGAGAGATCGTGTCGGTGCAGCCACTCCCGCCCGAGCTGTCCCTCCCGGGTGCGCCGATCGCGGAAAAGCTCGAATACCGCACCGAGTGGCGCTCCGGTGAGGCCACGATCGCCACCGGCGCGCTGTTCCTGCCCGAAAGAACAGCGCCGGAGGGCGGATTCCCTGTGGTCGCCTGGGCGCACGGCACCGTCGGTATAGCCGACGACTGCGCATTCACCACCGATACGCCTCGGCCGGCACGCGAGAAGTCGTACCTCCGGCACTGGCTCGACCAGGGATACGCCGTGGTGGCCGCCGACTATCCGGGGCTGGGCTCGGAAGGCCTGCACCGCTACCTCGACGGCCCGAGTGCCGCGAACAGCATCGTGGACAGCGTCCGCGCCGCACGGGCCACCGGCGCCCCGCTCTCCGAGCGGTGGGTAGTGGTCGGTCATTCGCAGGGTGGCCACGCCGCAGTCCACACCGCGCACATCGCGACGCGGCGCGCCCCCGAACTGGACTTCCGGGGCACGGTCGCGACCGGAGTGCCCGCCAACCTCGAGAACCTGTTCATCCTGGGCGTGCCGGGCTTCCCGGATCCCGGCCTCTCGGGACTGACGGCATTCAGCGGCTATCTGTTCGCCGGCCTCCGCGACGCCTATCCGCAGGTCGACGTGGACGGCTACCTCACCCCGGCCGGGCGCGAGGTGCTGGACCGAGCGGAGGTTCTCTGCATCAGCGAGCTCAACGCGTCCGTGCGGGATACCGGAATTGGCGACTTGCCCGCACGTCCGCTGTCGCAGGGCGACCTCCCCGCCGCTCTGGCCGAGTACCTCGCCGTCCCCACCACCGGCTACGACCGTCCCCTGTTCTTCGGTCACGGTGTGGACGACAGGGTGGTGCCGTTGCCGTTGTCTGCAAAGCTCGCCGCCGACATGTCCGCCGGGGGTGCCGACGTCGACTACCGCGTATACGACGCCGATCACCTCACGGTCATCGAGCTCTCGGCACTCGACTCCACGCCGTTCGTCGCGCGCGTACTCGCAGATCGATAACGACCGGAAAACGAAGAATTGCGTCCCGCGGCCGGGGCATCACGGCAACGGAAAAGGCCCCCGACCGGGATCGCCGGTCGGGGGCTTCTATCGGGTGAGTGACGGGACTCGAACCCGCGACAGCCAGGATCACAACCTGGTGCTCTACCAACTGAACTACACTCACCATCGCATTCGCATGTGGCCGGGGCCGCTTGCGCCTGCGGTAGAGATACTAGCGTGACTTTGCCGGAAATAACGAATCGGCAGGTCAGGCCGGTCCGAGGTCCTCCACGACCGCGGCGATGTCCTCGGGGGACGGTCCGGGTGCGGGAACGAAGGCGGTACGCCGGTAGTAGCGGAGTTCGCGGATCGACTCCTTGATGTCGGCCAGTGCCCGGTGCGACAACCCCTTCTCCGGCTGCCCGAAGTAGATACGCGGGTACCAGCGGCGGCACAGCTCCTTGATCGAACTCACGTCGACCATCCGGTAATGGAGGTAGCTGTCGAGTTCGGGCATGTCGCGGGTGATGAACCCCCGGTCGGTGCCGATCGAGTTACCTGCGAGCGGCGCCGTGCCCGCTTCCCCGACGTGTTCGCGGATGTAGTCGAGCACCAGCTTCTCGGCTTCCGCGAGCCCGACCGTCGAGCGGCGCACTTCCTCGGTGAGCCCCGAGCGGGCGTGCATCTGCTGCACGACCTCCGGCATCGCCGCGAGTGCTTCGTCGTCGGCATGGATGACGATGTCCACACCTTCGCCGAGCACGTTGAGTTCGCTATCGGTCACCAGTGCCGCGATCTCGATCAGCTTGTCGCTGTCGAGCCGCAGTCCGGTCATCTCACAATCGATCCATACGAGTTTGTCCTGCACGAGATACAGCGTAGTCAGGCGTCGGACAAGTTAAGGTCGGCAGTGGCATTGCAGTGGTCACACGCGCGCCGTAAGGAGCATCCCTATGCCGGACGACACCGAGCTCCCCGACCACCACGACGACGAGTCCACGCCGGCGGGCGCGGCCGCACGGATCGCCGCCGGGTACGCGGCGACAGGTCCCGCGCTCGAACTCGGCGCCGTCGTACTCGACGGCGTGGCCGACCCGACGGCGAAGGTGCGCATCCCTCTGGCCACGATGAACCGGCACGGGCTCGTGGCGGGCGCCACCGGAACGGGCAAGACCGCAACGCTGCAGTTGATCGCCGAGCAGCTGTCGTCCGCCGGGGTGCCCGTGGTGATGGCCGATGTCAAAGGCGATCTGTCCGGTCTCACCGGAGAAGGCGTGATCGAGGAGAAGGTCGTCGCGCGCGCGATCGACACCGGCGACGAGTCGTGGGAGCCGCGTGGATATCCGGTGCAGTTCTATTCGCTCGGCACCGAGGGGGCGGGCATCCCGGTCCGTGCGACCGTCACGTCGTTCGGACCGATCCTGCTGAGCAAGGTGCTCGAACTCAACGCGACCCAGGAGTCCACACTCGGCCTGATCTTCCACTGGGCCGACCAGCGGGGGCTGGCGTTGCTGGACCTGAAGGACTTGAGCGAGGTCATCAGGCACTTGACGAGCGACGAGGGAAAGGCCGATCTCAAGAGCATCGGCGGGGTGTCCGGAGCCACAGCCGGGGTGATCCTGCGCGCGCTCGTCAATCTCGAGCACGCCGGGGGCGACACCTTCTTCGGTGAGCCGGAATTCGAGACCGAGGATCTGCTCCGGTTCGTCGACGGCCAGGGCGTCATCAGCCTGTTCGAACTCGGCGATCGAGCGACACAGCCGGCGTTGTTCTCCACATTTCTGATGTGGCTGCTCGCGGACCTGTTCCAGGCTCTGCCGGAGGTCGGGGACCTCGAGAAGCCGAAGTTGGTGTTCGTGTTCGACGAGGCGCATCTGCTGTTCACCGACGCGTCCAAGGCGTTCCTGCGTCAGGTCGAGCAGACCGTCAAGCTGATCCGCTCGAAGGGCGTGGGGATCATCTTCTGCACCCAGTTGCCCTCGGATGTGCCCCGGCCGGTGTTGTCTCAGCTCGGGGCTCGTATTCAGCACGCAGTGCGTGCGTTCACCCCGGAGGATCGCGATGCGCTGGACAAGATCGTTCGCACCTATCCGGCGACGGACGCGTACGACCTCGGCGAGGCACTGACCGCGCTCGGAACCGGGGAAGCGGTTGTGACGGTGCTGTCGGAGACCGGCGCGCCCACACCTGTGGCATGGACGCTGATCCGGCCGCCTCGCTCCCGGATGGGGTCGGTGGGGGAGAACGCGATCCTTGCGGCCGCCCAGTCCAGCCCGCTCTACGGGAAGTACGGCCGCACCGTCGACCGTGAATCGGCGTACGAGAAGCTGTCCGCGTCGGTGGCCGGCGCCCCGGATGTCGATCCGGAGTTCGAGGCCTCGCCGCTGCCCGCGGGTGCCGACGAGGTCCTGCCGGAGTCTGCACGCGACGACGAGCCGTCGACTATCGAACAGGCGCTCGGGAGTCCGGCGGTCAAGAGCTTCCTGCGGTCGGCGGCGTCCGCGGCGGGCCGGGAGATCGGCCGCAGCATTTTCGGAACCGGACGCCGCCGCAGGCGTTAGTCCGACCCGAGTTTGCGGTAGAAGGCACCGGCGATCGGTGCGGAGACCGACCGGGGGGCGAACTGTCCCGCCGCCGACATCGCCTTGCTGATCACACCGGGCACGATGCGCATCCGGTTGGCAGCGAGGGCGTCGAGCGACACCTTGGCGGTGTGGGCGCTCGAGATCCACAGGAAGTCGGGCACGAGTTTGTCGACGATCGACGCCTCGGCAGGGTCGGGTTCCTCGGTGCGCACCGGTCCGGGAGCGAGAAGCGTGATGTGGACGCCGGTGCCTTTGAGCTCGCCGCGCAGCGACTCGGAGAACGTGTTGACGAAGGCCTTGGTCGCGGCGTAGGTCGCGTTGTGGGGGATGGGCATGTTGCCGGCGGCAGACCCGACCATGAGGATCGCACCGGACTTGCGCTCGACCATCTGCGGCAGCACCGCGAGGGTGAGATCGTGCACCGCGACGGCGTTGAGTTCGACCTGGGCGCGTTCGTATGCCGGGTCGAGTTCGGCGACCGCACCGAAGGTGGCGATTCCCGCGTTGTTGCAGAGGATGCTGATGCGGCGTCCGGCGAGTTCGTCGACGAGGACTGCGCGCGCGTCGCGGTCGGACAGGTCGCAGGCACGTACCTCCACGGCGACGCCGTGTTCGGTGCGCAGCGTGGCGGCGAGGGATTCCATGACCTCGCCTCGTCGTGCGACGAGAATCAGGGAGTGCCCACGTGCGGCGAGTTCGGTGGCGAGGGCTTCGCCGATACCGGAAGAAGCTCCGGTGACGACGGCGCGGGCATCGGGATGGGGATTCGGCAGAGTCACGGTGGGTCAGCCTAGCGGGATCGGGCCGGGACGGGTCCGCGGTGTCGGCCGGGTGCGACTCGCGACGCCGGTGCGGGGACGATCGGTCCCGAGCGGCTTAGGCTGCGCACCATGAGCGCACACACGCACGCTCCGGCCGGGGCCGGGGGTGCCGCGACGGGCAGACAGGTCTTCGCGTGGGGTCTGTGGGACTGGGGATCGTCCGCGTTCCACGCGGTGATCCTCACCTTCGTCTTCTCGGTCTATCTCACCGATGCGGTGGGCGACGACCTGCCCGGCACCGTCTCGGCGACCTCGTGGCTCGGGTGGGCACTGGGTATCTCGGGTGCGATCATCGCGGTCACCGCACCGATCTTCGGACAGAGGTTCGACGCGGCGGGACGCCGGAAACGTTCGCTCGCGATATTGACTGCGCTCACGGTCGCGGCGATGGCGGGCATGTACTTCGTGCGCGACGACTACCGCTATCTCTGGCTCGGTCTTGTCCTGCTCGGTGCCGCATCCGTGGCCGCCGAGCTTGCGCAGGTTCCGTACAACGCGATGCTTCGGCAGGTCTCCACCGAGGACAATCTCGGACGGGTCTCCGGATTCGGTTGGACCATGGGCTATTTCGGCGGGATCGTGCTGTTGCTGGTGTGCTATGCCGGTTTCATCTCGGGCGACGGAGACGTACGCGGTCTGTTCGGGGTCTCCACCGACGGCGGTGCCAACATCCGCCTCGTGGCGCTGCTGGCAGCGGTGTGGTTCGCAGTCTTCGCGCTGCCTGTGCTGTGGTCGATACCGGAAAAACCGGTCGAGCGCGGCGACGAGACACGTCGGGTCGGCATCGTCGAGTCCTATCGCGTGCTCTGGCGCGATCTGCGTGAGCTGTGGCAGGTCGACCGCCGCACCATCTGGTATCTCGGCGCGTCCGCGCTGTTCCGGGACGGTTTGGCGGGTGTGTTCACCTTCGGTGCGGTGCTGGCCGTCAACGTGTACGGGATCAGCGCGGCGGACGTGTTGCTCTTCGGCGTCGCGGCCAATGTCGTCTCGGCCCTCGGTGCCCTCGCCGCCGGGCGCGTCGACGACCGGTTGGGCCCCAAAACCGTCATCGTCGGTTCGCTGATCGCGATGATCGCCGCGGGAACGGTGCTGCTGGTGGTCTCCGGTCCGACGATGTTCTGGATCTTCGGACTGGTGCTGTGCCTGTTCGTCGGCCCCGCCCAGTCGTCGGCCCGCACCTTCCTCGTCAGGCTCACGCCGCACGGGCGGGAGGGGCAGATGTTCGGCCTCTACGCGACGACCGGTCGTGCGGTGTCGTTCCTCGCGCCGACGCTCTTCGGATTCTTCGCATGGTGGTTCGCCACCGACCGCGCAGGCATCGTCGGTCTGCTGCTCGTGCTCGCGATCGGTCTCGCGGCGCTTCTCGCGGTCCGCGCGCCCGACGCGCACGCCCGTCCGTGAGCTCGTGTCCGTCGTTCGGCGGATCTACACCGTAGGGCCGGACGAGTCGGCCGGATCCAGCATCGGCACGAGAAATCGGCGAGCGATTCGCGCCAGTTGGGCATCGTCGTCGAGATCGACCAGGCGGCTGGGATAGGTGAGGAAGGATGCGGAGATCCGCACCATCATCTCGGCGACCAGATCCGTATCCAGCGCGTGCGAAATGTTGCCGGCCTGTTGTTCACGGCGAAGCTGGCCCGCGACGAAAGCCCGTACGGTTGCCAGCATTTCTTCCCCGTTGCCCACCACGGAACCGGCGAGCAACGTGGGTTCCGCCTCGAGGAGACCGCCGATGAGCGGGTTGGTGCGGACGGCGTGGAGTGAACTGACGAAGCCGGCGACGACGCGATCGGCTGCGGTGTCGGCACGTGCGATGTCGTCGAGGAACCGCGTGAAATAGCGGCGGATTTCGCGAAGGACCACTTGATCGACCAGGGCGTCCTTCGACTCGAACTTCCGGTACACCGTGATCCGCGACAATTGCGCGCGCCGCGCGATGTCTTCCATCGAGGAGCGCTGGATACCGAGGCGGCAGAACTGCTCGTATGCGGCGTCGAGGAGTCGCGTGCGGGTGCGGTCCTCGTCGCCGGGCTGTTCGACGGCGTCGTGATATGCGCGATCGAGCAGCGACTCCACGTTCGTGCTGCGGACGAGCGGGGCTTGTTCCACGGTGTCCTCCTGGGATCCCGAGTCTACTGCGGTGCCTGTCGGAAAACCCCCGCCCGGGAAGGGCGATTGTGGTCTGATGTTACAGGGACACAAAATATGTCTCATTGCATCATCTGCTGGCCGGGGAAGGTACCGATGGAGAATCTGAGTAGACGCAGAATGCTCGAACTGAGCGGCGCACTCGGCGCACTGGGAGCGTTCTCGCTTGCCGCTCCCGCCCACGCGCAGCCGTGGAGATGGTCTCCCGCCGGGTCGATTCCCGGCGCGGGGAGCGGTGCCGATCCGAGGACGGTATGGGACACGGAGGCCGATCCGCTGGTGGCCTCGCTGCTGGACCGCGGGGATGTGCCGAGAGTCAACGAACTCCTCCGGACCTGGACCAAGAACGGTCAGCCGCTCCCCGACGGCCTGCCGGGGGACCTGAGAGAGTTCATGGAGCAGGCGCGGCAGTTGCCTGCCTGGGCGGATCCGGGCAAGCTCGAGACAGCCGTGCGTTTCAACGAGAAGCGCGGGTTGTATCTCGGCGTCCTCTACGGCTTCGCCAGCGGCATGATGAGCACGGTCATACCCAAGGAAGCGCTCGCTGTCTACTACTCCCAGGGCGGCGCGAACATGAAGCGCCGCATCTCGAAAACGGCAAAGCTGGGCTACGACATCGGAACTCGCAACGCCTACCTGCCCGACGGCGAAATGGCAGTGACCGCCGTGAAGACCAGGCTGGTTCATGCTGCGGTTCGTCATCTCCTGCCGCAGTCTCCGCACTGGGAGCACGCCGCTCCGGAGAACATCCCGATCAGCCAGCACGACATGATGGTGACCTGGCACAGCCTGCCCACCACGGTCATGCGCACCTTGAAGGCATGGAAGGTGCCCGTTGCGGCTGCCGAAGCCGACGGTTTCCTGCACTCGTGGCAGATCAGTGCCCACATGCTCGGCATCGAGGACCAGTACATACCCGCCACGTGGGACCAGGCCGAATCCCAGGCCGTGGAGGTGCTGGATCCGATCCTCGCTCCCACGCCGGAGGGCATCAAGCTCGCCGACATCCTGCTCGATCTCGGTGCGGGACTCGACTTCACGCTGCTGACCCGGCCGATCCTGGGTGCCCTGACTCGTTTCATGCTCGGAAACGAGATCGCCGACTGGTTGAACATTCCCCGCGAGCCGGTGTGGGGCACCCTCCTCGACGTCGCGTGGGGACCGTTCGTCGCCGTCCGCGAGGGACTGCTCCCGCTTCCGCTCGCTCCCGAGGCGTACTGGACGTTCGACGAGTTGCTCCGTCAGTTCGTGCTGCTCTACATGTCCGAGTTGCGGCCCATCAGCATCGAGATACCGGAGTTCAACAATCCGAACTACCGCTGACAGAATCTCGCCGGTGAGCGGTCAGCCGCCTGCCGCGGTTCCGGCCCGGCGCCGGATGGCGTCGGCGGCGGCGGCGGGTGCTTCTTCCGGAATCCAGTGCGAGACGTCCGGAAGTACGACGAATTCGTAATCGGCATCGACGAATTCGTGGCACCGCTCCGCCGCGGCGGAACCGATCGCCGAGTCCCCGGTGCTCCAGACGTAGGTTGTCGGCACCTGTACCGGCGGGGTCGACTCCCACTCGCGCGACATGGCGCGATACCAGTTCAGTGCCGCGGTGAGCGCGCCCGGACGGGACAGCGTCCGGACGTAATGGTCCACCGAGTCGCGGTCGACGCTCGGATCGAACATCGCCCGCAGCCTACGGGCGTCGTCCTCGAGCAACACGGATTCGGCCTTGTCCTCCATGCGCAGCAGCTGGATGTACGACGAGCGGGCGCGCTGGTCGTCGTCCTCCCGCAGTGCCCAGCCGTACGCAGCGAGATGCGGCACCGAGAACCCGGTGAGCGTGGAGACGCGGTCGCGGTGGTGCGCGGCGGTGTGCCATGCGACCGCGGCGCCCCAGTCGTGTCCCACGAGGTGAGCCTGGTCGATCTCGAAATCGTCGAGCAGTCCTATCACGTCTCCGGCGAGGGCGGAGATCCCGTAATGCCCCACGCCCTCGGGTCGTGCACCGGGAGAGTAACCGCGCTGATCGGGTGCGATCACCCGGTATCCGTCGCGTACGAGCAGGCGGGCGACGGCCGTCCAACTCCGTGCAGTCTCGGGAAAACCGTGCAGCAGCACCACCGGAGGGCCGCCGGGCGGTCCCGCAACCCGGACATCGAAGGTCAGATCACCCAGTGTCGTTTCGGCGTTTCCGCTCATGACCTCCACGGTACGGAGATCGGGTCAGTTGTGTGTCGGCTTCCAGGCGGCCATGCCGAGCAGGATCAGCCGCATCTGTTTTTCCGCGCGGGTGATCACTTCTGCTTCCTCGGGGCTACCGGGGCGTGGCACCGACAGCAGTTCCAGCACGACGTCGAGCATCGCGGTGACCAGCAGGTCGGCCACCATCTCGAGGTCGTCGAACGGCCACTGTTCGAGCCCGGGTGTGCGGGCGAGGTCTGCGGCCAGTTCGCCGGCGAGCAAACGCAGTTCGGTCGTGATGGCGCGCGCGACTTCCGGTTGGCCTCCGTGACGTTCACGCGCGAGGAAGCGGAAGGCGGGCTCGTGTACCCGCACTTCACGCACCAGGATGCGGAGTGACTCGCGGGCGGTGGCGGGACCGGGGGAGCGTCGCGCGTCGCGCAGCAGGCGTCGCAACACGCGCATCGTATCGGCGGCGAGGGTGACGCCGAGCTCTTCCATGGAGGCGAAGTGGCGGTAGAACGCGGTCGGCACGATTCCGGCGTGCCGTGCGACCTCGCGCAGGCTGACGCCGGCAAGGCCCCGGTCCGAGGACAGCTCGAGCGCCGCGTCGAGAAGTGCCTGACGGGTGCGTTCCTTGCGCTGTGCTCGGGTCGTGGAGGACGGGGCGGGTGCTGCGGACACGGTTCGAGTGTAGGCAGATCGGTGGTCGGCACGGGCAGCGGGTGTAATCGGGGTCACAAACAGGTTGACACGGGGGAGCTACCGCCTGTCACACTTACTTGAGTGCACGGATGTGCACTCAGAATCCGATGTCGTTCGGAAGGCAGGCACCAATGATTGCGCGCCACCTCCCCCCTGTAGACCATGCGCGGACCTTCGCTCGAAAAGTGCTCGTCAGCGCCCTGGGGACCCTCTCGAGTCCGCATCATCCCGATCGGTACCTCGAGCTTGTCGATCCTCTGCTCGCCACTTCCGTCACCCGTGCTCGGATTACACACGTGGACCGAAATGCCTCAGGATCGGTGACGTTCACCGTGAGCCCGGCACGTCCCGTGCGGTTCGAACCGGGAAGCCACGTTCCGCTGTCGATCACGGTCGACGGCGTGCGGCACACCCGGACCTACTCACCTGCGTACGCCCCCGGTGCAGTACGTGACGGCAGCGGGCCGATCGTGTTCACGGTGGGCTTGCACCCGGACGGGATCGTCTCCCGCCACCTCTACGAACACGCGCAACCCGGACTCGTCGTCGAACTCGGTGAACCGGCGGGCGATTTCGTGCTCCCCACACCGCGATCCGAGCGACTCATCCTCATCGGCGGTGGATCGGGGATCACCCCGGTGCTGTCGATGCTCGAGGGACTCGCCGCCGAAGGGCACACCGGTGCCGTCACGTTTCTGTACTACGCCCGGACTCCGGCGCATGTCCCGCGGCGGGAGGCACTCGATGCCCTTGCGGCGCTCCCCAACGTCGAGGTCGTTGTCGTGTACACCCGGTCCGGTGACGGCGCTCTGCAGGGGCGTTTCGACGCCGCCCACCTCCAGGCTGTCGCACCCTGGTTCGCCGGTACTCCGGTATACGTGTGCGGGCCGGCGGGCCTGGTGTCCCGCGTTCGGGACGTCTACGCCCGAGACGGCGCCGAGAACCTCGTCCACGTCGAGGAATTCACACCGCCGACCTACACGGTCGACCCGGACGACGCCACCGGCACGGTGTCGTTCGCCTCGTCGGGGGTCGTCGCCGACAACACCGGCGTCACGGTTCTCGAGCACGCCGAGAACGCGGGTCTGACACCCGAGCACGGTTGCCGGATGGGAATCTGCCACTCGTGCACGGCTGTCCGGCTCTCAGGCTGCACCCGCGACGTGCGGACCGGTGAACTCGATTCGGAGCCCGGAACGCGAATCCAGATCTGCATCAACGCCCCGGTCGGCGACGTCGCCGTCGATCTCTGACGCTCGACTCCACAGCATCCAGACCGATACCACTGGAGGACACCATGTTCGGACTGTCCCTGCCCTCGATTCCCTTCCTGCCGTTCCTCTCGGGATCCTCCGCGCCCGCGGATCCCGAACCGCTGGTGCTCACCCGGGAACACATCGACGAACTGGGCCGCGAGCTCGACGCGTTGCGCGAGGAGACCGTGGCATCGCTCGGCGACGAGGATCGTGAATACATCTATCGCATCATCAAGGCGCAGCGCGGATTCGAGGTCACCGGCCGCGGCCTGATGTACCTCGGCTTCTTCCCGCCCGCGTGGGTTGCGGGGGTCGCGGCACTGAGCGTGTCGAAGATCCTCGACAACATGGAGATCGGGCACAACGTGATGCACGGCCAGTACGACTGGATGAGGGAGCCGTCGCTGAACTCGCGCACCTTCGAGTGGGACACCGTGTGCCCCTCGGACCAGTGGCGGCATTCGCACAACTACATGCACCACACGTTCACCAACATCGTCGGCAAGGACCGTGACATCGGGTACGGGATCCTGCGGATGGACCCCAACCAGAAATGGCACCCGTACTACCTCGGCAACCCCGTCTATGCGGCGGCACTGATGCTGCTGTTCGAGTGGGGAGTGATGATGCACGACGCCGAGGCGGAGAACATCGTCGCCGGCACCCGGTCGTGGCGAGACGTCCTTCCGCTCGCGCAGGGCTGGTGGCGCAAGGCGCGTCGTCAGGTCGTCAAGGACTACGTGGCGTTCCCGCTGCTCACCGGCCCGCTGTTCGTGCCCACTCTGGTCGGCAACGCGACCGCGAATGTGGTCCGCAACGTGTGGGCGTATTCGATCATCTTCTGCGGCCACTTCCCGTCGGGCGTGCAGTCGTTCAGCGAGGACGAAACGGCCGAGGAGACGCGGGGCGAGTGGTATGTCCGGCAGCTGCTCGGGAGCGCGAACATCTCCGGATCGCCGCTGTTCCACATCATGTCGGGCAACCTGTCGCACCAGATCGAGCACCATTTGTTCCCCGACCTGCCGGCGCACCGATACCCGGAACTCGCGCCGCGTGTCCGGGAGCTGTGTGAACAGTACGGATTGCCGTACAACAGCCGCGGCCTCACCGCCCAGGTGGCATCCGTGTGGAAGAAGATCTTCACGTTCGCACTGCCGCCGAACTGGGTGTCGCAGACCCCCGACATCTCGGTGCTTCTCGAGCGTTCGCCCCGCGAGCAGGCCGACGACGCTGCGGGTACCCTCGCACGGGAGAACGTCTGAGGGGGAGTGCCATGGTCGGGAAGTTCGAACGCAACAAGGACACCATCCAGGAGATGACCGAATCGGCGGCGACGCGAGTCGGCGCTATCGCGGGGATCATCACCGGAGCAGTCCGTGACGTCACCCGCGAGGTCGGCGGGTGGATCACCGATGGCATCGAGATGCGTGAAGCTGCCCGCAAGGCGCGTAGCGACGAGGAGCGCGGGGCTGCCGAGGGCGGCCCGACGGTCTCCACGACGGAGTAGCGCGCCGCGCACGCTGCCGGAAATCACGCAGCACAGTAGTCGGCCGCAAACGGCGGGCCCCGGAAAAATCCGGGGCCCGCCGTTCGTCGTCGGTGCGGAGAAACGTCAGATGACGCCGAGTGCGAACATGGCGTCCGCGACCTTCACGAAGCCCGCGATATTGGCGCCGTGGATGTAGTCGCCGGGCTTGCCGTACTCGGCAGCGGTCTCGATGCAGCGGCCGTGGATGTCGCGCATGATGCGGGCGAGGCGCTCGTCGGTGTAGTCGAAGTGCCACGAGTCGCGCGAGGCGTTCTGCTGCATCTCCAGCGCGGAGGTCGCGACGCCACCGGCGTTGGCGGCCTTGCCCGGGGCGAAGCCGACACCGGCGTCGCGGAACACGGCGATGCCGCCGGGGGTGGTGGGCATGTTGGCGCCCTCGGCGACGACCTTCACGCCGTTGTTGACGAGGGTCTTCGCGGATTCCTCGTCCAACTCGTTCTGTGTGGCGCAGGGGAGCGCGATGTCGCAGGGGACGTTCCAGATGTTGCCGCCGGGGTAGAAGTCGGCGTCGCCGCGCTCGTCGAGGTACTCGGAGATGCGTCCGCGCCGGACTTCCTTGATCTCCTTGAGCAGCTCGACGTCGATGCCCTTGGGATCGTGGATGTAGCCCGAGGAGTCGGAGCACGCGACCACGGTGCCGCCGAGCTGGTGGATCTTCTCGATGGCATAGATCGCGACGTTTCCGGAGCCGGAGACGACTGCGGTGCGGCCTTCGACGGAGCTGCCGGCGTGCTTGGCCATCTCGGCGACGAAGTACGCCGCGCCGTAGCCGGTGGCCTCGCGGCGCACCTGCGATCCGCCCCAGGTGATGCCCTTGCCTGTCAGCACGCCCGACTCGTACGAGTTCGTGAGGCGCTTGTACTGGCCGAACAGGTAGCCGATCTCGCGGCCGCCGACTCCGATGTCACCGGCCGGGACGTCGGTGTACTCACCGATGTGGCGATGCAGTTCGGTCATGAAGGACTGGCAGAAGCGCATGATCTCCTGCTCGGACCGGCCCTTGGGGTCGAAGTCCGAACCGCCCTTGCCGCCGCCGATGGGCAGGCCGGTGAGCGCATTCTTGAAGATCTGCTCGAACCCCAGGAACTTCACGATGCCGAGGTTCACGCTGGGATGGAAACGCAGTCCGCCCTTGTAGGGGCCGAGCACGCTGCTGTACTGCACGCGGAACCCGCGGTTGACGTGCACCTGACCGTGGTCGTCGATCCACGGCACGCGGAAGATGATCTGGCGTTCGGGCTCGCACAGGCGCTCGATGAGGCCGTATTCGAAGTAGCCGGGGTGGCGCTCGAGCACGACATGCAGGGACTCGAACACTTCGGCAGCTGCCTGGTGGAATTCAGGCTCGCCCGCGTTCCGGGCCTTGACCTGCTCGTAAATCTCTGCGATGCGGTCCGAAGTCGACACGCTACCTACCTGACTATGTGAGGATTCTGTAACACGGCCTTTACATCTGAACTATAGGACGTGCCGCCGATCCACTGTTAGCCCGGTCTGCCGGTGCGATCGGAAACACACGGCTCTGAAGGGTGTCCGGCCACAAAAGCCCAGGAAATGATGTATGTCCGTGGGGTCCGAGGATGTCCGAGCAGACCTGACGGCACGGTGCGCGCTCCCGTCCCCGAGATCGGAGCCCTGCCCTGGAACCATCCCGATTCCGGCTCCCGGAGACGGTTCACCACCGGGGTCCGGGACGCGGCCTCGAACGCTGCGAGCGCAGCAGCCCAAACACAAGATCGGCTCGACGGGTTGGTCACACGGACACGGTCAGTTCTTCATGAGAATCTGCTGCTCGGTGACCAGCGGGTACGACGCCAGTTCGGTTCCGTCCAGATCTTCCTTGTGCATGTCCACGCCGGTGATCTGACTGTTCTCGTAATGCCGGTAGTAGTAGATACCTTTGTCGGTGTTGCAGCACGACGAGTAGATGGTGATCTCGTATTTGTCGCCGAGACGAACGCATCCCCGCTGCTGTTCCACGGAACCGAGAATGTGGAAGAACTGACTGATCGCCTCGGATTCGGACCGGCCCGACACCGAGTTCACCTTCGTGAATGCGGCCTTCACGAATCGCGACATCGAGGACAGGTCGCCCGGCAATCCGACAGCACCGAGCCCTCGGCTGTACACGTCGAACGGTATTTCCTTCGAGAAATGCGGCTCGGGCGGGTCGATCGACAGACTCATGTAGTTGTTGATATTGAACAACTGGATATCGAATGTCGGATTGTTGGTGAGCACCTGCAGCGGATTGTCGTGAACTTTCAGGCCCTCGGCCACGGACTCGACCACAACGGACTCGTTGCGGTCGGAGATGATCCAGTGCAGGGGAGAGGGCGGAAAGTCCGCGCTGAAGGCGGTGTCGACGATGCGTACGTCCGTCAGTGCACTCTTCACCTGGGCGACGGTGTCGAACTGTGCCAGGACCCACGGAATGAACTCGAAGGAAGCGACATTCGTGCCCTCCTCCGAAACGGGTTTGTAGTCGGCGTTGCCGGGAAAATTCAGTCCCGCCATGCTCAAACCCTTCTCGTTCGTCCCGTCGTAGTACAGCGGATAACCGTCGGCGACGGTGGCCATGCCGATCATCGCGTAATGCGTAGCCTGCCGCGGCACCCTTCGGAACTCGAAGGGAAAGTTCCGAGGCGTCACGGTGACCGCTTCGTGGTAGGAGTATTCGAGGTCCAGGTTGCGGCCGAAGTAATGATCCTCAGCGGTGTAGTTGGCGGCTGTGCACATGCGACTACCTCCGAACTCGCGGTCCACCCCGATGCCGTGAGGGAGCGAGGTGGGCACCATGTGGATGCCTCGGTCGACGGAAGAGAGGGAACGCGTTGCCGCACGCCCGTCGGTGTCCGATGCTCAACGCTCACGGTATCCGAATGGCTGCACGCTCGTGGAAGGTTCGGATGGACGCGGTCTCGGGTCGGCACGGTCTCGAGCCGGCACGGTCGCGAAACGGCATTGTGGTGCCCCCGGCAGGAATCGAACCTGCGACCTAGAGATTAGAAGGCTCTTGCTCTATCCAACTGAGCTACGGAGGCGCGGCCAGAATCTTAACGGCTCGGCGGCCAGCCGTGTGCGGGTACCCCTCTACGCGTTGCGCGCGGAGCCGGGGTTGTCCTCCTGGGCCTCCGGTGCGGTGCCGTTCCCCGGCGGGGAGACGCGCGGAATGTCCACCTCGCCGCCCTTGACCCTCTGCAGCACATGGTCGATCCCGATCCCCAGGACCACCGCGACACAGACGGAGATCACTGCGCCGAGCAACGGCTGGGATTCGAACCAGCCACCGACGAGCCTGCCCATCAGCGACGAGTACAGAGCCCAGGTGATGCCGCCGAGGATGGTCAGCGGCACGAACTTCTTGCGGGGGTATCGAGTGGCGCCGGCCGTCATGTTCACGGCGATACGGCCGATCGGGATGTACCGGGCGGTGAGGATGACCGCCGCGCCGCGCTTGTCCAGCCCGCGGCGGGCCCACGCGAATGCGGCCTTGCCCTTCGGGCTGCGCATCCACCGGAACCGGTCCGTGCCGGCCCGTCGTCCGATCGTGTACGCGATGTTGTCTCCGAGGATCGCCCCGACCGCTGCGATGACGATGATCGCGGCGAGGTACGGCCGACCCGTCGAACCCGACAGCGACGCCAGCGTGACGAGCACCGTCTCGCTCGGGACCGGCGGGAAGAACCCGTCGACGGTGCACACCACGAAAAGCAGCGGGTAGACCCACAGCGCAGCCGCCTGACCGGTGATGAATTCGTTGATCACATCCATGGGCTGGTGGTGTGCTCCCGTCGGTATCGCGCACGTGCTCACCCCACGGTATGCGGTCGGGGCGGAAGTGGGAACGACTGCGACGCCCCGACGGACTCAGGCGACCAGTCCGGCCCGGAACGCGGCCAGAGCCGCCTCCACTCGATTGCGGGTTCCGAGTTTGGTGAAGACCGCCGAAAGGTGCGTCTTGACAGTCGTTTCGCTCAGGAACAAGCGGCCCGCGATATCGGCGTTGGACGCTCCGGTGGCCAGCACGCGCAGCACGTCGCGCTCCCGCTCGGACAGTCGAGTGAGGTCCGTCACCGCGGGCGCCGGGGTTGCCGCGTGGTGGTGCGCCACGATGCGGCGCAGCGAGTCGGCGCTGAACAGTGTGTTCCCGGCAGCAACCGCCCGCACCGACTGATGGAACGTCTGCGGCGGCTCGTCCTTGCTCAGGAAACTGTGCGCGCCGGCAGCGACGGCCTGCACCACGAGATCGTCGACGTCCATCGCCGTCATGGCGATCACGCGGGGAGGGTGGGGCATCGACATGAGTTGCCGGGTCGCCTCGAGGCCGCCCACTCGGCGCATCTTCAGATCCATCAGCACCACGTGCGGTGAGAACCGGTGGACGGCGTGGGGGACCCGGTCGCCGTCGTCGACATCGGCCACGACCACGATGTCGTCGGTCGCGGCGAAGATGTCGGTGACGCCTCGGCGAACGAAGGGGTCGTCGTCGACGACGAGCACGGTGATCATCTCGGCAGCAGCGGGCACGGGTCGAGCCTAGGACCCGCCCCCGACACGAGGCGTGCTCCGTCCCTTACAGAATCCCCGTCAGGCCGACCAGGGCACCCAGCAGTCCACGACGAACTCGGAGCCCACCACCCCGGCCCGGAGCGTGCCCCCGATCTGATGGGCCTGCTCGGTGAGACCGGTCAGGCCCGCTCGCGAGCCGATGGGCACGGTCGGAGGCAACGAACTGAGCCCATTGCGCACGTCGATCCGGATGCCCTGGTGGGCAGCGCCGGTGATGGTGATGCGCACCGTCTGGTCCGACGCGTACTTCTGAACGTTGGTGAGGGCTTCCTGCACCACCCGGTACGTCACGTGGCCGGACACGGTTCCGACGTCACCGGGCTGGAGATCGGTGAACAAGACGGTGTGCAGCCCGGCCGCGCGCGCGGACTGGACGAGATCGGCCACGGCATCTATCCCTTGATGTCCGCTGGCCCGCGACGCGCCCGCCGTCCCACGAAGCACCCCGACGATGCTCTTGAGCTCGTCGAGAGATTCGTGCGCGGTACTGCGGATCATCGCGGCCGTATTGGCTGTCTTCTGCGGATCATCGGCCCCACCGACCTGCAGTGCTCCCGCGAACAGGGAGATTCGGCTCAGTCCTGCGGCGAGCGTGTCGTGCATGTCGCGGGCGATCCGGGTTCGTTCCTCGGTACGGATCATCTCGTCGTGGATCGATTCCGTCTTCGCCGTCGCGCGGTCGCGCACGCGTTCGGCGACGGTCAGCTGCGAGCGGGTCTGCTCGAGCAGCGCGAGCACCACCACGACCGTGACGAGCGCCGCCGCGACCAGCAAGGGGATCCACCAGGCGACCTCCCACATCGGCTTGGATGCGGTGTCCTCCGGGCGCATCGTGCCTATCGTGAGTACCGAGTTGTCGCGGGTGCGGTGCGCGTCGTACGTGAGTGAGATACCGCACGCGACGAAGACGGCACCGGCGGCTCCGGCAAGTCGTCCGCTGCGTTCCGATTTGACGACGGCGTACAGCGCGATGAGCGCGGCGGTGGCGTCGGTGGAGAACAGCAGAGGTCCGAGGAGCGTGACGGCGAGCACCGTCCAGGGGCTCGAGTGGCGCCACACCAGAGCAAACGCTGCGACCAGGCCGAGCACGAACCCGAGTGCGAAGTTCCATTCGGGAACCGTGTTCGAGTCCGACGACAGTCCCAGGGTCAGCAACGTGCAGAACAGGCTCAGTGTCACGGCACCGGTGGTCCAGGCACGCCGGCGCCACACCGGACGCCGGAGACCCTGAGCGGAAGTAACCATCACTCGGTGCACGCTACGCAATCGCGTGGCACACCCACATGGTCCGAACGGTCCGCAGCGATCGGTCCGAAAGGAGGAGGTGGTCCGTCCGATCGGACGAGGTGCCGGACCGGGCAACTCGGGTGAGCTGTTCACACCGGAGGAGCGGCACCGCCCGCTCCGCATCTCCAGCCCAGACCAATGAGGAGAAGTGTGATGACGCACCCCATCTCGTACCCCGACCCGAACCAGAACCCGTCCGGACAGCCGCCGCGCGCCAAGCGCCGGATCTGGCCCTGGATCGTCGTCGGGGTGCCCGTCCTCCTGTTCGGTGCCTGCTCGGTCGCCGTGGTCTCCAGCGTCGGCGGCGAGAAGGAGGCCACCGTCACATCCGGTCCCGCCGGCGACGAGGTAGTGGCCGATCGGGGGCCGGAATTCTCCGGGAAGCTCGACCACGACACCGCCGCGGTGGCCGGCGCCACCATCACCCGCGACGATCTCGCCTACACCGTCGGGCCGCTCCAGCTCATCGACTCCGTACTGGGCAGCTACCTCTGCAGCGAGGTGACGATCGTCAACGTCGGAACGGACCAGAACGACTTCAACGGATACATGGACTGGCATGTGCAGGACGCAGGCGGCGCGATCCGCAATTCCACCTTCGGCGCCGACCGTCCGATGCTCAATTCGGGCCGCCTCGCGCCGGGCGGCGCCGCAACCGGAAACGTGTGCTTCGACGCCCGGGCCGGTGCCGCTCCCGGCACGTACGTCGTCCTGTTCGAGGACACGTTCTCGCTGTCGACCGATCGGCTCGCCTGGGTTTCGACACTCTGATCCGACTGTTCGATACGTGCCCGTCGGAGTGATCCCCGGCGGGCCGTCACAGTGATGTCCGACGGGGCGTCGTAGTTACGGTTCGGGAGGTCCTACCCTGGTAGGCATGGCAGCACCCGAGCTCGCGTCCGACGCGCAGCATTCAGTGCCCGCGTCCGGACGCGGGAACCCGTCTGTTTTGTTCGTCCTCTTCGGCATCCTCGCCGCCATCGTCGCGGCACTGATCGTCGGCGCGTCCGCCGCGCAGGCGCTGGTGCTGCTCGGCATCCCGGACCCGGGGGCCTTGACCACGTACGGTCTGCCCGCCGTTCGTGCGGTGTCCGAAATCGCGACCGTGATCACGATCGGTTCGCTGTTCTTCGCGGCGTTCCTGGTGCCGCCGCAGAAGAACGGTGTCCTCGATGTCGACGGGTACCGCGCGGTCCGGACCGCAGGCGTCGCGGCGGTGGTGTGGGCCGCGACGGCCGCGCTGCTCGTGCCGCTGACCCTGTCCGACACCTCCGGCGCGTCGTTCACCGAGGCGCTCCGGCCGGAGAACCTGTTCAGTGCGCTCGGCCAGGTGGAGACCGCGTCGGCCTGGGCGTGGACGACGGTGCTCGCCCTGATCACCGCGCTGCTGATCCGGATGGCGGTGCGCTGGTCGTGGGTGCCCTATCTGCTTCTGCTGTCGCTGGTGGCATTGATGCCGGTCGCCCTGACGGGCCACTCGTCCTCGGGCGGATCGCACGACCTCGCCACCAACAGCCTGGTGCTGCATCTCGTGGCCGCGTCGGTCTGGGCCGGTGGCCTGTTCGCACTTCTCGCGCATTCGTGGCGCGGCGGCGCGTACACCGACGTCGCGGCGCGACGGTTCTCCTTCGTCGCCGGTCTCGCGTTCGTGGTCATGGCTGTGACCGGCGTGATCAACGCGGGAGTGCGGGTCTCGCTCGACGACCTCACGACAACCACGTACGGCAGGCTCCTGATCGCCAAGATCGTGGCGCTGGTAGTGCTCGGGCTGTTCGGCTGGCTGCAGCGGCGACGGGCACTTCCGGCGCTCGAAGCCGATCCGACCAGCCGGGGTGCCCTCGTCCGGTTCGCCGCCGTCGAGTCGTTCGTCCTCGCCGCGACGGTGGGCCTGGCCGTCGGGTTGGGCCGCACCCCGCCGCCGGCCCCGGATGCCGTGCCCACGGTTCAGGAAGTGGCCCTCGGATACAACCTCGAGGTGCCCCCGTCGTTCGCCAACCTGTTCTTCGGGCAGTGGCGATTCGACCTCATCTTCGGCACCCTCGCGATCGTTCTGGCCGTCGCATACGCCATCGGCCTGTGGACGCTGCGCAAGCGCGGTGACGCCTGGCCGGTGGGCCGGAGCATCGCGTGGTTCTCCGGTTGCTTCGTGCTGCTGGTCGCCACGTCGTCGGGTGTCGGCATGTACTCCGCCGCGATGTTCAGCGTGCACATGGGCGCGCACATGGCCATGTCGATGCTCGCGCCGGTGCTCCTGGCACTCGGCGGTGCGATGACCCTGGCGCTGCGCGCGTTCAAGCCGGCCGGCCGCGGTGCTCCTCCGGGACCCCGCGAGTGGATCCTCGAATTCCTGCACAGCCCGCCGTCGCGGTTCTTCACTCACCCGATCGTCGCGTCGGTGATGTTCGTCGGCGGCTTCTACGCCTTGTATCTCGGTGGCATCTTCGAGACCTTCGCCGACAGCCACACCGCGCACGTGCTGATGAACCTGCACTTCCTGATGAGCGGCTATCTCTTCTACTGGGTGGTGATCGGCGTCGATCCGTCGCCACGCGACCTGCCGCCGGTCACGAAACTCGGCATGGTCTTCGGTTCGCTGCCGTTCCACGCATTCTTCGGCGTCACCCTCATGAGCATGGGAACGGTGATGGCCGAGTCGTACTACCGCGGTCTCGCGCTGCCGTGGAACTACGACCTGTTCGACGACCAGAAGGTCGGCGGCAGTATCGCGTGGTCGGCGGGTGAGATCCCGCTCGTGCTCGTCATGCTCGCATTGCTCGTGCAGTGGTCGCGCAGCGATACACGGACTGCGCGCCGGGTGGATCGGGCCGCGGATCGTGACGAGGACGCCGACCTCGCCGCGCACAACGCGATGTTCGCGGAGTTGGCCCGCCGGGACCAGGAAGCGCGCTAGCGGCCCGCGGGAGCGCCTGCGGTCCGGGTCTCACACGGGTTTTCGCGTGCGGGCCCGTTCGGTGGCGATCCGCACGGCAACTGCGGCCACCACCGCCACGACCGCGGCGACCACCGCCGCAACCGCCGCCGGTGTCGAGTTCCAGCCGTCGTCGGCGGTGCGGCCGACCGCGATCCAGCCCAGACCCCAGGCCATGGCGGCGGCAACCGCGAGACGTCCGTGCCCGGCGAACGCGACCACCACCGACACGGCCGCGACCACGGCGAGGATGACCACAGCCCACACGTCCGCGCCCCAGCCGAACGGGTCGATGTCCTCGGCGTTCAGGAATGCCGAGGTGTTGGCGACCGTCGCGACCGCGACCCACCCCAGGTAGACGAACATCGTGCCGTCGACGACGACGGCCTCGAGCCGACTCGACGGAGCAGTTGCCGTGAGTCCGAGGAACACGCGCACCAGGACCACGAGCAGTGCGACGATCACCACCACGCTGAGGCCGACCTGATCGATCTGGATCGCCCCGATCCACAACGCGTTGAGCAGCATGGACGCGGCAATCCACCAGCCGAGAGTGCGTTGCCGCGGGTCGGTGTGGTGGGCGGGCAGCAGTTGCCACACAGCCAGCGCGATCAGCCCGATATAGATCAGCGTCCAGATCGAAAACGCGGCGCCGCCGGGGGCAACGGCCGTCGCATCCGACGCGAGGGCTCCGCCCGCCGCTTCGGCGACGGGCGTCCCGGCGACCGCGCCGGAGCCGAGAAACGAGCCCGCGACGGCGATTACCGCGCTCACCGCCACCGTGACGACGCGTGCGACGTCCCGCCCGGTCCTGGACTCCACGGCGGGAGGCGACGAGGTCGAGGAATGTGATGTCATACACACAGGTTGCCCGGCGCGGCGCTCATCCAACCGGAATCTCTCCGCACCGATCCTCGATGCCGTCCGCCCGGTGTGCACGTATGGTGCTCGCTGTGACTGCGCGCAGGGGGACGGACGAGACGACATCGCACGGACGTGTCGGGAGTGTGATCGCGGGTTTTCTCGCGTGTCTTCTTGCCGTCGGAGCGCCCGTTGCCGTCTCCGGTACAGCGCACGCACAGCCGGCACCCGGAGCGGTGGTGTCGGAGGCCCCGCTCGACAGCCGATTGTCGTTGCCGGGAGCCGCCTCGGCTCGTGCGCTCTCGTACACGACGCAGTGGCGCTCGGGTGAGACGGCGACTGCCACCGGGGTGGTGTTCGTACCCGGCGGCGAACCTCCCGCGGGCGGCCGGCCCGTCGTCGCCTGGGCACACGGCACCACCGGTCTCGCCGACGACTGCGCCCCCTCCCGTAATCCGCGGAGTGAACGCGACACCGCCTACCTCGAGCATTGGCTCGATCAGGGATATGCCGTCGTCGCGGCCGACTACCCGGGTCTCGGATCCGACGGTCTGCATCGATACCTCGACGGGCAGAGCGCCGCGAACAGCATCGTCGATCTCGTGCGTGCGGCGCGCGCGGTGGAGCCGTCGCTGTCGGAGCGCTGGGTGGTCGTCGGGCAGTCGCAAGGAGGGCACGCGGCGCTGCACACGGCGAATACCGCCACCGATCGCGCGCCCGAACTCGACTTCCGCGGAACACTCACGACGGGGGCGCCGTCGAATCTCGAACTGGTCTTCCCGATCGGCTTCCCGGAGTTTCCGGATCTTCCGCTCGACGGACTGACCGCCTTCGGAGCGTTCATCTTCGCTGGGCTGCGCGAGGCGGATCCGGGACTCGATCTCGACGGCTATCTCACCGGTCTCGGGCGGGAAGTCGTCGATGCGGCGGAGTCGCTGTGTTACGACGAGATGCTCGCGCGCTACACCGGCGTCGGGATCGGGGACCTGCTCGCCCGACCGCTCGGCGACGACCGGTTCCCGGCGGCCCTGTCCGATTACCTGGGAGTTCCGGTGAACGGTTACGACCGGCCGCTGTTTCTCGCCCAAGGCCTCGACGACCGGGTCGTGCCGGCGCCGTTGAGTGTCAAGCTGGTCGCGGACCTGTGGGCCGGGGGAGCGCAACCCCGGTTCGCCACCTATCCCACGGGGCATTCGGAGACCATGGCGGCGTCGCTTCCGGACACCACACCGTTCGTCGCGGAGTTGTTCGCGGGCTGATCGGAGGTCCCGCTCGGGCGGGACGACGCGCAGGATGTGGGTTATCCCGCCGGGGCGGATACGCTGGTCGTCATGGCGGAGTTCATTTACACGATGAAGAAGGTGCGCAAGGCGCACGGTGACAAGGTCATCCTCGATGACGTCACCATGAGCTTCTACCCGGGCGCGAAGATCGGCGTCGTGGGACCCAACGGCGCGGGAAAGTCGTCGATCCTCAAGATCATGGCGGGCTTGGATCAGCCCAGCAACGGTGAGGCTTTCCTCGATCCGGACGCGACGGTCGGCATCCTCCTGCAGGAGCCCCCGCTCAACGAGGAGAAGACGGTCAAGCAGAACGTCGAGGAGGGCCTCGGCGACATCAAGGTCAAGCTCGACCGGTTCAACGAGATCGCCGAACTGATGGCGACGGACTACTCGGACGAACTGATGGAAGAGATGGGCGTCCTCCAGGAGGAGCTCGACCACGCCAACGCGTGGGATCTCGACTCGCAGCTCGAACAGGCGATGGACGCGCTGCGCTGCCCGCCGCCGGACGAGCCGGTCACGCACCTCTCCGGTGGTGAGCGCCGCCGTGTCGCGCTGTGCAAGCTCCTGCTGAGCAAGCCGGACCTGCTGCTTCTCGACGAGCCCACCAACCACCTCGACGCCGAGTCCGTGCTCTGGCTCGAGCAGTTCCTCGCGTCGTACCCCGGCGCAGTCCTGGCCGTCACTCACGACCGGTACTTCCTCGACCATGTCGCGCAGTGGATCTGTGAGGTCGACCGCGGCAAGCTGCACCCGTACGAGGGCAACTACTCGACGTACCTGGAGAAGAAGGCCGAGCGCCTCGAGGTGCAGGGCAAGAAGGACCAGAAGCTGCAGAAGCGCCTCAAGGAGGAGCTCGAGTGGGTCCGGTCCGGTTCGAAGGCCCGGCAGACGAAGAGCAAGGCGCGCCTCGGACGCTACGAGGAGATGGCAGCGGAAGCCGAGAAGCACCGCAAGCTCGACTTCGAAGAGATCCAGATCCCGACGCCTCCGCGCCTGGGCAACGTCGTCGTGGAGGTCGAACACCTCGACAAGGGCTTCGACGGCCGCGTGCTCATCAAGGACCTGTCGTTCACCCTGCCGCGTAACGGCATCGTCGGCGTGATCGGTCCCAACGGCGTGGGTAAGACCACGCTGTTCAAGACCATCGTGGGTCTCGAGGAGCCGGATTCGGGCACCGTCAAGGTGGGCGACACCGTCAAGCTGAGTTACGTCGACCAGAACCGCTCCAACATCGACCCCACCAAGAACGTGTGGGAAGTCGTGTCGGGCGGCATGGACTACATCGAGGTCGGGCAGAACGAGATGCCGTCGCGCGCGTACGTCAGCGCGTTCGGTTTCAAGGGACCGGATCAGCAGAAGAAGGCCGGCGTGCTCTCCGGCGGTGAGCGCAACCGGCTGAACCTCGCGCTGACCCTCAAAGAGGGCGGCAACCTGATCCTGCTCGACGAACCGACCAACGACCTCGACGTCGAGACCTTAAGTTCGCTCGAGAACGCGCTGCAGCAGTTCCCGGGCTGCGCCGTCGTGATTTCCCACGATCGCTGGTTCCTCGACCGCACCTGTACCCACATCCTCGCCTGGGAGGGCAACGTCGAGGAAGGCAAGTGGTTCTGGTTCGAGGGCAACTTCGAGGCGTACGAAGCCAACAAGGTCGAGCGTCTCGGCGCGGATGCGGCACGTCCGCACCGCGTCACCCACCGGAAGCTCACTCGTGACTGATCGTCTGGAGACGAAGCCGAACGGTGTCGGGACGAACACCGTCGGCGAGCCGTTCCGTTGTTCGCTCGAGGTGCGCTGGGCCGACTCCGATCGGCTCGGTCACGTCAACAACACCAAAGTCGTCGAGTACATGCAGGAAGCGCGGATCAAGTTCCTGGTCAGCCACCTTTCTGGGCGCGGTGTCGTCGCGGTCCGCAAGATGGACGCCGAGTTCCTGCGGCCCATCAAGGACGCATCGGGCCCGCTCGATGTCGAGATCGCCGTGTTGCACGTGGGTACCTCGTCGTTCACGCTGCGCCACACGATCCTCGACCGGCACGGGGTGGTGTGTGCCCACGGGGACGCTGTTCTCGTCGGGTTCGACGTCCACACCGATCGGTCGAGGCCGCTGAGCGATCTCGAACGTGAGGTCCTCGACCGGTACCGGGTCGCGGCGCCGGGCTGACAGCCCGCGTGTCCGGCCCCCAACCTGTGGCGCCGCGGATAGGCTCGAACTCGGGCCCGTCCGCGGCGCTCGGTTTTGTCCGGCAAGCAGGTCAGGGAGTGAAGTAATGGCGGATTCAACTGCGTCGCAACTGGATTCGTCGTTGGTGGCGACTCTCGTGCAGATGTACGAGCAGTCGGGCGAGGAAATCGGCGCACCCGAAGCAGTGGCCGCCGCCCATCTCGAACTGGGACGCGAGCGTGCGCCGGGCACGGCGGCGATCCGGGTTCGTCCGCCGGGAGGCGACCCACTGGGATCGACCGCCCAGATCGTCACCGACGACATGCCCCTCCTCGTCGAGGCCGTCCTGGCACTCTTCGCCCGCCTCGGAGTGGGTGTCGATGCGGTGGTGCACCCGGAGTTCTCGGCACTGCGCGACGACGCGGGACTGCTGCGCGACCTCTCGCCCGGAAACCCGTCGCTCGACGACGAGGACCCTGTGCACCGGATCGCCGAGTCGTGGATGCACGTGCAGTTCGCACTCGGAGCCGACGGACCCACAGTCGACGAGATCGACGACGGACTCCGCCGTGCGCTGGCCGAAGTGCGGCAGGTCGTCTCCGACACCGAACCGATGCTCGCCCTGCAGCGCGAACTCGCCGGTGCACTCGACGCGCTCGCGGTCGTTCCGCCGCCGCAGCACACCGCCACCGTTCTCGCCGAAACCGCCGATCTGTTGCGCTGGCTCGCCCGCGGGCATTTCACCATGCTCGGTTACCGGCGCTACGAGTTCGTCGACACCGATGGATCAGGCGTGCTGCGAGCGCGCCCCGTCCGGGGCAGCGGACTGGGGGTCCTGCGCACCGAGGGCCCCGACAGCGATCCACTCGAGTTGCCGCCCGGTGCGCACCCCGACCGGCGGCCGTTGCTGGTCCTCACCCAGGGGGCGCTGCCGACGACCGTGCACCGCTCGGTCTATCCGTATTTCGTGGGGATCGCAGTCCTCGATGCGGAAGGTCGCGTGGTCGGTGAGCACCGCTTCCTCGGAGTGCTGACAGTGACCGCGCTCAACGACAACATCCTCGACATCCCGCTCATCTCCCGCCGGGTGCGTGCCGTGATCGCCCGTGCCCACGTGGACATTTCGTCGTACAGCGGTCAGGCGATGCTCGAGATCATGCAGACCATCCCGCGTGCCGAACTCTTCTCGATGGACACCGCCACCCTCTACGACACCGTCACGTCGGTGGTCGACATCCGCAGGCAGGTCCGGTTGTTCGTACGCGTCGACACGCACCGCCGGTACGTGTCGTGCCTGGTGTACCTGCCGCGCGACCGGTACACGACGAAGGTCCGCATCGCGATGCAGGACATCCTCTTGAGCGAGTACGGCGGGGGAGTCCTCGACTACACCGCGCGGGTCTCGGAGGGGGAGCTGGCTCTCCTGCACGTCACGATCAGGTTCCCCGGGCGCGGCCGGCACGAGATCGACACCTCCGACGAGAACCGCATCCGGATCCAGGCGCTGCTCGCGGCGACCAGCAGGAACTGGACCGATCGGCTTTCCGAGGCCGCCGCCGGCGATGCCCGCGTCGACGCCGCACTGGTGCAGCGATACGCCGACGCGGTGCCCGAGGCGTACAAGGAGGATTTTCCGTCGGAGCGCGCGCTCTCCGATCTGGTGGTGCTCGAGGGTCTTCGGGTCGGTGAGATCGAGACGCGGCTCTGCCGGTCCGACGGCGCAGCACCCGGGGCGTGGCGCTTCACCCTGTACGTCGGCGACGAGCCGGTCACCCTCGGCCGGGTGCTTCCGGTGCTGCAGAGCCTCGGCGTCCAGGTTATCGACGAGCGCCCGTACCGGGTTCCACGGTCCGACGGAATCGATTGCTGGATCTACGATTTCGGTCTCGGGCTTCCGGGCGATCTCTCGCCGGACACTCTGGACTCCGACCCGACGCTCGCGGGCCGTTTCACCGACATGTTCGTCGTCGCCTGGCGCGGCGACTCCGAAACCGACAGATTCAACGAACTGGTGTTGCGCGCCGGGCTGGTGTGGCGTCAGGCGGTCATGCTGCGTGCGTACGCGAAATACCTGCGGCAGACCGGTTTTCCGTACAGTCAGCACAACATCGAAGGCGTACTGCTCGACTACCCCGAGATCACGGTCCTGCTGGTCCGGCTGTTCGAGGCCCGATTCGATCCGGAGGTTGCCGAATCCGAGAGTGAAGAACGCATCTCCGGCGAGCTCACGTCGAAGATCGAGGCCGTGACAGGACTGGTCCCCGACCGGATCCTGCGGGGGCTGTTCTCGCTGATCCGCTCCACCCTGCGCACCAACTACTTCGTCCCCGCGGACGACGACTCCGCCCGCGGCCGCGTCCTGTCGATGAAGCTCGATCCGGCCGGCATCGCCGAACTCCCGCAGCCACGACCGAAGTTCGAGATCTTCGTCTACGCACCCGATGTGGAGGGCGTGCACATGCGGTACGGCGCCGTCGCCCGCGGTGGTCTCCGATGGTCCGACCGCCGTGAGGATTACCGCACCGAGGTTCTCGGGCTCGTCAAGGCGCAGGCGGTGAAGAACGCCGTCATCGTTCCCGTCGGGGCGAAAGGCGGATTCGTCGTCAAGCACGCGCCGCAGCCCACCGGCGACGCCGCTGCCGATCGTCGAGCCGTCCGTGAGCGCGGCGAACAGTGCTACCGCCGGTTCATCTCCGGGCTGCTCGACGTCACCGACAACCTCGATCGGTCGCGCACCACGGTGATCCCACCGGAACGGGTGGTGCGCCACGACACCGACGACACCTACCTCGTGGTGGCCGCCGACAAGGGCACCGCGTCGTTCTCCGACCTGGCCAATTCGGTTGCGGCAGACTACGGCTTCTGGCTCGGTGACGCGTTCGCATCCGGCGGCTCGGCCGGATACGACCACAAGGAGATGGGCATCACCGCGCGCGGCGCATGGGAGAGCGTCAAGCGGCACTTCCGTGAGCGCGGACTCGATACGCAGACGGAGAACTTCACCGTCGCCGGCATCGGTGACATGAGCGGCGACGTGTTCGGCAACGGGATGTTGCTCAGCGAGCACATCCAGCTCGTCGCCGCGTTCGACCACCGCCACATCTTCCTCGATCCGGAGCCCGACGCGGCTCGCTCGTTCGCCGAACGACGGCGGATCTTCGAGCTTCCCCGCTCGTCGTGGGCCGACTACGACCCGGCACTGATCGGCGAGGGCGGGGGAGTGTGGGAACGCACCCGCAAATCGATCCCGGTCAGCGAACAGGCCCGCCGGGTGCTCGCCCTGCCCGACGACGTCACCGAACTCGCCCCGTCCGAACTGATCCGGGCGATCCTGCGCGCACCCGTCGACCTGCTGTGGAACGGCGGCATCGGCACCTACATCAAGGCGCGCTCGGAATCCCACGCCGACGTCGGGGACAAGAGCAACGACTCCGTGCGCGTCGACGGCGACAGTGTGCGGGCACGGGTGGTCGGCGAAGGCGGCAATCTCGGAGTGACGCAACTCGGGCGTATCGAATACGCCCGCACCGGCGGAAAGATCAACACCGACGCTATCGATAACTCGGCGGGCGTGGACTGCTCCGACCACGAGGTCAACATCAAGATCCTGCTCGACTCGGTGGTCACCGCCGGCGAACTCCGGACCGAAGACCGTAACCCGCTGCTCGCCTCCATGACCGACGACGTCGCGGAACTCGTGCTCGCCGACAACATCGGGCAGAACAATGTCCTGGGTCTCGAGCGAGCGGCCGCGCCATCGCTGCTCGGTGTACACCAGCGGCTCCTCGGCGCGCTCGAAGCCGAGCACGGACTCGACCGTCGCCTCGACGCGTTACCCGACGACGCCGAGATCGCACGCCGGTTCACAGCGGGGGAGGGCCTCACCTCGCCCGAGTTGTCCCAGCTGCTCGCCCACGTCAAGCTCGCCCTCGTCGAGGAACTTCTCGCCACCGACGTGCCCGACAGCGACACGTTCGCGTCGCGCCTGCCCGGTTATTTCCCGCCCGCGCTCCGGGATCGGTTCGCCACCGCAATCAAGGCGCACCCGCTCCGCCGGCAGATCGTCGCGACCATCCTCGCGAACGAAACCGTCGACAACGGCGGCATCTCCTTCGTGTACCGGCTGACCGAGGAGACCGGAGCGTCGAGCACCGACGCGGTCCGCGCATACGCCGCGGTCACCGCGATCTTCGGGCTGCCCGCGATCTGGGACCGGGTCCGCAGCGAGCGGCTTCCCACCGACGTCGAGGACGACCTGCTCCTCGAATCGCGTCGGGTCCTGGACCGCGCGTCGCGGCGGCTGCTCTCGACACGGCCGCAACCCCTCGCGGTGGGCGCGGAGATCAGCCGGTATCGCGACCGCTTCGCACGACTCGCCCCGCGGGTCGGCGAATGGGTGCGGGGGCATCACGTCGAAGACTTCGCCCGCAGGACCCGGCCCGTGCTCGATCGGGGTGCGCCGGCCGAACCCACGGATGCGGTGTACTACCTCCTCGTGCAGTTCGCGCTGCTCGATGTCATCGACGTCGCGGACATCGTCGAGCGGGACGACGAGGAGGTCGCGGAACTGTACTACGCACTCGACGCGCATCTCGGAATCGACCGCCTTCTCAGTGCGGTCTCTGCCCTCGAACGAGGAGACCGCTGGCACTCCCTCGCCCGCTTGGCATTACGCGACGACCTGTACGGATCGTTGAGTGCCTTGGTGCTCGACGTGTTCGCCGGGGCGGAGCCGGGCGAGACCACCGCGGAGATGATCGAGGACTGGGAGTTGTCCAACGGGTCGAGGCTCGTGCGTGCGAGGGCGGCGCTCGAGGAGATCTTCGCGTCTGGGAACCTGGACCTCGCCGTCCTGTCGGTGGCGGCACGTCAGATCAGAAGCATGGTGCGCACCGGCGCATCCGATCGGAGGTAACGAGTGGGCAGCGCGGGGGAACAGTTCGGATTCCACACCGAGGTGATGGTGCGGTGGTCCGACATGGATGTCTTCCAGCACATCAACCACGCGCGGATGGTGACGTTGCTCGAAGAGGCGCGCATCCCGTGGCTCTTCGCCGACGGCCGGCCCACCCAGAGCCTGCGCGAAGGTGCCGTGATCGCAGATCTCCACGTGCGGTACCGGCGGCAACTCCGCCACTCGGACGGCCCGCTCGACATCATGATGTGGACCGAGAAGGTCCGGGCGGTCGACTTCACCATCGGTTACGAGGTGCGTCCCGGTGGCGCTCCGGCCGACTCCGCACCGGCCGTGATCGCCTCCACCCAGATTGCGGCGTTCGACATCGACACCCAGCGGCTGCGGCGGCTCGACGACCACGAACGTGAGTTCCTGCTGCGGTGGCGGCGTGACTGACACAGCCGGCCGGGGCCGCGGTGAACGCGCGATACGTCTCGACGGGCCCGCCGAGCGCACCGACCTCGCCAGCTTCCTCACCCATGTGCTGCGCATGGACGACGCGGCTGTCGTACGCCTGCGCCGCCGGGGCGACGGTGTGCTCGGCGTGTGGGCGCAGACCGGCTTCGAGGTCCTCGCGTCGCGGGTCGTGCGCGGCACCGTCGATCCTGCCGACACGTGCGTCGCCGCCGACGGCCTGCGCGCCGCGCTCGTCGGGGCGTCGGGTCCGCACCCCGAGGTGGACCCGGGATGGGCGATGGATTCGGCCTGGCGCGGTGCGCTGCCCCCCGAGGGCGGCTACACGCACGTCGACGACGTCCCTGCCCGCGTGCTCGTCGAACTCGCCCACCGCGGCGTGACCGTGACCCGCGAGCAGGGCGCGCAAGGACCTCCGGCGTCGCTGCTCGCGCAGGAAGTACTGGAAGTGAGCGGCGGTGACACGACGGTGGGGGTGCCCATGCGGATGGTCTTCGCGCTGGGCGCAATGGGATTCGTCCCCACCTCGGGCCGGGACTCCGGCGATGTCGAGGGCATCGATCCCGCCGAGGTGGTCCGGGTTCGCGCCTCCCCGACGTGGCTGCGCCTCGATGCACGGTACGGGTCCGTCCATCTGCGCCGGACCGGTGGTCTCGGTCTGAGTGTGGTGTAGCCCGGTCAGACGAGCCAGGCGGCACTGTCGGGCGGGAGATGCCGGCCCGCGATCGGTGTGCTGGACAACAGCACCGTGCCCGGCGGGAGCACGACCGGCTCCGTGCCGGCGTTGAGCACACACGTCACTCCGCCGGTACGCCGGAACGCGAGACAGCCGGGCGGGCTGCCGTACCAGCCGATGTCGTCGCCGGAGATCTCCGGACGTTCGTGCCGCAGCTCGATGGCGCGCCGGTACAGCGACAGTGTCGATCCCGTGTCGGCGAGCTGCGCTTCGACGGTGAGCGCGGCCCAGTTCTCGGGCTGGGGCAGCCACGACTGCGACGCGCCGGTGAATCCGAACGGAGGGGCCGTGCCCTCCCACGGCAGAGGGACGCGGCATCCGTCCCGGCCACGGTCGGTGCGCCCCGAGCGTTCCCACACCGGGTCCTGCAGCACCTCGTCCGGGAGATCCACGTTCGGTAGCCCGAGTTCGGCTCCGTTGTAGACGAACGCCGCACCCGGTAGCGCCAACTCCACCAGGATCATGGCGCGGGCCCGGGCGAGGCCGCGCGCACCGCCTCCGTAGCGGCTCACCTCCCGGTCCACGTCGTGGTTCGACAATGTCCAGGTCGGGGACGCCGGTGTGCCGGCGACAGCGGCGAAGCCCTTGTCGATCGCTTCCTTGATCTCGTTCGCATCCCAGCCCGCGAGAGTCAGGTGGAACTCGAAACCGAGGTGCAACTCGTCCGGCCGCAGATAGGCGGAGAACCGCTCGTGATCGCTGACCCAGATCTCACCGATCGTCACCGCATGCGGATACTCGTCGAGCACTTCCCGGATAGCCCGGTGGATGGCATGGACTTCGGGATTGTCGAAGCGGGGATCGGACGCGGCATGTCCGAGGAGTTCGTTCTCCTCCCAGCCGTCGTGGTCGGCCAGGTCTGCGGGCTTGGCCATGCCGTGCGCGACGTCGATGCGGAACCCGTCCACGTGCCGGTCGTGCAGCCAGAACCGGAGAGTCTTCTCGAGGTCCTCGCCGACATCCGGGTCGGCCCAGTTCAGATCGGGTTGCTGCGAGGCGAACACGTGCAGGTACCACTGGCCCGGGGTGCCGTCGGGCTCGGTGACCCGGGTCCAGGCCGGACCTCCGAAGATGCTGGGCCAGTTGTTCGGCGGCTCGTCGCCGCCCGGTCCGCGACCGTCCCGGAAATGGAAACGGTTGCGTTCCGCGCTTCCCGGTGGCGAGGCGAGTGCCTCGTGGAACCAGGGATGTTCGCTGCTGACATGGTTCGGCACGAGGTCCATCACGACACGAATGCCCCGCGCGTGCGCCTCGCCGACCAACGCGTCGAAGGCGGCGATGTCACCGAAGAGAGGGTCGATGTCGCGGGGGTCGGATACGTCGTACCCGTGATCCGCCATCGGCGACCGCATCACGGGATTGAGCCAGAGCGCGTCGACTCCGAGGAGTTCGAGGTACCAGAGGTGGCTGCGGATCCCGGCGAGATCGCCGACCCCGTCTCCGTCCGAGTCGGCGAACGACCGCGGATACACCTGGTAGAACACGGCATCGCGCCACCAGGCCCGCGCGGGGACGGGACCGTCGGTCGGCGCATCGCTGGGGCGGGCCACGGGAGTCATCGTGACAGATGCGCGCCGCGTGGACAGGTCGAACCGTGGCAGCGAATTCCTGTCCGCGCACACGTGATAGGACAATCCTCATGAATTGGACGCCGATCGTCGCTGTCTCCCTCGACGACGTGGAACTTCACGAAGATCCGATCGACCCGGACTGGATCCACGACGGGACGCCGGTGGCCCGCAGCGGTCAATGGTCGACAGGGAGCGACCTGACCACCACCACCCATGTGTGGGACTGCACGGCGGGCCGTTTCACATGGCACTTCGGCGCCGACGAGATCGTCCACATCGTGGAAGGTTCGGTGATCGTCAGTTCCGACGACGCCGATCCGCGGATCCTCCGTGCCGGGGACGCGGCCCTGTTCCGGGCCGGCACGTCCGCGCTCTGGGAGGTTCCCGAGTACGTCCGCAAACATGCGATTCTGCATCGGGTGATGCCCGCACCGCTGATCTTCGGATTCCGCGTCGCCGGAAAGCTCAGGTCGCTCGTGCGGAGGGGCTGACCCGTTCCCGGGACGGCGTCACACGGCCGAATTCATCATCGAGTCGGCTGCCATGTTCATGTAGTCGAGCAGTTGGCGGCGGTGGGCGTCGTCGAGGGTCTCCTCGTCGATCGAGGCGATCGCGGTGTGCATACAGCGCAGCCACGCGTCGCGCTCGAGCGGTCCGATGCGGAACGGGTGGTGCCGCATGCGCAGGCGCGGGTGGCCGCGTTCGTCGGAGTAGGTGTGCGGCCCGCCCCAGTACTGCTCGAGAAACATGCGCATGCGCCGCTCGGCCGGGCCGAGATCTTCCTCGGGGTACAGCGGACGGACGATCTCGTCCGCGGCCACCTCTTCGTAGAAGCGCGCCGTGATCTTACGAAACGTCTCGGCGCCGCCCACTGCGTCGTAGAAGGTCTGCTCGTCACTCATCGGTTTCTGCTCACCATCCCTCTCGAGTGTCCATTGTGCCCGTTGCAGCGGCCCGCCCGTCGCGGCAGCGGTATCCGTGTCCGGCGGCTCCGGAAGTTCACATACCCGACCTCGGCAAGTCGCACGATTCAGGGTGCGATTTTCGACCATCCGTGATGCACTGTTTCCAGTCTTCCGGAGGTCGTATGAAGCACCGCAGCAGCGCACATCGACAACTCCCGCCCGCGGATGCCCCGATGGGGGCGCCGGGGGCCAACACCCTGCGCGTGGTGCGCGACAGCACGGCGGTGCCCGACTGGGTCAAACGACGGGTGCTGCTGCTCAATGCCACCTACGAACCTCTCACGGCGCTGCCGGCCCGGCGCGCCGTCATTCTCATGACCGGTGGTAAGGCCGATACCGTCCACGACGACCCGCACGCGCCGTTCGTCCGCTCAGCGGAATGGTCGGTGCAGTTGCCTTCGGTGATCCGCCTGCGCAGTTACGTCCGGGTGCCCTATCACGCCCGGGTACCCATGACCCGCGCGGCGCTCATGCACCGCGACGGAAACCGCTGCGCATATTGCGGCGCGAAAGCCGAGACGATCGACCACGTGGTGCCTCGCAGTCGCGGAGGCGAGCACAGCTGGGAGAACTGCGTCGCGTGCTGCGCGCCCTGCAACCACAAGAAGGCAGACAAGATGCTCGCCGAACTCGGGTGGACGATGCGCGCCGTTCTCACCCCGCCGAAGGGCAGGCACTGGCGCCTGCTCGCCACCCTCCCGGAGTTGCACCCCACCTGGCTGCCGTACCTGGGAGAGGGCGCCGCCTGACGGCACGGTACGGAATCAGGGGCGTATGCGGCCTTTCCCGGGTGCCTGGGCTACCGTTTGCGTGTGAGCATTCTCGAGACAACCCTGATCTTCGTCGGCATTCCGCTGCTGATCATCTTGGTCTTCGCCGGTCTGTCCCTGACCGGGCAGCGATACCCGGGCCCCGTTCCGTCCGATACCGCGTACACCCTCGGCCAGAAGTGGGAGTACGAGCCGGTGCTGTGGACCGCCACGGACGAAGTGACGCGCCCCGGGCATCACGCCCATCACGGACATGTCGTCGGTAACCCGGCGGATCTGATCGGAGGTACCGCAAGTGGCAAGTGGTGACGTGATCCACACTCCCGCCCGTTCCCAGGAGACTCTTCCGTACGGCGCGGCACTCACGACGAGCGGCCGAGTTTCGAGCGCTCGCCCGCTCGGCGAGCCGTTCGCCGGACCGCCGTTCAAGGACAGCGACCTCATCCGGCTCGACGACACGCTGACCGATGCCATCCGGGCAACCCACGTGCGGTTCTCCGTGTACATCGGTGATGCCGTGAACCCGGCTGCCGAGACCGACGCGCTGCTGCCGGCGACCCCCGACGCGGAGAACTCGGTGCTGATCGCCGTGTACCCCAATCAGCGGGCCATCGAGATCCGTTCCGGACGCGAGGCTTCCGCCCGCGCGACGGATCGCGTCCTGCAACTCGGCGTCACCGCCGCGCTGGCGTCCTTCGGCCAGGGGAACCTGCTCGACGGCATCACCAGTGCCGTCCGCGTGATGGCCAACGCGATCATCGCACCGTAGGTCTCGATGCTTCTGTAGTTTCGGCGGTCTCGCGGCGCCGGCGACCCTGCCGTCTCTGCGCTCCGCCACCGTGGCCCGGTGCCGCGCTCGGTCCGACGACCGGGTGCGGCACCGGGCCACAGGCGTTTCACATGCCGTGTGAGATCACGACGCGTCGAACGAGCGTGCCTTCAGCGACCGGACGATCCCGGCGCGGCCCTCGACGATGAGCCGGCGCAGCGCCGGCGGATGCTCCCCGGCGAGGAAGTCGTCGGCCGCTGCCACCGCATCCTCGGTGACGGCCCACGACGGGTACAGACCCACCACTACCGTCTGCGCGACCTCGCTCGAGCGCCGCCCCCACACCTGCGGAACCTCGGCGAAGTACCGTGCGACATACGGTGCGAGCAAGTCGCTCTGACCCAGCGGCGCGAACCCGCCGATGACGGCTCGGGCGGTGACGTTGGGGACGGTGTCGTCGTGCACGACGGTCTCCCAGACCTGTTCCTTCACTTCCGCCTGTGGCCGGGCGGCGCGTGCCGCAGCTGCCTGGCGGGCGCCTGCCGCAGTGGCGTCGCGGCGGGCCTCCGCGTCGATGAACGGCGACTCGACCCCGTCACTGTCGATCTCGCCCGCCGCGGCGAGCGCGTGGACGATGCGCCAGCGCAGGTCCGTGTCGACGACGAGTCCGTCCAGTCCCACCGACGCCGGGTCTGCGTCGAGCAGTTCGGTCAGTACTTCGGTGTGCCACGGCGACAGTTGCGCGCTGCTCAGCGCATTGACGAACGCGAGCTGGTGATCCGATCCCGCCTCGGCCTCGCGGGCAAGCTCGAGCAGCCGGTTCGCGAAGTCGGGCCAGCCTCGCTCGTTCGCCCACGACGGCTCCGAGTAGCTTGCCAGTGCGGTGGCCGCTTGCATCAGCAGACGCTGCACGACGCCCACTTCGGTTTCGGCGGCGATGCCGCGCTGCACGAGTGCGACGAAGTCCCGAGCCTTCAGTTCCGCCTGCCGGGTCATCTCCCACGCGGCCGACCACACGAGGGTGCGCGGCAACGAGTCGGTGATGTCGCCGATGCGCTCGAGGACCGTCGAGAGCGACTCGTCGTCGAGGCGCACCGAGCAGTACGTCAGGTCGTCGTCGTTGACGAGCACGAACTTGCCGCGGGGCACTCCCACCAGTTCGGGGACGTCGGTGCGCTCGGCCGCGTCGACATCGATCTCGACGCGGTGGGTCCGGACGAGCTTGCCCGAGCCGTCGTCGTCGTACACACCGATCGCCAGACGATGGACCCGCAGTTCACCGGCGCCGGGCAGGGCGCCTTCCTGAACCACCGCGAAGCGGGTGAACGTGCCGTCGGCGGCGACCTCGAAATCGGGTCGCATGATGTTCAGCCCGGTGGTCTTGAGCCACTGCGCTCCCCACCCGGACAGGTCGCGTCCGGAGGACTTCTCGAGAGCAGCGAGCAGGTCGTCGAAAGTGGCGTTGCCGTACGCGTGCTCGCGGAAGTAGTCGCGCAGCCCCGCGAGGAACGGTTCCTGCCCCACATAGGCGACGAGTTGCTTGAGCACCGACGCGCCCTTGGCGTAGGTGATGCCGTCGAAGTTGACCTCCACGGCGGCGAGGTCGGGGATGTCCGCGGCGATCGGATGCGTGGACGGCAGCTGATCCTGCCGGTACGCCCACGACTTCTCGACGTTCGCGAAGGTCGTCCACGCGTTGGTGTACTCGGTTGCCGACGCCTGGCACAGCACCGACGCGAAAGTCGCGAAGGACTCGTTGAGCCACAGGTCGTCCCACCACCGCATGGTGACGAGGTCGCCGAACCACATGTGTGCCATCTCGTGCAGCACCGTCTCGGCGCGGCGTTCGTACGAGTACCGGGTCACCTTGGAGCGGAAGACGTAATCCTCGAGGAATGTCACCGCCCCCGCGTTCTCCATTGCGCCGGCGTTGAACTCGGGCACGAACAGCTGGTCGTACTTGCCGAACGCGTACGGCACACCGAAGTTGTCGTGGTAGAAACCGAAACCCTGCTTGGTTTCGGCGAAGAGGCGGTCGGCATCCATGTGTTCCGCGAGCGACGCGCGGCAGTAGAGGCCCAGCGGGATGGTGCCGTGCGCGTCGCTGTACTCGTCCGTCCACTGCGCGTACGGACCGGCGATCAGCGCGACGAGGTAGGTGCTCATGCGCGGTGTCGTCCGGAAGATGTGCTGCCCCGGTTGCGCGGCCGCCGTCTGCACCTCCGCACCGTTGGAGATGACCTTCCAGCTCTCGGGCGCGGTCACGGAGACGTCGAACGTCGCCTTGAGATCGGGCTGATCGAAGCACGCGAACATCCGCTTCGCGTCGGCGGTCTCGAACTGGGAGTAGAGGTACACCGCGTCGTCGGTGGGGTCGACGAATCGGTGCAGACCCTCGCCGGTGTTGGTGTAGAGGCACTCGGCGTCGACGACGAGTTCGTTCCGTGCCGCCAGGCCCGTCAGGGCGATCCCGGTGTCCTCGGTGTAGCCGGACACGTCGACCGGGGCGCCGTTGAGGGTGGCCGAGGTGACCGATTTCGCGATGAGGTCGATGAACGTCGACGCACCTTCGGTCGCGTCGAAGCGCACGGTGGTGAGAGAGCGGAACGTCGTGGTGCCGGGTGCTCCGGCTCCGTCCGTCAGATCGAGCTCGATGCTGTAGTTGTCGACGGACAACACGGCGGCGCGCTCGGCGGCCTGCTCGCGGGTGAGATTGGGTGGTGCCACAGAAGAGCTCCTTTTCACGACGGGATGTCGGCAGGCATCCATCCCATCATGATCGGGGTAGCGCCATGGTCGGGACGTCGGAACGTCGCCCGTGCGGACAGGGCGGGGAAGAATACGGCCCGACAGACTGTTGGACGGCGTATCGCGGCAACCGCCGGGTTCGGACCATCCTGAGGAGACCTTCGTGAGCGACTCGACCACCCCCACCGGCAAGGACACCGCCGATTTCTGGTTCGACCCGCTGTGCCCGTGGTGCTGGGTGACCTCACGCTGGATTCTCGAGGTCACGAAGGTGCGCGACATCGAGGCACGCTTCCACGTGATGAGCCTGGCAGTGCTCAACGAGGGCCGCGATCTCCCGGAGGAGTACGCCGAACGCATGAAGGACGCATGGGGTCCCGTGCGTGTCGCCATCGCCGCGGCACAGAAGTACGGCGACGACATCCTCTCGCCGCTCTACACCGCGATGGGCACCCGGATCCACAACGAGGGCAACGAGAACCTCGACGACGTCGTCGCCGGCGCGCTCGCGGAACTCGACCTCGATCCGTCGCTGGCCGACGCCGCGACCAGCACCGAGTACGACACGGCGCTGCGTGCGAGTCACGCCGCGGGAATGGACGCCGTGGGCCAGGACGTGGGAACGCCGACCATTCACGTCAACGGCATCGCGTTCTTCGGACCGGTGTTGTCGAAGATTCCGCGCGGTGAAGAAGCCGGCACCGTGTGGGACGGCGTCGTCGCACTCGCGTCGTACCCGCACTTCTTCGAGCTCAAGCGCAGCCGCAACGAGGACCCGACGTTCGACTGAGGTCCGAGCCTGCCCGGTGCTTCGGACGCGAGACGCGTTCGAAGCACCGGGCGCGGCGTCTTCGGGCACATCCGGGCAGGGCGTCGCTCCGCACACCGGGGACTCGTTAGACTCTGCTCATGCGCGTGTACCTGGGAGCCGACCATGCCGGTTTCGAACGTAAGAATCAGATCATCGAACACCTGACCGCGAACGGCCACGAGGCGATCGATTGCGGCGCCTTCGAGTACGACGCTCAGGACGACTACCCGGCGTTCTGCATCGAGGCCGCCCGCCGCACCGTTGCCGACGAGGGAAGCCTCGGACTGGTGCTCGGTGGCAGCGGGAACGGCGAGCAGATCGCGGCGAACAAGGTCCCGGGCGCGCGGTGCGCGCTGGCGTGGAGCGTCGAGACCGCCACCCTCGCCCGCGAACACAACAATGCTCAGCTGATCGGCATCGGCGGCCGGATGCACACGCTCGAGGAAACCCTCGCGATCGTGGATGCCTTCCTCGCGGCCGAGTGGTCGAACGAGGAACGTCACCAGCGTCGCATCGACATTCTTGCCGAGTACGAGAAGACCGGTGTGGCTCCGGCCGTGCCGGGCGCATAGAACTGACCTGTGCCCGAAGGACATATCCTGCACCGGCTCGCCCGGTTGCACACCGAGTGGTATTCGGGTGCGCCGGTGCGGGTGTCCAGTCCCCAGGGACGCTTCGAGGACGGTGCCCGGGCAGTCGACGGGCGGGTCCTCGTCCACGCCGACGCGTGGGGCAAGCATCTGTTCCATCATTACGACGGTGGCCTCGCGGTGCATGTCCACCTCGGTATCTACGGAGCCTTCACCGACACGGAGTTGCCGCTGGGCGAACCGGTGGGGCAGGTCCGCATGCGGATGATCGGTGCTCGTCACGGCAGCGACCTGCGCGGTCCTGCGGCGTGCGAGGTGCTCACCGAGGGTGAGGTCGACGCGATCGAGGCGCGCCTCGGACCGGATCCGCTGCGTCCGGACGCCGACGCGGAGCGGGTGTGGACACGAATGAGCCGCTCCCGCAGCCCGATCGGCTCGCTGCTGATGGATCAATCCGTGATCGCCGGGGTCGGCAACGTCTATCGCGCGGAAGTGTTGTTCCGCCACAACATTCATCCCGGTCGGCCCGGACGCGATCTCACACGCGACGAATTCGATGCGCTGTGGAGCGATCTCGTCGAACTCATGGAAGTGGGGGCGCAGCGCGGGCGAATGCACGTCGTCCGCACCGAACACGACGACGGGATGCCCTCCTATGCGAAGGACCGTCCCCGCACGTACGTGTACCGCCGTACCGGTGAGCCCTGTCGTGTGTGCGGGACCCCGGTGCTGCACAAGGTGATGGGTGCGCGGAACCTCTTCTGGTGCCCGACGTGTCAGCCGGACTGACCAGCGGCCGGGTCGACGCCGGGATCGCCGGCCGAGCCGACGACAGCGTCGACTCCGATGCGTAGGCATTCGTCGAACACGTCCCGATCCGGCACCGCGACGGGATCGACGGTGACCCCGATCCCGCATCCCGCCCGGTACGACATGAGCGTCGCGTTGAACGCGGCGCCGTGCGTCGGGCCGAAACCGTAATACCGCTCGACTTTCGCGCCACCGATGTAGAGCGGCGCGCTCGACCCGGGGAGCGTGGCGGTCAGTACGTCGTGCGCGCCGAAGAGCGCCTCGCTGTTCGACAGTGTGGTCACCGGTTCTCCGCGCAATCCCCGGCCACCCGCGGGACGTGAGTCCGCGCCGTCGGGAAAACTGGTGCGATCCGTCTCGATCCGGCGCATCAGTTCTTCCGGGTTCGAAGCACTGTCGAGCAACTCGACCGTGACGGGGTTGCTCGTGGACACCGGAATTGCGGCGCGCAGGGTGTCGGCCTTACGCCCCTGGCGGTGCCGGTATGCAGCGCACGCGAGCAGCATCGCGGCGGCGAAGCCGCTCTCGAGTCCGCAGTTCGACCGGTCGGTTGCGACCCGGAGGTCTGCGAGCGGAACGTCGACCACATGAAGCCGGTACGGCAAGTGCCGGTGAGAGGAGTGGTCGGACGCCGTGCGCCCATCCGGGGTGTCTGCGGGTTCTCCCAGAAGAGTCTTCACGACGGAAGTCGCAGTGCGGGCCAGTCCGCGTGTGGCCGAGCGTGCCCACGACCGGACGGGATCGCCCGTGTCGTCGGGGGCCGCGAGGTGATGCAATCGGATCACCAGGGCAGACCGCCCGCCCGTCAGTCCGTCGAGCAGTGTCAGCCCCCACAGAGGGTGCCGCACGGCCGGTGTCGGGGGAGCGGTGCCCGCGAAGTCGAGTACGTCGGCGAACGTGGCGTGCGGGGGTAAGGACACCCGGTCGAGGTGCCACGGCGGATCGGAATCGGGGTCGCCGGCCCATCGCGGAGCTTCGAGCCCGAACGGCACGTCGACGACCCGGTGCCGGAAGCTCGGCGCCTCGTGATTTCCCGGTGCCAGCATGCCGGTGACGCGATCCCAGTCCGGAACGGCGTCGAGGGCGACGACCGCCACGACGACCGAACGCGGCACGGGAACGGTGGTTCCGTCGCGGTCGGGTCGGTCGGTCACAGTGGGGACGCTCTCACACGATCCGGCCCGCGACACCGATCTTGTGTGGCGCATCGCGGATTCGAGTCGAAACGGTGATCCGCCGTCGCCGGCGCGCAGACCGGGACGGAAACGACAAAACGTCCGCCGACCTGGTGGTCGGCGGACGTTTGCCCTGGAGGGGATGACGGGAATCGAACCCGCGTAGCCAGTTTGGAAGACTGGGGCTCTACCATTGAGCTACATCCCCGTTGCCGTTGCTTTCACCGTTTCCGCGGTGTCCGCTCCGTGCAGGATGAGACTGTACCGAACCTCGCTTTGGATTTCATAATCGGGGGGCCGTAGGATTCTGCTGCGGGTCCCCAGGGATGCTCTAGGGGTAGCCGGTGACGGGATGTGGCGCAGCTTGGTAGCGCATCCGCTTTGGGAGCGGAGGGTCGCAGGTTCGAATCCTGTCATCCCGACCAGATCGAACGGCGTCAGCGCGCTCAGTAGTGACACGAACGACCGACCAGACAGCACGACAGAAGGAGCATGTCCCGTGAAGAGCACCGTCGAGCAGCTGAGCCCGACGCGAGTCCGTATCAACGTTGAGGTGCCCTTCGAGGAACTCCAGCCTGATTTCGACCGCGCCTTCCAGTCCCTCGCAGGACAGGTGCGCATCCCGGGCTTCCGTCCGGGCAAGGCGCCCCGCAAGATCCTCGAGGCCCGTGTCGGACGCGGCGCCGTGCTCGAGCAGGTCGTCAACGACGCCATCCAGTCCCGCTACAACGAGGCTGTGACCAGCAACGAGGTCAAGGTCCTGGGCCAGCCCGAGATCGACGTGACCAAGCTCGAGGACAACGTGGAGCTCGTCTTCAACGCCGAGGTCGACGTGCGTCCCGAGATCACCCTGCCGGACTTCTCCGAGATCGCCGTCACCGTCGACCCCGTCGAGATCACGGACGAGGACATCGAGGAGCAGCTGCTGTCGCTGCGTCAGCGCTTCGGCACCCTCAAGGGCGTCGAACGTCCCGTGCAGAACGGCGACTTCGTCTCCATCGACCTGTCGGCGACCGTCGACGGTGAAGAGGTCACCGAGGCCGCCACCGAGGGTCTGTCCCACGAGGTCGGTTCCGGACAGCTCATCGACGGACTCGACGACGCGATCATCGGCACCTCCGCCGGTGAGTCGAAGGACTTCAACTCCACCCTCCTGGCGGGCGAGTTCGCCGGCAAGGAAGCGGTCGTCACCGTCAAGGTGAACTCGGTCAAGGAGCGCGAGCTCCCCGAGGCCGACGACGACTTCGCGCAGCTCGCGAGCGAGTTCGACACCATCGACGAGCTGACCGCCGACCTGCGCGAGCGCGTCGAGCGCGTCAAGAAGGTCGAGCAGGCCGGCCAGATTCGCGACAAGGTCCTCGAGGTTCTGCTCGACACCGTCGAGATCCCGCTCCCCGACGCGGTCGTTCAGGCCGAGGTCGACAGCGCGGTCCACGACGCGATCCACGAGCTCGATCACGACGAAGCCCAGCTCGACAAGCTGCTCGAGGCTCAGGGTTCGAGCCGTGAGGAGTTCGACAAGGAGGCTCGCGAGTCGGCCGAGCGTTCCGTGAAGACCCAGCTGCTGCTGGACGCGATCGCCGAGGCAGAGGGCACCACCGTCGAGCAGCAGGAGCTGACCGAGCGGATCTTCTTCCAGGCGCAGCGCTACGGCATCCCGCCCGAGCAGTTCATCCAGCAGATCAGCCAGGCCAACCAGCTCGGCGCGGTGTTCGCCGACGTGCGTCGCGGCAAGGCGCTCGGCTCGGTGGTCGATCGCGTGACCGTCACCGACACCACCGGTGCGTCGGTCGACACGAGCGAGCTGTTCGGCACCAAGAAGGACGACGCGGATGCCGAGGATTCGGCTGCCGAGAGCACCGAGGATTCGGCCTCCGAGTAGTCGGTTTTTTTCCGCTTTGAGCGAAGAGGGGCGGCACCGGGCATCCGGTGCCGCCCCTCTTGGTTAGTGTCAGTGTCAGCAATCCACGATTGACGAGAAGGCAGGTACCCGTGACTCATCAGAATCCGGCGACATCCATCGGTCCGACGATGACCTCGGCCACCGCTGGGCTCAATCTCAGCGACTCGGTGTACGAACGCCTGCTCCGCGAGCGGATCATCTTCCTCGGCACCCAGGTCGACGACGACATCGCCAACAAGCTCTGCGCGCAGATCCTCCTGCTGTCCGCGGAGGACCCCAACCGCGACATCTCGCTGTACATCAACTCCCCGGGTGGTTCGGTCACCGCGGGTATGGCGATCTACGACACGATGAAGTTCGTCGAGTGCGACGTCGCGACGTTCGCGATGGGTCTGGCTGCGTCGATGGGCCAGTTCCTGTTGGCTGCAGGTACCAAGGGCAAGCGTTACGCGCTTCCGCACGCGCGGATCATGATGCACCAGCCGTCCGCAGGGATCGGTGGCACCGCGAGCGACATCGCGATCATGGCGGAGCAGTTCGCGCACACCAAGCGGGAGATGGCAGAGCTGATCGCCGAGCACACCGGGCAGAGCGTCGAGCAGATCACCGCGGACTCCGACCGCGACCGGTGGTTCACGGCCAAGGAAGCACTCGAGTACGGCTTCGTCGACCATGTCGTCGCACGGGCCCAGCAGGCCGGCGGCACCGGCAACTGATCCCCGGGATCCACCGACCCGCTCCACGCCCCACGAATTCTTGGAGAAGCGATGACCAACATGTTCGATCCGCGCCAGCTCGGCGGCCAAGCTCCGGCTTCCCCGGCGAGCCGCTACATCCTGCCCTCGTTCATCGAGCACTCGAGCTACGGCGTCAAGGAATCCAACCCGTACAACAAGCTGTTCGAGGAACGCATCATCTTCCTCGGCGTGCAGGTCGACGATGCGTCGGCCAATGACGTCATGGCGCAGCTGCTGGTGCTCGAGTCCCTCGACCCGGACCGCGACATCACGATGTACATCAACTCGCCCGGTGGCTCGTTCACCTCGCTGATGGCCATCTACGACACGATGCAGTACGTCCGCGCCGACATCACCACCGTGTGCCTCGGGCAGGCCGCGTCGGCAGCAGCGGTGCTCCTCGCTGCCGGCACCCCGGGTAAGCGCCTCGCGCTGCCCAACGCGCGTGTGCTCATCCACCAGCCCTCGACCGGCGGAATCCAGGGCCAGGTCTCGGACCTCGAGATCCAGGCCGCGGAGATCGAGCGGATGCGGCGCCTCATGGAGACGACGCTCGCGCGGCACACCGGCAAGGACGCGGATCAGATCCGCAAGGACACCGATCGTGACAAGATCCTGACCGCCGCGGAGGCCGTCGAATACGGATTGATCGACAACGTCCTGGAGTACCGGAAGCTCTCCGCACAGAAGTAGCCGAACGGCCCGGCCCGACCGCGTGTCTCGCGGTCCGGGTCGGGCCGATGTGCAATTGTGATCGGCACCATGTGCAGGGCATATAAATATGGCCGGAAACGCCGAGAAGCGGTCGACCCGACTGCCGGACTCCGGGTACGGTCGAGCCAACGGCCCGTTCCCAGGGCCGGCGCGCAACGAGAATCGCGGCAGCAGTTGCACGCACACGAGGAAGTAGGGACCTGACAGATGGCACGTATCGGTGACGGCGGAGATCTGCTCAAGTGCTCGTTCTGCGGAAAGAGTCAGAAGCAGGTCAAGAAGCTCATTGCGGGTCCCGGTGTCTACATCTGCGACGAGTGCATCGACCTCTGCAACGAGATCATCGAGGAAGAACTCGCCGAAACCAGTGAGGTCAAGCTCGACGAGCTACCCAAGCCTGCCGAGATCCGGGACTTCCTCGACAACTACGTCATCGGCCAGGACTCCGCCAAGCGGACGCTCGCCGTCGCGGTCTACAACCACTACAAGCGCATCCAGGCCGGCGACAAGGCCCGCGACGCTCGTGGCGAGACCGTCGAACTGGCCAAGTCCAACATTCTGCTGCTCGGGCCCACCGGCTGCGGCAAGACGTACCTCGCCCAGACCCTCGCGAAGATGCTCAACGTGCCGTTCGCGATCGCCGACGCCACCGCTCTCACCGAGGCGGGATATGTCGGCGAGGATGTCGAGAACATCCTCCTCAAGCTGATCCAGGCAGCGGACTACGACGTCAAGCGCGCCGAGACCGGCATCATCTACATCGACGAGGTCGACAAGATCGCTCGCAAGAGCGAGAACCCGTCCATCACGCGCGACGTGTCGGGTGAGGGCGTGCAGCAAGCCCTGCTGAAGATTCTCGAAGGCACCCAGGCTTCGGTGCCCCCACAGGGCGGGCGCAAGCACCCCCACCAGGAATTCATCCAGATCGACACCACGAATGTGCTGTTCATCGTCGCGGGCGCGTTCGCGGGACTCGAGCGGATCGTCTCCGACCGGATCGGCAAGCGCGGCATCGGGTTCGGTGCCGAGGTGCGCTCGAAGGCCGAGATCGACACCACCGATCACTTCGCCGACGTCATGCCCGAAGACCTCATCAAGTTCGGTCTGATCCCGGAGTTCATCGGCCGTCTGCCGATCGTGGCATCGGTGACGAATCTCGACAAGGAATCGCTCGTCGAGATCCTGTCCGAGCCGAAGAACGCACTCGTCAAGCAGTACGTCCGCCTGTTCGAGATGGACGGCGTCGAACTCGAGTTCTCGCAGGACGGCCTCGAGGCGATAGCGGACCAGGCAATCCTGCGGGGCACGGGCGCTCGCGGTCTCCGCGCCATCATGGAGGAAGTCCTCCTGCCCGTCATGTACGACATCCCCAGCCGCGACGACGTCGAGAAGGTTGTGGTCACCGCCGAGACGGTCACCGACAACGTGCTTCCGACGATCGTCCCGCGCAAGACCGATCGTGACCGTCGCGAGAAGTCGGCCTGACCGCCTTCGGGCAACGGCTCTTCGAACGACTCGGCCCCGGCAGGATTCCTGCCGGGGCCGAGGTCTGTTCGGGTGAAGGTCGCGCCGTAGCTCGGGGCGTGATCAGTCGACCGCGAGTGCGGTCTTCTCCAGTTCCGCGATGCTGTAGGCGGCGTAGTTCTCGTACTTCCCGCGTCCGGTGAAGTACGACGACAGCTGTTCGTCGAGTTCCTCCACGGTGAATGCGGAGCCTGCTGCGTCGAAACGGTTCTCGACCTTCGGGGAGTCCATGAGCGCGACCATCTTGCCGTACACCACGAACACCTGGCCGTTGATCTCGTGCGAGGCGGGGGAGGCAAGGTACGTGACGAGGGTGCCGACGCGTTCGGGCGCGAGCGGGTCGAGACCGGTGTTCGCAGCGTCGGCCTCTCCGAACGCCTCGGCGGTCATGGCCGTCCGGGCGCGCGGGCAGATGGCGTTTGCAGTGACGCCGTAGCGGGAGAGTCCCTGTGCGGTGGACAAGGTCAGGGCAGTGATGCCTGCCTTGGCGGCCGAGTAGTTGGGCTGTCCGGCCGAGCCGAAGAGGAATGCCTCCGACGAGGTGTTGATGACCCGGCCGTACACGGGACCACCGGTTTCCTTGCTGGCGGCGCGCCAATGGACGGCGGCGGCGTGAGACGTCGCGGCGTGACCCTTGAGGTGCACGCGAATCACGTCGTCCCAATCGGATTCGGTGAGGTTGAAGATCATTTTGTCGCGGAGAATGCCGGCGTTGTTGACGAGGATGTCGAACGAACCGAATGCCTTGACGGACTCTTCGACGAGGCGTCCTCCGAGCGACCAGTCGGAGACGTCGCCGGTGACGGCGATTGCCTGCCCGCCCGATGCGACGATCTCTTCCGCGACCTGGTGTGCGGCGTCGCCCATGTCGTTGACGACGACGGCGGCACCGGCGGCGGCCAGTGCGAGAGCCTCGGCCCGGCCGAGCCCGGCTCCGGCGCCTGTTACTACTGCGGTACGACCGGCCAAACCGACTGTTTCACCCATGCGTTCGTCTCCCGTGTTCGTTTCCGTGCCGAGCTGGAGCCCGCAGGAAAAGTGATATTCATTCTAGTTTGGTCCTCGGGTGGGTCCGGACGGGTCGTACGGTCTCACTGGGCGGGAGTGCCGCGACCGCCGCTACCGGGGTCTCCGTCGCCGGTGGTGCATTGTCGCGGCGGGGATGACCTCCGCTGATGCGCGTCGCCACCCGAGTGCGGACAACGAGCGAAAAGTGTTTGCGCCCAGTGTGTTCGAATCCCCGTTCCGGTCGCTTCGCAGGAGGCGACGAGGTGCGAGATCTCACTGACCGGTACCCGAACCGCCCGGGACGGTAGGGGTGAGGATCTACGCTCTGCTTTCGTCCGAGGTGAACGAAGGGGGATGCGAGATGCCCAGGATCGGGGCGGCACGCGACGCGGCGGAGCCCAGCTCGACGGAACAGCACGCGCGATACGACCGGATCCTGACGGCTGCGGCACGACTGGCGGGGGACAAAGAACTCGAGCGCGTACAAATGCAGGACGTCGCCAAGGCGGCAGGGGTCGCGATCGGCACGCTCTATCGCTATTTCCCGTCCAAGACCCACTTGTTCGTCGCGGTGATGGTCGACCAGATCGACCGCATGGGCATCCAGTTGTCCCGGCGTCCCTCTGCCCCGGCCTCGCCGTCCGATGCCGTCTACCAGGCATTACTGCAGGCGACGCGGGCGCTGGTGCGTACGCCGCTCCTGGCGAACGCCATGATCCGGTCCGCGTCGTCGTCGAATGCCGCCACCATTCCCGATGTCTCGAAAATCGATCAGCACTTCGATCGACTGCTCCTCGCGGCGGCGGGAATCTCCGAGCCCACGGTGCGAGACGCGACGGTGGTGCGGCTGGTGGTCGCCCTGTGGTTCGGTCTCGTCCAGGGGGCACTCAACGGCCGGACCTCCATCCCGGAAGTCGAGTCCGACCTGCGCGTCGCCTGCGACCTGCTCCTCGTCGATCTATCGGTGGGCCGGCCTCGATCGAACGGGTGAGCTGCGGCGGCACCCGAGGAAGCCTCCTCTCGCACTGCAAGTCCCGCTTGCCGGGACAAGTGCGGAACTCCGGCCGGCGACAGAAATAGAATAAATTTCAGAAACGCCGACACTTCAGGAGTGGCATGAGCAACGTCGTCATCGTCGAGGCCGCACGTACGCCGATCGGCCGCCGCCGCGGACAGCTGGCCGGAGTGCACCCCGCCGTGCTTCTGGGCACCGCCCAGAAAGCACTGCTGGACCGCACCGGACTCCCCGCCGGGCAGATCGGCCAACTGGTCGGTGGCGCGGTCACGCAGGCGGGGGAGCAGTCCAACAACGTCACCCGGCAGGCGTGGCTGCACGCCGGCCTCCCGTACACGGCTGCCGCCACCACCATCGACTGCGCGTGCGGTTCGTCGCAGCAGGCGGTGCACATGGTCGCGGGACTGATCGCGTCCGGGCAGATCGACGCCGGTATCGGCTGCGGCGTCGAAGTGATGAGCCGAGTTTTCCTCGGTCAGGCCAACGCACCCGGCACGGGTAACCCGTACCCGGCGGACTGGTCGATCGACATGGGTGACCAGTTCACCTCGGCGGAGCGGATTGCCGCCAACCGTGGCATCACGCGCGCCGATGTCGACGCCTTCGGGCTGGAGTCGCAGCGTCGCGCCGCGAATGCGTGGGCCGAGGGACGGTTCGACCGTGAAATCGTGCCCGTCGACGCGCCGGTCGTGACCAAGGACGGAGAACCCACCGGTGAGATCGCCACCGTGACGCGCGACGGTGGTCTCCGCGACACCTCCGCGGACGCCCTCGCGGGGTTGAAGCCCGTGATCGAGGGTGGTATCCACACCGCCGGCAACTCCTCACAGGTCAGCGACGGTGCCGCCGCAGTCCTGCTGATGAGCGAGGACAAAGCACGGGAGGCGGGGCTGCGGCCACGCGCCCGGATCCTTGCGTCCACCCTGGTGGGCTCGGACCCGTACTACCACCTCGACGGACCGATCGACTCCACTCGGGCGGTGCTCGACCGCACCGGAATGTCGTTGTCGGACATCGATCTCGTCGAGATCAACGAAGCGTTCGCCTCGGTCGTGCTGTCCTGGGCACAGGTGCACAAGGCCGACCTGAGCAAGGTCAACGTCAACGGCGGTGCCATCGCCCTCGGGCATCCGGTGGGCTCCACCGGAGCGCGACTGATCACCAGTGCTCTGCACGAGCTCGAGCGGTCGAATCGCTCGACCGCACTGATCACGATGTGCGCAGGCGGCGCACTGTCCACAGCCACCGTCATCGAGCGCATCTGACGCCGTGATCTTCTATCAAGGGACCCGTTCATGACTTTGGGATTGAGTGACGAGGATCGCGAGCTTCGTGATTCCGTACGCGGCTGGGCGGCACGACACGCGACGCCCGAGGTGATCCGCGCGGCTGTCGATGCCGAGGCGGAGACCCGGCCGTCGTTCTGGGGTTCGTTCGCCGACCTCGGCATGCTGGGACTGCATCTGCCGGAAGACGTCGGCGGCGCCGGCTTCGGTTATCTCGAAACCGCTGTTGTCGCCGAGGAACTGGGCCGAGCCATGGTGCCCGGACCGTTCCTCCCGACGGTGATCACGTCCGCGGTTCTGAACGAGGCGGGGCGTCGAGCGGAACTCGAGGGACTGGCGAACGGTGCACTGTACGGTGCGGTGTCGCTGCAACCGGGCCGGCTGCGCCTCGTTCGCGACGGAGCCTCGGTCAGCCTGTCCGGCACATCGGGAGTCGTGCTCGGTGGCCAGGTGGCCGACGTGTTCCTGCTCGCCGCCGACGACGGGGGCGAGCGCGCCTTCGTGGTGGTCGCTCGTGACCGTATCGGCGTCACGGACCTGCCGAGTTACGACGTGGTGCGGCGCAACGCCGAGATCACCGCGGACGGGCTGGCCCTCTCCGATGATGACGTGCTGACCGTGGACCCCGGCCGGGTACTCGACATCGCCGCAACGTTCTTCGCAGCCGAGGCGGCCGGCCTCGCGGACTGGGCCACCACGACCGCCGCGGACTATGCGCGGGTGCGCCGGCAGTTCGGCCGTGTCATCGGCCAGTTCCAAGGCGTCAAGCACACCGTCGCACGAATGCTCTGTCACACCGAGCAAGCCCGCGTCACGACGTGGGATGCGACTCGCGCACTGGGCGAGGACATTTCCGCCGATGAGGCCTCGCTCGCCGTAGCCGTCGCTGCGTCCGTCGCCCCGGAAGCGGCATTCCAGGTCACCAAGAGCTGCATCCAGGTTCTCGGCGGTATCGGTTACACCTGGGATCACCCCGCCCACCTCTACATGCGGCGCGCTCAATCTCTGCGAATCCTGTTGGGCTCCACGGCGTCCTGGCGTCGCCGAGTGACTGCTCTCACGCGCGCCGGTGCCCGCCGGGTGCTCACGGTCGACCTTCCACCCGAGGCGGAGCAGATCCGAGCGGACGTCCGCGCCGAACTCGAGCCGGCCACCCTGCTCGACGATGTGAAGCAGAAGACGTATCTGGCGGAGAAGGGCTACACCACACCGCACCTTCCCGAGCCGTGGGGCAAGGCTGCCGACGCCGTCACCCAACTCGTCATCGCCGAGGAGCTGCGCGCAGCAGAGCTCACACCACACGACATGATCATCGGCAACTGGGTGGTGCCGACGCTGATCGCGCACGGCAACGCCGAGCAGATCGAACGGTTCGTCCCGCAGTCGTTGCGCGGCGATCTCGTGTGGTGCCAGCTCTTCTCCGAGCCCGGTGCCGGCTCCGACCTCGCGGCCCTGTCCACCAAGGCCGTCAAGGTCGACGGCGGCTGGAAGCTCAACGGGCAGAAGGTGTGGACGTCGATGGCGCGGGTCGCGGACTGGGGCATCTGCCTCGCCCGTACCGACGTGGACGCACCCAAGCACAAGGGTCTGTCCTACTTCCTGATCGACATCAAGAACACCGAAGGTCTCGACATCCGGCCGTTGCGGGAGATCACCGGTGAAGCTCTGTTCAACGAAGTGTTCTTCGACGATGTGTTCGTGCCCGACGAATGCCTGGTCGGTGAGCCCGGCGACGGGTGGAAGCTCGCACGCACCACCCTCTCCAACGAGCGGGTGTCCCTGTCCCACGACTCCACGTTCGGGGCCGGCGGCGAGGCCTTGCTGGCACTGGTGGAGAACGCTCCCGGGGGACCGGACGACGAGCAGCTCAGCGTCCTCGGCAAGGTGCTGAGCGACGCGCAGTCCGGTGGCCTGATGGGGCTACGCGCCGCCATCCGCTCCTTGAGCGGTGGCCAACCGGGTGCCGAGTCGTCGGTCTCCAAGCTGATGGGTGTCGAACACATCCAGCAGGTCTGGGAACTCGCGATGGACTGGGCCGGTCCCGCCTCGCTGGTCGGTGAGCAGGATCGCTCGTCCGCAACGCACATGTTCCTCAACGTGCAGTGCATGTCCATTGCCGGCGGTACGACGAACGTCCAGCTCAACATCATCGGCGAGCGGATCCTCGGTCTGCCCCGCGATCCCGAACCCGGAAAGTGAACGCACCATGCCTATCGACGTGAACGCCGCACTCACGGCCGCTCCCACGGTCCGCGAGGCCGGATGGACCGAACGGGACGTGATCCTCTACCACCTCGGTCTGGGTGCGGGTGTCGACTCGCTGAACCCGGCCGAGCTGGAATGGGTCTACGAGAAGAACCTGAAGGTCCTTCCGACATTCGCCATGGTTGCGGGACAAGGCGTCTCGGCCGGCGCGGTCACAGCCGCCGGGCTGAACCTGCCGGGAATCGACATCGACCTGCGCAAGATTCTTCACGGCGGGCAGTCCCTCACCGTGCACGCCCCCATCCCGGTCTCGGGCGCCGCCACGATTTCGTCGCGTGTCGCCGACGTGTGGGACAAGGGCAAGGCGGCGGTGATCGTGCTCGAGCAGTCCGCGCAGGACTCCGGTGGAAAGCCGTTGTGGACCACGGCGATGCAGATCTGGGCGCGAGGGGAGGGCGGCTTCGGCGGCGATGCCGGGCCTGACGCGTCGAACGCAGTGCCGGAGCGGAGCCCGGACAAGGTTCTCGTGTCTCCGACGAGTACGCAGCAGGCGCTGATGTACCGGCTCAGTGCCGATATGAACCCTCTGCACGCGGACCCGGCATTCGCGAAGATGGCAGGTTTCGACCGGCCCATCCTGCACGGGCTCGCCTCGTACGGCATCGTCTGCAAGGCGGTGGTCGACGGTGTGCTCGACGGAGACCCCACCCGTGTCCGGACGTTCTCGGTGCGGTTCGCCGGATCGTTGTACCCGGGAGAAACGATCGAGACCGCGGTGTGGCGCGACGGCGACACCCTCACCGTGCTCGCGACCTGCCCCGAGCGCGACGGGCAACCGGTGCTCACCCACGCCACGATGGAGATCCGATGAGAGTCGATCCGAACGTCCACCCCACCGTCGGGAATGCGCCCGACGGCACGATCCTGACGTCGGCTCCGCAGGACACCGCCGTCGACCGGGCCGCAGCCGCTGCTCGGCGCGTGGTGGACGCACTTCTGCGTACCGACCGCACCAACGCGAATCTCGAGCGGGTCGCGGAGGAACTCGACAGTATCGCCGCCCACCTCGAGGAGCACGCTCCCGAGGTACAGGAACGGCTGGTCGATATGTGGCACGGAGAGGGCGTCACCCGGCACGATCCCGTCACCGGTCCGGAGAATGCTCTGGCGCCGCCGCTGGTGCTCGCCGGTCGTGAAGACGGATCGGTGGAAGGGGTTGTGACGCTGACCTTCCCGTACCAGGGCCCGCCCGGGCACGTGCACGGCGGTGTCGCGGCGCTGCTCATCGACCACACCCTCGGTGTCGCGAATGCCTGGGCAGGACGCAGTGGGGCGACCGCGCAACTCAATGTCAGGTACCACCGTCCCACCCCGTTGTTCGAACCGCTGACCGTGACCGGCCGGCTGGTTCGGGAAGAGGGCCGCAAGATCGAGACGGTCGGCGAGATCAAGACCGCGGACGGCGCCGTCTGTGTCTCCGTGGAGGCACTGTTCATCGACAAGACGGTTCCCCGTCCCCGCTGACGGCAGCGACAGACCGACATCACAGATCTGGGAGGAAGCGGCATGGGGAAGCTGGACGGACGGGTGGCAGTCGTCACCGGAGCGGGCATGGGCATCGGTCGCGGTGTCGCCGGTGCACTCGCCCGCGACGGGGCGGACATCCTGGTCGCCGACGTGGACGCGGAGGCCGGTGCCGACACCGCGCGGTGGCTCACCGACCGGTGGGGCGTGCGGGCGGAGTTCGTCCACACCGACGTGACCGATCGGGAGCAGGTGCACGCGATGGTGGACACTGCCGCCCGGGAGTTCGGCCGACTCGACATCCTCGTCAACAACGCCTGGCGGTCGCTGGGGTTCGCACGGATGGAGAAGACACCGGAGGACTCGATGCGGGCAGGCTTCGACATGGCCGTGATGGCCGCGTTCTGGGCGATGCAGCGCGCGTTCCCCGAGTTGGCGCGGCACGGAACCGGACGGGTGATCAACATGTGCAGCCTCAACGGCGTCAACGCGCACATGTACTCGGTGTCGTACAACGCCGCGAAGGAGGCGTTGCGCAGCATGACCCGCACTGCGGCCCGCGAGTGGGCGCCGAAGCAGGTGTGCTGCAACGTGATCTGCCCGGGCGCACAGAGCGCGGCCTACCGGCGTGTGGCGGAGGCCGATCCGGAGATGGCTGCCACGCAGGCCGCCGCGAACCCGATGGGGCGGATCGGTGACCCCCTCGACGACATCGGCACCGTCGCCGCATTCCTCGCGAGCGACGACTCGCGATATCTGACCGGCAACACGCTCTTCGTCGACGGCGGCAGTCACATCAACGGCGTTCAGTGGGCGCCGAACGTGGACTGACCGCGCCTGCTCAGCCGACCTTGACGCGCTCGGTCGCTGTGTAGACGTTCATCGTGTCGCCCCGCAGGAATCCCACGAGGGTCAGTCCCGACTCGGCGGCGAGGTCCACCGCGAGGGACGACGGCGCCGAGACCGCGGCGAGCACCGGCACCCCGGCCATGACCGCCTTCTGGACGAGTTCGAACGACGCGCGCCCGCTCACCATGAGCACGCTGTTCGAGAGCGGGACGCGGCCGTCGGTGAGCGCCCAGCCGAGCACCTTGTCGACCGCGTTGTGCCGTCCGACGTCCTCGCGCACTGCGAGTAGTTCGCCGTCCGGAGTGAACAGTGCCGCCGCGTGCAGGCCGCCGGTCGAGGCGAACACCTGCTGCTTGTCGCGCAGGGTGTCGGGCATCGTCGTGAGGGTTCCGGCCGCGAGCATGGGCGAGTCCGCGTCGGTGAGGGGAAAGCGGGTACGCGTGCGCACCTGATCGAGCGACTCCTTGCCGCACACACCGCACGCCGACGTGGTGGTGAACGAGCGCCGGCCGACGCCTTCTCCGATCGTGACGCCGGGGGCCAGTGCGACGTCGAGGACGTTGTACGTGTTGGCCCCGTTCTCGTCGACTCCGTCGCAGTAGCGGACCGCCGCGACATCCTCACGGTCGCTGATCATGCCTTCGCTCAACAGGAAGCCGTGCACCAGATCGACATCGTGACCGGGCGTCCGCATCGTGATCGTCAACGCGTCGCCGCCGAGTCGGATTTCGAGCGGTTCCTCGACGGCGAGGGTGTCCGGTCGCCGCGACACCCGGTCCGCCGTGATGCGCAGGACAGGTCGGCGGGCGGTCACGCGTCCCATCGTTCACCTCCGGTGTGTCGTCTTCCCACGATACGGAACTCGTCGCGTGATCGCTCCCGGGGTCGGGCAGATCCGGGTGGGTCGCCCTCGGGGGGCTGCTCCGGCACTGTAACGAGATCTTCACGGGGTGGGCGCGTGCGGGTTTACATGCTCGGTCCACTCTCAGGGAACGGTGATGAACAAGGAAAGACTCTCGCCGATCGATGGGCCGAAAGGTCTTCCCTCAGGACTGGACAAGGTGACCCTATGGAACAGGCACTTGCTGCCGCGGATACCGCCTGGATATTGGCGGCGTTCACGGCCGTCGCACTGATGGTCCCGGGCCTCGCGCTGTTCTACGGCGGCATGCTCGGTGTCAAGAGTGCGCTCAACATGATCATGATGGTGCTCGGCGGGTTCGCCGTAGCGGGCGTGGTGTGGGTCTTCTTCGGTCCCGCGGCGGTGCTCGGCGACAGCGTCGGCGGACTCGGCCTCATCGGCAATCCGTTCACGGACGTCGGACTCGCCTCACTTCTCGAGGAAGACCCGGCCGGCGGGATTCCGGCCGCACTCACCGCGGCCTTCCACCTCCTCTTCGCAGGAATCACGGTGGCGATCATCGCGGGCGCGGTCGCCGACCGCATGAAGTTCTCCGCCTGGCTCGTGTTCTCCGGAATCTGGCTCGTGCTCGTCTACTTCCCGGTCGCGCACTGGGTGTTCGCATTCGACGACGAGGAGGCCGGCACCAAGGGTGGGTGGATCGCCAACACGCTCGGCGCCCACGACTTCGCCGGCGGCACCGCCGTCCACATGAACGCGGGAGTCGCCGCACTCGCGGTCGCGATCGCCCTCGGTGCCCGGCGCGGCTTCCCGCACGTGGCCCGGCCGCACAGCCTGCCGCTGGTCGTACTCGGCGGCGGCATCCTGATGTTCGGCTGGTTCGGATTCAACGGCGGATCGGCGGGCGGCGCCAACCACACCGCCGGTGTCGTCGTCCTCAACACGATGGCCGCCGCGGTAGCGGGCCTTCTCGGCTGGATCCTGGTGGAACGCATCACGGAGAAGCACGCCACCACCCTCGGAGCCGTATCCGGCATGATCGCCGCCCTGGTCGGCATCACGCCCGCCGCCAGCCTCGTCTCACCGCTCGGTGCTCTCGCGATCGGTGTCGTCTCCGGTGCGGTCAGCTGCTTCGCGGTGGGATGGAAGTTCAAGATGGGTTACGACGACTCGCTCGACGTCGTCGCGATCCACCTGATGGGCGGTGTCGTCGGCACGACCCTCATCGCGTTCATCGCAACGGCCGCTGCGCCCGCGGGTGTCGACGGCTTGTTCTTCGGCGGCGGCATCGATTTCCTCGGTCGCCAGATCGTCGCGATGGCTGCGGTCTTCGCGTATTCGTTCGCGGTGACCTTCCTGATCGCCAAGGTCCTCGACAAGACCATGGGTATCCGGGTCGATGCCGAGACCGAGAAGATCGGTATCGACGTGCCGGTGCACGGTGAAACCGCCTACGTCATGGATTCGTTCGCGGCCGGTGCGCCGTCGAAGATGCGTCCTTCCGATTTCGCGGAGGATCGTGACATCGTCGTTCCCACGACCTGACGGTCACCCCACGAGATCGTGCACGGATGATGCGCCCCCGCCGGTTCTCCCGGCGGGGGCGCGTCGTCATCCCTGGTGATTGTCGGGGTATGCCGTCACCGCGAGGAACCGGATCGGCAATGTGACGAGTTCGTTCGGCCCGTGGACGCCCTCGCCGTCGAGCAGCAGTGAATCGCCGGCCGTGAGGCGGTACTCGGAATCGCCGTGGCCATAGACCATTTCGCCTTCGAGCATGTACAGCAATTCGGTTCCGGGGTGCTGGAAGAGAGGGAAGATGTCGCTCGCGTCGGTGAGGGTCACCAGGACCGGTTCGAGACGCTGGTGCTGACCGCGGAGCGCACCGAGCAATTCGTAATGATGGCCTGCGCGGGTACCGCGGCCGACGATCTCGGCGCCGTGGCCGCTCTTGGTGAACACCGCCTCGCGGTGTGCGTCGGCACCCCGGAACAGGGAGGTGACGGGCACGTCGAGACCCGCGGCGAGGCGTGCGAGGGTGGACAGGCTGCACGAGGTCTGCGCGTTCTCGATCTTCGAGAGCATCGCCTTGGAGATGCCCACCTTCGCAGCCATGTCGCCGACCGACAGTCCACTGGCCAGGCGCAGTGCCCGCACTTGGTGTGCGATGGCCCGTTCGAGATCGACGCCCGTGGGGGTGTCCCGAGGGACCTCGCGGCCGGAGGTGTCGTGGAGGACGGCGCGATCCGGTGTGGTCATATCAGCAGACTACAACCTGTTTCCCGGCAGTAGACAGCCCGCGGCACCTCCGGCCGGAGCATCGGAGGTGCCGTGGGGACGCGGAGTCAGAACGCTCGTCCGGGAATCCACTCGGTGCCGGCGAGGGGCACGCGGGCCATCGCCGCGGATTCGATCGTCAGGGCCACCAGGTCCTGTGGTTCGAGATTGCGCAGGTGCGACTTGCCGCACGCGCGCGCGATGGTCTGAGCCTCCATGGTGAGGACGCGCAGGTAGTTCGCGAGCCGCCGTCCACCCTCGATCGGATCGAAATTGCGCTGCAGTTCCGGGTCCTGCGTCGTGATGCCCGCGGGGTCCTTGCCGTCCTGGAAGTCGTCGTAGAAGCCCGCGGCCGAGCCCAGTTTCGCGTACTCCGCCTCGTACTTCGGATCGTTGTCGCCGAGTGCGATCAGCGCGGCGGTCCCGATCGCCACGGCGTCGGCGCCGAGTGCCATCGCCTTCGCGACGTCGGCGCCCGACCGGATACCACCGGAGACGATGAGCTGTACACCACCCGGCGTGCGGTGCATTCCCATCTCCTGCAACGCCTGCACGGCCTGGGGGATGGCAGCGAGCGTGGGGATCCCGACGTGTTCGATGAAGACATCCTGGGTCGCGGCCGTGCCGCCCTGCATGCCGTCGACGACGATCACGTCCGCGCCGGCCTTCACGGCGAGCTTGACGTCGTAGTACGTGCGGGTGGCCCCGACCTTGACGTAGATCGGCTTCTCCCAGCCGGTGATCTCCCGCAGTTCGATGATTTTGATCGCGAGGTCGTCGGGTCCGGTCCAGTCGGGGTGCCGGCATGCGCTGCGCTGGTCGATACCCACGGGCAGTGTCCGCATTCCTGCCACCCGCTCGGTGATCTTCTGGCCGAGCAACATTCCACCGCCACCGGGCTTGGCGCCCTGACCGAGCACGATCTCGATGGCGTCGGCCTTGCGCAGGTCGTCGGGATTCATCCCGTACCGGGACGGAAGGTATTGGTAGACCAGATATTTGGATTGTCCGCGTTCCTCCGGTGTCATGCCGCCGTCTCCGGTGGTGGTGGAGGTGCCGACCTCACTCGCGCCGCGTCCGAGGGCATCTTTCGCGCCGCCCGAGAGGGCGCCGAAACTCATTCCGGCGATGGTGACGGGGATTTCCAGGTGAAGCGGGTACTTCGCATGACGATCTCCGAGGACGACATCGGTCTCGCACTTCTCCCGGTATCCCTCCAGGGGATATCGCGACATCGATGAACCGAGGAACAGCAGATCGTCGAAGTGTGGGACCTTGCGTTTGGCGCCCCAGCCACGAATGTCGTAGATGCCGGTGTCGGCGGCACGCTGGATCTCGTGAACGACGTTGCGGTCGAAGGTTGCCGATTCGCGCAGACCGGGCCGGAATGTCATGGAAGTCTCCTCGCTGTCGAGCGGGTCGGGATCAGTACGCGGACGCGTTGTCCACATGGAAGTGGTAGAGGCTGCGGGCGGAGCCGTACCGGGTGAAGTCGGTGGGATCGGCGTCGAAGCCGGCCGCGTCGAGCAGTTCCCGGAGTTCCGCGAGATGTTCGGAGCGCATCGGTTTGGCGATGCAGTCTGCGCCGAGGGAGGCAACTGTGCCCCGCACATAGATGCGCGCCTCGTACAGCGAATCGCCGAGCGCCTCACCCGCATCGCCCAGTACGACCAGTCGCCCGGCCTGCCCCATGAACGCGCTCATGTGGCCGATGTTGCCGCCGACGACGATGTCGACGCCCTTCATCGAGATCCCGCAGCGAGCGGCGGCGTTCCCTTCGATCACGAGCAAGCCGCCGTGGGCGGTGGCTCCGGCGGATTGGGACGCGTCGCCTTTCACCCGCACCGTGCCCGACATCATGTTCTCCCCGACGCCGACGCCTGCGTTGCCGTCGATCGTCACGCGGGCATGCTGGTTCATCCCGGCTGCGTAGTAGCCGACGTGTCCGGAGATGTGCACCTCTATGGGCCGGTTCAGTCCGCACGCCAGTGCGTGCTGCCCCTGTGGATCGGTGACGTGCACGGTGGCGGGTGCCTCGGTCGCCTGGAGCGCCGTGTTGAGTTCCCGGGTGGTGGTCACGTCGAGGTCGTATGCGGCGGTGGGCAGCGTGTCGGTGGTCATGAGTTTCTCCGGCGTCGAAGTGGCAGCGGCAATGCGGGTCCGGTCAGCGGTGCCATACGTAGACCCGTTCGGGTTCGGGTTCGAAGATGTGTGCGTCCGATATCCCGGGAAGATGTGCGAGAGCACGGAATTCGGAAGCCATCGCCACGTAGGAATCCGTTTCCGCGACGACGGCAGGTTTGCAGGCGATCGGATCGCGCACCACGGCGAACGCATCGGCCGTGGAGACGAGCAGCGTGTAGAAACCGTCGAACCGCTCCCCGAGCAGACGGAGCGCCTTGTCGAGGTCTGCTCCCTCGGCGAGGTGCTTGGCCACGAAGCGTGCACCCACTTCGGTGTCGTTGTCGCTGTCGAACACCACGCCCTCGTCTTCCAGTTCCCGTTTCACGGAAAGATGGTTCGAGAACGAGCCGTTGTGCACCAGGCACTGGTCCGGCCCCACGGCGAACGGGTGGGAGCCCGCTGCGGTCACCGCGGATTCGGTGGCCATGCGGGTGTGGCCGACGCCCTGACGACCCGACGCCCGGGGAAGTCCGAACTGCTCGGCCAGCAGCAACGGGTTGCCCATTCCCTTGAGGACCGTGACTTCGTCGCCGAAACCGATCACGGTCGCGCCCGGGTCCACTCTGCGAACGGCGTCGGCCAGTACCGCGGCGGGAATCGGTGCGTGGACCACGGTGGTGGGGGAGAGGTCGATGCCGGTGACGGAGACGCCCAGCGCATTCCTCAGGGCGCCGGCAAGATTCGCCGACGCTCCCAGGACGGAGACCGAGGAGTGTCCCGCAGGGGAGAATGTCGGATCTCCGTAGATGGCGACGCCCGCCGAGTCCGGTCCACGGTCCACCATTCGGCCGAGCATGCCTGTCAGCAGGTTACCCAGACGTGGTTCGAGTGAGGCGTCACGGAGGTGAAGCCCGACGATTCCGCACATGTCTTCTCCTGGTCGGTGTCAGAAAGCGGTCAGGTAGTTGTCGATCTCCCACGGCGTCACGGTGTTGTGCCACTGGAAGAATTCCTCGCGTTTGAGGGAGGTGAAGTACTCCGCGACCCCGGGTCCGGCAGCATCGAGTGCTGCGGTGACGACGGGATCGGCGGCGAGGGCGTCCATGGCGTGCAGGAGCGTCATCGGTAATGCGTCGGAGGCGACGCCCGCACCCGGCGTACCCGGATCGAGTCCGCGTTCGACACCGTCGAGTCCGGCGGCCACCGTCGCAGCGATCGCAAGATACGGATTGGTGGAGCCGTCACCGCCTCGTAGTTCGACGCGGTGGGAGTCCGGAACCCGGATGTAGTGGGTGCGGTCGTTGCCTCCGTAGGTCGCACGACGCGGCGACCAGGTGGCGCCGGAGGTGGTCGCGGTCGCACCCGTGCGCTTGTACGAGTTCACCGTGGGTGCCAGCACGCCCTGCAGGGCGCACGCGTGATCGAGAATTCCGCCGATGAACGAGTAGGCGAGGTCGGACAGGCCCAACCCCCGGAGGTCCCCGGCGTCGGGGAACGCGGCACGGTCGCCGTTCCACAGGGACATGTGCATGTGCATGCCGGTACCGGTTCGGTCGGCGAAGGGCTTGGGCATGAAAGTTGCGGTCATGCCGCGTTGCTCGGCGAGGACGGAGATCAGGTACCGCAGGGTCATCACGCGGTCGGCCGTGACGAGGGCCTCGTCGTAGCGGAAGTTCTGTTCGAACTGGCCGTTGCCGTCCTCGTGGTCGTTGGCGTAGTTGCCCCAGCCGAGAGTGTTCATCGCCGACGAGATGGAGGTCAGGTGCTCGTACATGCGGGTCACGTCGCGGGCGTCGTAACACGGCTGGCGCGAGGTGTCGAGGAGATCGGCGGTGCGCAGGGTCCCCTTCTCGTCGCGCTGGACGAGGAAGTACTCGATCTCGGCGCCGACCTTGACCGTGAGTCCCTTTTCCGCCGCGGCGGCGAGCGCCTTCTGGAGGATGATTCGCGGGGCGAAGGGCCAGGGCTTGCCTTCCACGTGGGGATCGCAGTGGACGAGCGCGAGGCCGTCGCGGATGAAGGGGATGGGGGTGAACGAAGAGAGATCGGGGATCGCGACGAGGTCGGGATCTTTCGGCACCTGGCCGATGGAACCGGCTGCGTAGCCGGCGAATCCGACACCGTCGTTCTGGAGTTCGTCGGCCGACTCGACCGGAACCAGCTTGGCACAGGGCTTTCCGGACAAGGTCGTGAAGACGGCCAGGATGAAGCGGGTGCCGGTGGCGCGTGCGAGGGAAGCGAGATCTGTGGCCTGGTCCGCGATGGTGCCGGACGCAGTGCTCGGGTGCGGGTGACCGTTCGTCGACTGCGACCGCCGGGAGATGAGGTCGGTGGCTTCGAGCGTCATGGGAACTCCTGTGGTTCGGCGGCGGGGTTTCATGATGTGAATCGCTGTCGAATGTAATGAAACATAGCACGCATGACGACGGCGTTACGGAGCGGAGAAACGTCTGTGACACTCCGCCCCGTCCCAGGCCGATATCGACGCGCTAGCTGCCCCAGTGAGCCGGCGGTGAGAGGCGGTGCGGCAGCGTGGTGTCCGCACTACCCCGGGCGGCCGCGATCTGTGGCTGCGTCACATACAGTGCGGTCGAAAGGTCTGCGCCCTCGATCCGGGCATCCCGCAGGTCGGCGCCGAGGAGATCGACACCGGCCAGGGTGCTTCCCCGCAGATCTGCCGCGATCAGACACGCGCCTCTGAGGTCGGCGCCGCACAGGCTGTGCGCGCGCAGGTCTCTGCCCGCCAGGTCGGCACCCGGATATGCGTCGGGCACGGTCGCTCGTGCGTCCGCCCGATACCCGGCGCGCACCTCTTCGCTGACCTGCCGGAGTGCCAGGGCGACGCGGGCATGCAGTGCGTTCACATCCGTCCTCAACAGCGCATCGATCGTCCCGCGCGCCGTGCGTGCGACGAGTTCGGCGAGATGCAGCGCCGCTCGCGCTGCGTCGGGATCGAAGGTGCGTGCCCGCGCCTCCGCGAGGTGCCAGAGCATCTCGTGTAGTTGCCGCACGACCGCGAACGCGGCAAACATCGTGCGGCGCTCCTGCGAGTCCCGATCCGGCTCGGTGCCGTGGAAGAGGCGTTGGGAGACCGCTTGACCGGCGCCGAAGCAGTCGAAGGCCGCACAACCGCGGAACCCTCTGGCGTGCAACGTCCTGTGGATTCCACACGAATGGTCGGGCTCGAGGTTCGGGCACGGTACGCCGGCAGGTTTGTCGATGGGAAAGTCCGCCGATCTCGAGAATCCGAAAGCGTTACAGCACAGCGCGAAACAGTTCGAACAGTCGGCTTCTAGTTCCGAGGAGAGGGGGATGGTGACGGGCATGGGTGCTCCAGAAGGTGATGTGGGTGCGAATCGGGGAGCGGGGAACCAACGTCCGGTTCCCGGTCGAAACACACGGAATCACCACACCGCGGAGAGGCGACGAGAAGTCGTCGCGGTGGGTTCGGCTCACAGAGACAGCATGCGTATCACTTCCGACACCGTAACAAGCGCTGAGGCGGACCATCAAGACGCGCGAGGAGTCGGTCACGCGTTCTCACTCGCACACCTCTAGCGCATTTCACCGGCGCCCGCGTAGGGGTGCAGACTCGCCAAGGGCTTGCCCTCCTCGAATCGCGAAAACCGGAAGTCGTCGCCGTCCACCTCGGGCGTGCCGGAGATGCCGTCGAGCAGTAGATCGGCGGCCAATCGCCCGACAGCGGGAGAGATCTTGTAACCGTGGCCACTGAAGCCGACGAGCAGGAACAGGCCGGGAGCGGGGGACGGGCCGATGATCGGGTTGTAGTCGGGTGTGACGTCGTAACAACCGGCGTAGGACGACGCCAGTCGCGGGTCGGGCATGTGGGGGAGCAGGCGATCCAGTTTGCCGATCGCGGCGGCGACGACGTCGTCGCCGGCGCGGTTGGAGTAGGTGTCCGGATCGGCCCACTCGGGGGTCGAGTGGTCGCTGTTGCCGACGAGCAGGTCGCCGTTCGGCTCGCGCCTGAGGTACTGCAGGTTCACCAGATCCGAGAATGTGGGCGCATCCGGTGTGGGGGTTCCCTGGTCGACGAGCAGAATCGACTCGCGTTGCACGCGTACGGGGATGTCGATGCCGGCGGTGGCGCCGAGCGTCGGAGACCATGCTCCCGTCGCGAGCACCACTGTGTCCGCGTGAATTTCGGATCCGTCGGCGAGAACGACACCGTAGACTTCGCCGTTCCCGCGCTGCAGAAGGGCGGTGACCTCGGCCGCCTGCCGGATTCGGACCCCGAGGCGTCGTGCCTGCGCGGCGTAGGCCATACCTGTCATATACGCGTCGCCGTGCCCTCCGAGGGGTTCGTAGGCGAACGCCGCGAAATCGTCGAGGGCGATACCGGGCCATATGTGCGCGACCTCGTCGGCGTCGAGCGACTCCACGGGTATACCCAGATCGCGGTGCATCTCGGTGTTGGCGGTCATGGGTGCGACGTTGTTCGCGCCCACTCCCACGATGTACCCGGTCTGCCGGAAGCCGATGTCCGTACCGAAGATCTCCTCGGCAGCCGAGAAGACCTGAACCCCGTGCCAGGCCATCGCCGCGAGCGATCGCACACCGTAGTGGCAGCGGACGATCCCGCTCGATTTTCCGGTCATGCCGGAACACAGCGTGTGTCGCTCGAGAACGAGGACGTCGGATTCACCGCGTTCGGCAAGTGACCAGGCTGCGGCCAGTCCCTCGAGTCCGCCACCGACGATCACTACACGGGTGCTCTTTGTCATCGGTCCTCCACAATCGTGTTTCTTAATGAGAGACAGTGTTGCATACGAAGAAACGTAACGACCCGTCGGCGTGTGACGTGAACGTAAAATATTGGCCCGGTAGCGTCGATGCTGTGAGCGTGACTGTGCGTCCGGCGACGAAGACCGATGTCCCTGCCGGCGCAACTGTGCTGGCGGATGCGTTCTTCGACGACCCGGTGATGGCGTGGATGTGGCCCGACGAAGGGCGTCGTGAGCACGGGCTACGACGGTATTTCGCTGCCGAAGCCCGATTTCATTCCGTGCCGGTCGGCGGTGCCGACATTGCGGAGAGGGACGAAATCGTGGGCGGTGCCGCATTGTGGGGCCCCCCGGTGCATGGAAGCCGACGGTATGGCAGTCGCTTCGCATGTGGCCCCGGCTCGCGGTCGCACTCGGCAGTCACCCGCGCGCCGGAATCGCCGTCAGCGCAGCACTCGAGGCAGTTCATCCCGCCGAACCGCACTGGTACCTCTCGACGCTCGGTAGCGCGTCCCACTCGCGCGGAGGAGGATTCGGTGCCGCCCTACTCCGCTCCCGACTCGACCGCTGCGACGCGACGCACGCGCCGGCCTATCTCGAATCCAGCAAGGAAGTGAACATCGGCTACTACGAACGCTTCGGATTCGAGGTCACCCGCGAGATCGTGATTCCCCGCGGCGGGCCCACCCTCTGGGCCATGTGGCGGAATCCGCGCTGAGCGACAGGGGACTCGACCGCGCTGTCACAAGCTCCACTTCCGGAGGAACTCGTCGCGACCCGTGGAGCCCGGTACGAGACGGGGGACGGGAACCGGACGTCGCTGGGAGCGCCACCACGCTGTTGTGGCGTGCGACCGCAGGACTTCGACAGTGCGAGCGATGGCTTCCGGGTCGCGCAATTCGCGACGGGCGTCGGGGTTTTCCATGTAGTGCTCGACCGCTGCGTCGATGAGCTCGGGAGAGATCCTGAAAGGTCGGCGGTCGACGTGCACGAAAAACCCCTCTTCGTCTGAGCTGAAACCCTTTTTGATGACGGTACTGTCGAATTTCTTCCACAGTAGGGCCGGGCGGAAGAAGTTTGCGCGATGGCCGTCACGGATCCAGACCGTGAGGTATTTCCGATCGCTGTTGGGTTGGACGAGTAACAGGCTGTCCCAAGGTATCCACGCGTCATGGGCGTAACCCCGGAGGTGAATTCCGTCGTGCCGGATGGCAATGTGGCCGGGGCGGACACGTCCGAGCAGGATCTGCATGACGACGACTGCCTGATATCCGAAAGCGAACACCGCGAGGATTGCCCACTTCAAGGGCGCGGTCTCAGGCTCGGCCACATAGACATCGGTGGTGGAGAAGTTGATTTTGACCAGGAACCAGATGGCGACAGAAATTGCAGGGAGTACCACGAACATCGACAGGTTGTAGATCAACCGTGATTGAAGGAGCAGGAGTGCCGGTACGCCTTCGTCGGTACCGACGGCGATGTCGGAATGCCGGGTTCGAGGGCTGTGCATCAGCAGGAGGAAGACCGGAAGGAGCCAGGTGAACACCCCGAATCCGAGCGCGAACCATAGCCAATCGGTCGGGTAGGTCGGACTGTGGAACCTCCCGGCCGAAGTGAGCGACACCGGATCATCCGGGGCGACAACAAAAAAGCCGACGCTGAGAAGAATCAATGCAGCACCGGTTACACAATGCCCGTAGACCGTGCGGGTTCCGTACACCTTCCACCGGGTCCGGCTACCCGACTCCATCGGCGCATCCTCAATTGCCATCGCTGAGCACCTCTCGGACGACCCCACCGAGGTCCGCCAACGCATCTTTTGCTTCGTTCAGTTCACTGACCCCGGCGTCGAGCGTGCTGAGAAATGTCGCAGAGGAATCCTCGTAGAGGTGGTCGACACTTCCGGAGGCGAAGATGCCGACCGCTGTTCCTGCCAGTGCACCGCCCAGAGTGCCTAGGCCGGGAAAAGCAGATCCAGCAATGGCTCCCGCCGCAATCGATGCCGCGAGCCCGGCCGAATTCGACACCACAGCCTGCTCGAGAGGCTCACCGGCGAAGTAGTCGATTCCCGCACCGGCAAGAAGGCCCACGGCGCCGGTCCCCACTGCCAGCCTGGTCGGGATGGGCGCCAGAGCGCCGCGCTTCGCGATCGTGGAGGCGAAATCGTCGGTGGATGCTTTCGCCTGCCCGAAGAGCCGCCGCACCTCGTCGTACGGAGTGCCCGGTGCAAGGTCGATTACGGCCTGCATCGACCGCACCGAATGCTCGAGACACATGCTCGCTCTCTGTGCGAGTTGATCGACACGTTGGGCCAGTTCGCCGGTGAGATAATCGAATCCGGTTGTGGTGGTGAACAATGCGGCCCACGCGGCACTTGTCCACCGATGGGTGACCTCCGCGATGGCGCGTGCCCACCGGCGGTGCACATCTGTCGCGGCATCCGCCAACTCGTCATAGATTCGGAGCAGAGACTCGTCCGAATACGGACCCGGATCGCCGATGGTGTTGCACACGACCGGGAGTCCGGCACTCGCTGCGCGGTCGCGAATATCCGACATATCCGCGAGAGCCGAAGCGAGCGCAACCGACAGCGTGTCGAAATCGTCCGCAGCGGAGAGCGTCCTCGCGTGAAACTCGTCGACGACCCGCACGATCCGCGATGCCTCGCGCAGGTACCGGTCGGACGCCTCTCCCTCCCATGCGTCATCGGCGATGCGGCGGGCTTCTTCGGCATTGTCCCCGGCCGCAGCGAGGGCGGCCGCGAGGTGGCAGCGGATCAAGTGCCCGACGCGCGAGATATCGGCGGGATCGCCGTCGATGTAGGTATCGATCGGCACGGCTCACTCGCCCTGATCGGGCCATGCAGTGACGATTCGCTCGGCGGTGCCGGCGTCACTGTCGCGGTACGCCTCGGCGCAGGAGCTGAGCATGCCCGCAGCGATACCGAGCGTGTGCACGAGACCTGCGACATCCCCGACGGCCCGCCCGAGTACGCCGACAAGCGCGCCGGTGGCCGCGCCCGCCTGCACTGTGTCGGGAAGCGGGTCGACTGCGGCCGCCACAACACGGGCGGAGTCTTCGTATCGCGCTGCGGCGCGGAGTAGTTCGTTCGGATCGACGTGCAGGCTCAACGCGTCGCCTGCCGGCGCGGCGTGCTCCCGTTACCCGGTCGTCGGCCTTCGCCGCCGTACAACGCTCGGCCACATGGACTTTGCAGAAGTGGTGACACTGCATGCGACGGTAAGGTCACGACGATCCCCCCTGATCGGTCGGCGACGCCGGACCCCCCGGTCGGCGACATCGGTGACAGGGTATCAAGATCGAATCGGTTGTGCGATGCGGGCGCAGCGACTACGCCCCGTGACTACGGCGGTCAGGCACCCTGCCACACGGTGTCGAACGGCGTGTGCCCCGACACCCGGCCCTTGATGCCCTTGGTGACGAAGTCCTTCGCATTCTGCACCGCGCGAGTGACGTCGGTGCCTTTCGCGATTTCCGCGGTGATCGCGGCGGCGAGAGTGCACCCGGCGCCGGAGACCCGCTCGCTGCCGATCTTGGGTGCCGACAGCAGCGTCACCTCCCGGCCGTCGAACAGCACGTCGACCGCGTCGTCACCGGCGAGTTCGACACCGCCCTTCGCGACGACGTACTGCGGTCCGAGATCGTGGATGCGGCGCGCGGCTTCGACCAGGTCGTCGACCGAGTCGATGCTGTCCATGCCGGACAGGGTGCGGGCCTCGAAGAGGTTGGGGGTCACCACGGTGGCGTGGGGGAGTATCTGGGTGCGCAGCGCGTTGTCGGTGTCGAGTGCCGCGCCGGGTTCCTGCCCTTTGCAGATCAGGACCGGGTCGAGCACGACGTGCCGCCAGTTCTTCTTGCCCAGCGCGTCCGCGACCACGTCGATCGTCGCCGGAGTTCCGAGCATGCCGATCTTCACGACGTCGAGGTCGTGGGCCGCCGTCGCAGCCTGAATCTGGTCGGCGATGACCTGCGGGTCGATCGGTACGAATCGGTGACCCCAGTTGTTCCCGGGGTCGAACGACACGATGCAGGTGATGGCACCGACCCCGTACACGCCGAGTTGCTGGAACGTCTTGAGGTCCACCTGCAGCCCGGCACCGCCGGTGGCTTCCGATCCGGCAATGACGAAGGCGAGATCGACCACGATGAGTTCTCCGTTCGGCTGGGATGATCGCGGATGCATCAGCGATCGTGTAGCAGGCGTCCCAGCCTAACAACCGGGACTACGGAGCCCGCAGGGGTCATCGGGCGAAACGCCCGGTGTGTACGGTCCTCGTCCGGCAGCATGGAGGCATGTGACGGTGTAGGCGAGGGACGATGACACGCTTCTTCGGAGTGATGCTGGTACTGGTGGCAGTCGTCGCTGCCGGTTTCTATTTCGCCTTGCGAGGCCTCTCCGACTCCGATTCGACACGGACCGTCGAAGACACCCGGGTGCTCCTCGACGGCACTCCCACCACGTGCGGCGAACTGCTCGGCGCACCGTGCAGCGTGGCGATGCAGACCACGTACAACCGGATCGCGCCCCGACTCGACGGCTTCGTGCGCGGAGCCGATCTCGGTCCGTGGGCCGCAACGCTCGACTCCGACGAGACGGCCGCCCTCGTCGTCGAAGCGTGCAGCCTGAGCGGTCAGCCGGGGCAGACGCAACTCGAATTCGTCGACCTTGCCCGCGTCCGGCACCCGGAAGTGGGAAGCCCGGCGCTGTTCCCCTTCTGGAATCGTGCACGCGAGGGTCTGTGCCCACCTCCGGCCTGACACACCCGCAGGGCGCGTCCCCGACGTTAGGGTTTCGGGCATGACCGCCTTCGACGATCTCGACGACTACCTTGCGCTGCCGCGTGCCACGAGCCTCGTGATGTCGCCCGACGGCACCCGCCTGGTACTCGCGCAATCGGTGCTCGACGAGAAGGCCACGGCGTACACCGGGGCACTGTGGGAAATCGATCCCGCAGGCCACGAACCCGCCCGCCGGCTGACGCACGGCGTGACGGGCGAATCGAACCCGACGTTCACAGCCGACGGCGACCTGCTGTTCATCGCCTCCCGGGGGGACGGCGACCCGGCGTCACTGTGGAGCCTCCCCGCAGCCGGAGGCGAAGCCACACCCGTGGCCACACGCAAGGGCGGCGTCGCGACGGTCCACGCCGCGGCATCCGCAGATCGCATCGTCGCCACCGCGAGCGTGTTCGGGCACCGGGACAGCGACGACGAACGTATTCGCACCGCACGCGACGACGCGAAGGTGACCGCGACCCTGCACACCGGATATCCCGTCCGCTACTGGGATCGCGATCTCGGACCCGACCGCCCGCATCTGCTGACCGTGCGGGAACGCGGAGACCTGGTCGACCTGACACCCGGCATCCGCGGTGCTCTGCGCGACGCGCAACTCGACGTGGCCGCCACCGGGTCGTTCGCCGTGTCGACCTGGGTCGTATCCGGCCCGCGCGCATCCCGGCGGACCACTCTCGTGCGGATCGACCTCGCTACCGGACTTCGCACGCCGCTCGTCGACGATCCCACCGGGGACGCGCTCCACCCCGTCGTGTCACCGGACGAAACCCGGCTCGCCTTCCTGCACGAGACGGCGGGCGATCCCGACACGCCCCTGAAGACGACGGTGCGCGTACTCGACCTCACGGACGGCACCACCACCGTCGCGGCACCCGGATGGGACCGGTGGCCCACCTCGATCGCATGGCTACCCGACGGGTCCGGACTCGTCCTCACCGCAGACGACCACGGACGCGCCCCCATCTTCGTACTCCGCTCGGGAGCCGACCGCCCCGACGCACTCACCGGCGGGGACGAGGCCTACACCGACGTGCGTGTCGCACCCGACGGCACTGCTCTGTACGCGCTGCGCGCCTCGTATCGCATGCCGCCGCACCCCGTCCGCATCGCTCTCACCGGACCCGACGCGGGCACCGTGACCCCGTTGCGAGCCCCCGCGGACCTACCGGAGCTTCCCGGTAGGCACACCGAGATCACCACGACCGCCGCGGACGGAACCCCGCTGCGTGGATGGCTCGTGCTGCCGCACGACGCGACGGAGGGCACGCCCGTCCCACTGCTGCTGTGGATTCACGGTGGACCGCTGGGAAGTTGGAACACCTGGTCGTGGCGATGGAATCCGTGGCTGATGGTCGCGCGCGGATACGCCGTGTTGCTCCCGGATCCCGCACTGTCCACCGGGTACGGCGAAGAGTTCGTCCTGCGAGGCTGGGGCCGGTGGGGAGCCGAACCGTACACCGACCTCATGGCGATCACCGACGAGGCCGTCGCGCGACCCGACATCGACGCCGACCGCACCGCGGCGATGGGCGGATCGTTCGGCGGCTACATGGCGAACTGGGTGGCCGGGCACACCGATCGGTTCCGCGCGATCGTCACCCACGCGGGTTTGTGGGCGCTCGACCAGTTCACGCCGACCACCGACGTCGCCTGGTACTGGCAGCGGGAGATGACTCCCGAGATGGCCGTGGAGAACTCTCCGCACCTGTTCGTCGCCGACATCGTCACTCCGATGCTGGTCATTCATGGTGACAAGGACTATCGCGTGCCCATCGGAGAGGCGCTACGGCTCTGGTACGAGTTGCTCGACGAGTCGGGGCTGCCCGCGGAGGACGACGGAACCACGGTGCACCGGTTCCTGTACTTCCCGTCTGAGAACCATTGGGTCCTCAGCCCCCAGCACGCCAAGCTCTGGTACCGGGTGGTCGAGGCGTTCCTGTCCGAGCACGTTCTGGGCCGGCCGGTCGAACTACCGGAGCTGCTGGGCTGAGGGCCGTTCCCGTGCGGGCACCGGCGGCGGTCCGGGATACCGGCAGCGGCCGACAGCCCGTGTCCAGGCGGTTTGTGCTCGACGCTTACGATTGCCTGGTGACCAGTGCGCCAGAGAACCCCCAGAATCCCGCAGATGCCCTCCCCAAGAGCTGGGACCCCAGCGCTGTCGAGGCCGAGCTCTATCAGGGGTGGGTGGACGCCGGTTACTTCGAGGCGGACCCGGGAAGCGACAAGCCCGGCTACTCCATCGTGCTCCCGCCCCCGAACGTCACGGGCAGCCTGCACATGGGTCACGCGCTCGACCACACCCTGATGGACGCGCTGACCCGCCGCAAGCGCATGCAGGGCTGTGAGGTGCTCTGGCTCCCCGGTATGGACCACGCGGGCATCGCGACCCAGACCGTGGTGGAGAAGCAACTCGCCGTCGACGGCAAGACGAAGGAAGACTTCGGCCGCGAACTGTTCATCGACAAGGTGTGGGAGTGGAAGCGCGAATCCGGCGGCACCATCCAGGGGCAGATGCGACGTATCGGCGACGGCGTCGACTGGTCGCGTGATCGCTTCACGATGGACGAGGGTCTTTCCCGCGCCGTGCAGACGATCTTCAAGCGCATGTACGACGACGGCCTGATCTACCGTGCCGAGCGCCTGGTCAACTGGTCACCGGTGCTGCAGACGGCGATCTCCGACATCGAGGTCAAGTTCGAGGAGGTCGAAGGCGAACTCGTGTCGCTGCGCTACGGCTCGCTCGACGACGCCGAGCCGCACGTCATCGTCGCCACCACCCGTGTCGAGACGATGCTCGGTGACACCGCGGTCGCGGTGCATCCCGAAGACGAGCGCTACAAGCACCTTGTGGGAACCACGATCTACCACCCGATCACGGGACGCCAGATCCCGGTGATCGCCGACGCGTACGTCGATCCCGAGTTCGGCACCGGCGCTGTGAAGATCACCCCCGCGCACGATCCCAACGACTTCGAGATGGGTCTGCGGCACAACCTGCCGATGCCCACCATCATGGACAAGACCGGCAAGATCGCAGACAGCGGAACACGTTTCGACGGGATGGACCGTTTCGAAGCACGTGTGAAGATCCGTGAGGAACTCGCCGAACAGGGCCGCGTCGTCGCCGAGAAGCGTCCGTACGTCCACAGCGTCGGCCATTCCGAGCGGTCCGGCGAGACCATCGAGCCGCGCCTGTCGATGCAGTGGTGGGTGAAGGTCGACAAGCTTGCCGAAACCGCCGGCGACGCAGTGCGCAACGGCGACATGGTCATTCATCCCAAGAGCCAGGAACCGCGCTGGTTCGCCTGGGTCGACAACATGCACGACTGGTGCATCTCGCGGCAGTTGTGGTGGGGTCATCGCATCCCGATCTGGTACGGCCCCGACGGCGAAGTGCAATGCTTCGGCCCGGACGAAACCGCACCCGAAGGCTGGGAGCAGGATCCCGACGTCCTCGACACCTGGTTCTCCTCCGGACTGTGGCCGTTCTCGACGATGGGCTGGCCCGACAAGACGCCCGAACTCGAAAAGTTCTATCCCACCAGCGTTCTCGTCACCGGCTACGACATCCTGTTCTTCTGGGTCGCCCGCATGATGATGTTCGGTACCTACGTCGCCGACGACGACGCGGTGAACGGCGGCAAGGTGCCGTTCAAGGATTTGTTCCTGCACGGACTGGTCCGCGACCAGTTCGGCAAGAAGATGTCGAAGTCGCGTGGCAACGGCATCGACCCGCTGGACTGGGTGGACCGCTTCGGCGCCGACGCACTGCGCTTCACCCTCGCGCGCGGCGCGAACCCGGGTGCCGACCTCTCCGTCGGCGAGGACCACGCACAGTCCTCCCGGAACTTCGCCAACAAGCTGTTCAACGCCACCAAGTTCGCGCTCATGAACGGCGCCGTGGTGAGCGAGATCCCGGCCCGCGACGACCTCACCGACGCCGACCGGTGGATCCTCGACCGGCTCGACCAGGTGCGCGCCGAGGTCGACGAGGCCTTCGAGAAGTTCGAATTCTCCAAGGCGTGCGAGGCGCTGTACCACTTCGCGTGGGACGAAGTGTGCGACTGGTACCTCGAGCTCGCCAAGGTGCAGTTCGCGGACGGTGACGTCAGGAGCGCGCACACCAAGGCCGTGCTCGGAACCGTGCTCGACCAGTTGCTGCGGATGCTGCACCCGGTCATCCCGTTCGTCACCGAAACGCTCTGGAAGGTGCTCACCGGCGGCGAGTCGCTGGTGATCGCATCCTGGCCGGTCGCGAGTGGCGTGCCCGCCGATGCGGACGCCCTGCGCCGCGTCGAGGACATGCAGAAGCTCATCACGGAGATCCGCCGGTTCCGCAGCGACCAGGGCCTCAAGCCGTCGCAGAAGGTCGCGGCCCGGCTCGAGGGGATCGACGGTGCCGACCTCGTCGCCCAGGTTCCCGCGGTGCGGTCACTGGCGCGTCTCACCGATCCCGAGGACGGATTCGCAGCGACGGCGTCCATCGAGGTCCGTCTGTCCCGCGCGACCGTCACCGTCGAGCTCGACACCTCCGGCAGTATCGATATCGGAGCCGAAATCGCACGTCTGCGTAAGGATCTCGCCGCGGCGGAGAAGGATCTCGCGGCGACCTCCGGCAAGCTGTCCAACGATGCGTTCCTGGCGAAGGCGCCCGAACCGGTCGTTGCGAAGATCCGCGCGCGCAAGCAGGTCGCCGAGGAAGAGATCGCTCGCATCGACGCGCGACTGAAGGAGTTGGGCCAGGCGTGACCACCGATAATTCCGGGGGACCGTCCCCGGTCGACGTCGCCGAACTGGCGCTGGTCGAGGCGGAACTCGACCAGCGCTGGCCCGAGACCAAGATCGAACCGTCGCTGGCGCGTATCGCGGCGCTGATGGACATTCTCGGCTCGCCGCAGAACAACTATCCGTCCATCCACGTGGCGGGCACCAACGGCAAAACCTCCGTCGCCCGGATGATCGACGCCCTGCTGACCCGGATGCATCATCGCGTGGGCCGCACCACGAGTCCGCACCTGCAACTCGCGACGGAGCGCATCAGTATCGACGGCGCGCCGGTGTCACCGCGCACCTATGTCGACACCTACCGCGACATCGAACCGTATGTGCGCATGGTCGACGAGCAATCCGAGGCGGCCGGCGGACCGAAGATGAGCAAGTTCGAGGTGACCACCGCGATGGCGTTCGCGGCGTTCGCGGACGCACCGGTCGACGTCGCAGTCGTGGAGGTGGGCCTCGGGGGACGCTGGGACGCGACCAACGTGGTCACCGGTCAGGTCGCGGTGATCACCCCGATCGGAATCGACCACACCGGATACCTCGGTGAGACGCTCACCGAGATCGCGGGGGAGAAGGCCGGAATCATCAAGAAAGCCCGGGGCGACGACCTGGTCCCGCGCGACACGGTCGCCGTCATCGCGCAACAGGAGCCCGAAGCGATGGACGTCCTGCTCCGGCAGACCGTCGAAGCGGATGCGGCCGTTGCTCGTGAAGGCTCCGAGTTCGCGGTGGCGCGGCGTGCCGTGGCCGTCGGAGGTCAGCAACTCGACCTCCAGGGGCTCGGCGGTGTCTACACCGACATCTTCCTGCCGCTCCACGGCGAGCACCAGGCGCACAACGCCGTGGTGGCCTTGGCTGCCGTCGAAGCGTTCTTCGGCGCCGGCCCGCAGAAGCAACTCGACGTCGACGCGGTGCGCGAAGCCTTCGCCTCGGTCGTCAATCCCGGACGCCTCGAGCGCGTGCGCAACGCTCCGACCGTCTTCCTCGATGCAGCCCACAACCCGCACGGCGCGAAGGCGCTCGCGGCCGCGCTCGCCGACGAGTTCGACTTCCGCAAACTCGTCGGCGTGGTCAGCGTCATGGCCGACAAGGATGTGGCAGGTCTCATCGAGGCGCTCGAACCGGTCTTCGACGAAATCGTCGTCACCCATAACGGCTCGCCCCGGGCGATGGACGTCGAGGATCTCGCGAATATCGCTGTCGCGCGGTTCGGCGACGAACGGGTCGTCACCGCGGAGACACTGCCCGACGCGATCGAGACCGCGATCGCGATTGCCGAGGAAGTCGGCGAACCCGGTGAGGCAGTATCGGGTGCGGGCGTCGTGGTGACCGGCTCGGTGGTGACCGCAGGTGCTGCCCGCAGTCTGTTCGGAAAGGAACCCGCGTGACCAACCAGAACCCGGCGGAACCGGAGTTCGGACCGCCGACCAAGGACCCCTGGAAGGGTTTCCGGGGTGTGATGGCCGGAACCCTCGTTCTCGAAGCGATCGTCGTACTGCTGGTGCTGCCGGTGATCGCGACCCTCGGCGGCGGCCTGACCGCGCTGTCGGGCGGGTACGTCGTCGGACTCGCGGTGCTCATGATCCTCGGGGCAGGGGTGCAGGGACGCTCGTGGGCGATTCCGTTCAACCTCACGCTGCAGGCTCTCGTCCTGCTCGGATTCCTCATCGACCCCGCGCTCGGCGCGGTCGGCGTGCTCTTCGGTGTGGTCTGGGCATACCTGCTCTACCTGCGGAAAGACATCAAGGATCGTGAATCGAGGGGTCTGCTACCGGGCCAGCGAGGCTGACCTCTACGCTTGTCGCGTGACTGAGCGCACCCTTGTACTGATCAAGCCCGACGGCGTTGCCCGCCGTCACGTCGGAGAAATCCTGTCGCGCATCGAGCGCAAGGGGCTGGACATCGTGGCTCTCGAGCTCCGTGTCGCCCCTGTCGAGGTCGCGGCGGCCCACTATGCGGAGCACGAGGGCAAGCCCTTCTACGACTCGCTGATCGAGTTCATCACCGGTGGCCCCCTCGTGGCCGCGGTGCTCGAGGGCCCGCGCGCGATCGCGGCGTTCCGTCAGCTCGCCGGCGGAACCGATCCGGTGGAGAAGGCCGTTCCGGGCTCGATCCGGGGCGATCTCGGCCTCGATCCGGGTGAGAACCTCGTCCACGGATCCGACTCCGCCGAGTCGGCCGAACGCGAGATCGCACTGTGGTTCCCGGCCCTCGCCGGTAACTAGTCCACCCACGGTGGCGGCCGTTCTGCTGGCGCCCCGGTGTCGTGCGGAAACCGTCCGCGACGACACGAATCAACGTTCCCGATATCGACCGACGGCGCCCCGCGGGGCGCCGTTGGCGTATCCGCGCACGCCTGTGTGGGATACTGGGGAAGGTTGCACCGTGCGAAACCCGTCCGGGGCGACCGAACGACATCACGGATCGATGCCCGACATCGCTGTGGCCGAGGACGAAGGAACCACCTCGCTCCGCGACATGCTGGATGTTCCGGCGCTCGAACCGCGATCAAGCCAGGCATCGCTCGGCCGTGCAGTGATAACGGGCACCGGACGGCCGTGTGATGCGAGACCGGATGATCTCGCGCCCCCAGGCGCGGGCATACAAGCAGCGCCCTCGCGTGGCCGCTCACATCGCACGAGTCGGTGATGGACGCGCCCGGGGGCTTAGGAGACTTACGTGGCCGATCAAGAGCCGCCGGAGAACAATTCCATCGAATCCGCGGACGTCGTCGCCGACGGCACCGAGGTACCGAACCTGCCCGCGAAAATTCGCGTGCACGCGCTCGCCAAGATGCTGGGACTCACCAGCAAGCAGGTGATCGCAAAGGCCACCGAACTCGGGACTGCGCTCAGCAGTGCGCACGCCACGCTGCACCGCGACGCCGCCCGAGAGGTGTACGCCGCACTGAGCGGCGCTTCCGAGCCGGTCGCTCCTGACGGACGCACCGAGGCTCAGGCACCTGAGGCCCAGGCACCCGAGGATCCGGCCGCCGAGGCGCCGGGCGACACGACGCTCGCGCACATCGAAGAGCCGGTGCTCTCCCCGGAGCCGAAGGTCGCGGACAAGGACGAGCCCGTCCAGGAGACGTCGATCGGTGGACCCACCGGTCTGTTCACATCCCCGGAACAGCACACCCCGTTGTTCGCGCCGCCGGAGCCGGTAGCCGACACGGTCGCCGCACCGCTGTTCCTGCAACCGGTCGCGCCCGCGCCTGCGGACGAGGACGCCGACGACGAACCGGTTCGTCCGCGCCGCCGCCGCGCCCGCCGAGGCGCAGCGGCGAAGGACATCGACGAGCAGACCGTCGAGAAGAACGCAGAGAAGACCGCAGAGAAGACTTCCGGGAAAGCATCCGAGACCACGTCCGACAAGGTCGCCGGAGCCGAGGCGCCGGCCGAGCAGGTCGACGAGGCGCCCGCCCGCGATACGGGCTCCGACGGCGGCCGGGCCCAGGGCCCGGACGATGACGATCAGGACGAGCATCCCCGTCGCCGCCGCCGTGGACGTCGTGGCCGTGGCCGTGGACGCGGTGACAGCGGCGAGAACGATCAGCACGACGACACCTCCTCCGAACACGAGGAGAAGAGCGGCAAGGACGACGACCGGACCGAGACCGGCCCCGCGGCCGACTCGGGCGACGACCGGCACGGCAAGCCGGCTGCCGCCGACGAGGAACCGTCGGACCAGACCAAGACGGACCAGACCAAGACGGACCAGACCAAGACGGACCAGAGCAAGTCGGACCACGCCGACTCGGACGACGACTCCGAGGACGACGAGCACAGCGACGGCACGTCGCGTCGCCGTCGCCGCCGTCGTCGCCGCCGCGGATCGGCCGATTCCGACACCGACACGTCGGGCGACGACGATGCAGTTCCCACCGTCGTGCACGAGCGGGAGCCGCGGCCCAAGGCGCGCGTCAAGGACGAGGTGCAGGGCATCAGCGGCTCGACGCGCCTCGAAGCCAAGCGACAGCGTCGCCGGGACGGTCGGGAAGCCGGCCGTCGCCGTCCCCCGATCCTCACCGAGTCGGAGTTCCTGGCACGCCGTGAGTCCGTGGACCGGGTCATGGTGGTCCGCGAGCGCACCTCCGGTGCCCATGCGGGAATGACGCAGGTCGCCGTGCTCGAAGACGGCATCCTCGTCGAGCACTTCGTCACGACCTCCGGGTCGGCGTCGATGGTCGGCAACATCTACCTCGGTCGCGTGCAGAACGTGCTGCCGTCCATGGAAGCCGCCTTCATCGACATCGGACGCGGCCGCAACGGCGTGCTCTACGCCGGTGAGGTCAACTGGGAGGCTGCCGGCCTGGGAGGAAACTCCCGCAAGATCGAGCAGGCGCTCAAGCCGGGCGACATGGTGGTGGTCCAGGTCAGCAAGGACCCCGTCGGCCACAAGGGCGCGCGTCTGACCACCCAGATCAGCCTGGCCGGCCGATTCCTCGTCTACGTCCCGGGTGGATCGTCGACCGGGATCAGCCGGAAGCTGCCGGACACCGAGCGCAAGCGCCTCAAGGACATCCTGCGGGAGATCGTTCCGGCAGAAGCCGGGGTCATCATCCGCACCGCCGCCGAAGGCGTCAGCGAGGACGAACTGGCGCACGACGTGACCCGTCTGCAGTCGCAGTGGGACACGATCAGCGCCCAGGCCGACAAGGTGCAGGCCGAGGCCTCCGGGCAGCCGAAGGCGCTGTACGAGGAGCCCGACCTTCTTGTGAAGGTCGTCCGCGACCTGTTCAACGAGGACTTCTCGAAGCTGGTCATCGAGGGCGACAACGCCTGGAACACGGTCGAGTCCTACATCCGCACGGTCGCACCCGACCTGCTGCCGCGCGTGGAGCGGTACCGCTCCAACAACTCGGTGGACGTGTTCGGTGCTCACCGCATCGACGAACAGCTGGCGAAGGCGCTCGATCGTAAGGTGTGGTTGCCCTCGGGCGGCACGCTCGTGATCGACCGCACCGAAGCAATGACCGTCGTCGACGTCAACACGGGCAAGTTCACCGGCTCGGGAGGCAACCTCGAGGAAACCGTCACCCGCAACAACATCGAAGCGGCGGAAGAGATCGTCCGTCAGATGCGGCTGCGCGACATCGGCGGCATGATCGTGGTCGACTTCATCGACATGGTGCTCGAGTCCAACCGCGACCTGGTGCTGCGCCGTCTCACCGAAGCCCTCGGACGGGACCGCACCCGCCATCAGGTGTCGGAAGTCACCTCACTGGGCTTGGTGCAGATGACGCGCAAGCGTCTCGGTACCGGTTTGGTCGAGGCGTTTTCCACCACTTGTGAGCACTGCAACGGACGCGGCATCATCGTGCACTCGGAGCCGATCGAGTCCAAGCCGCACGAGGAGTCGACGCGTTCGCAGGGCGGCGGTTCGCGGCGCAAGCGGGGGCGCGACAAGAGTGCTCCGGAACCCGTCGCCGAGGTGGTCGTGGAAGAGACCGTCGCCCCGGCACCCTCGCAGGAGGAGCTGGCCAGGCGCGCGGCTCATCCTGTGGCGCTCGCCATGGCCTCGCACCACCCGGAGCACAGCGATTCCGACTCCGCTGATGCTGCTGTGGCCGACTCCACCGACGCTCCTGTCGCCGAGTCCGCGAACGCGGGAGCAGACGCTCCGGCGACGCAGCCACCGGCCGGCCAGGAGGGCGACCCGGTGAAGATCTCCGAGCCGTTGCGGGCAGCCGATCCCGGCCGGATCGCCGACGCCGCCCGGAGCGAATCCGGCACCGGAGAGGACGCGACTACGGTCACGACCCCTGCGGACGAGCCGGAGGAGGTCGCGGAGGAGATCGCTGCGGCCGAGGCTGCGGTCGCGAAGTCGGCCCCGAAGAGTGTTGAGGCGGAGCAGGTTTCCGCGCCGGAATCCGACTCGGAGCCCGCTCCCCGTCGTCGTCGCGCGCGCCGTGTGGCACGCCCGGCAGCACCTGCCGGGGACGCGGACGCCGCTGCGACGGTGTTCGTCCTGCCGGCCCCGGCCGCCGACTCGACGCCGGTGACGCCTCCGGCCACCACGCCGGTGTCGACGCCCGAGGACGCGCCTTCGAGCGCCGACGAACCTGCCGTCAAGGTGGTCCGCAGGACACGTTCACGGCGGGCTGCGGGACGCCCCGCGGGTCCGCCCGTTGACGCCGAAGCATGACGGGTCTCCCCGGACCGGCAGAGACCGGTCCGGGGAGCTCGGCCCGGTTTGACCCTGGCCGCCACTTTCCCGTAATCTTGTTCAGTCGCTACTCGGCGATACTGCCCAGCCGCGCCTGGACTCAGGATGGCGGCGGGACCGAGTAAGCACCATACAGACCAGTCGCGACCGCAAGACTGTGGCGCGAGCACGTTCGAAGAAGCAAGGGGTAGCCGTCCGATGGCAACGTACGCGATCGTCAAGACCGGCGGTAAGCAGTACAAGGTCGCTGAAGGCGACCTCGTCAAGGTCGAGAAGATCGAGGGTGAGCCCGGCGCTGCTGTCTCGCTTGCTCCGGTCCTCGTCGTCGACGGATCCGAGCTGACCACCGACGCCGACAAACTGGCGAAGGTATCGGTCACCGCCGAGATCGTCGAGCAAACCAAGGGCCCGAAGATCCACATCCACAAGTTCAAGAACAAGACCGGGTACCACAAGCGCCAGGGCCACCGTCAGAAGCTGACGGTCGTCAAGGTCACCGGCATCAAGTAACTCGAGCTTCGAGCTTCAACCCCCAGGAGGGTTCGTCATGGCACACAAGAAGGGTGCATCAAGCTCCCGTAACGGTCGCGATTCGAACGCCCAGCGCCTCGGCGTCAAGCGTTTCGGCGGCCAGTCCGTCAGCGCCGGTGAGATCCTCGTGCGTCAGCGCGGCACCCACTTCCACCCCGGTGTGAACGTGGGACGCGGCGGCGACGACACGCTGTTCGCCCTCGAAGCGGGTGCTGTCGAGTTCGGCACCAAGCGTGGACGCAAGACGGTCAACATCGTCCCGGTCGCGGCAGACGCCTGATCTGCCGTCCGAACAGGACACTGCGAGGGTTTCCTCGCGACATACTCCCAATAGGGGCGGGCCAGGGTCGCACACACCCTGTCCCGCCCTTGTTGGTTTTCCACACAGCACGTTTCGCCAGTACATATCGGGAAGCTTCGCCAGTTCTCGCACGGAAAGAGGTCCATCCATGTCCCGCTTCATCGACCGGGTTGTGCTGCACGTCAGCGCCGGTAAGGGTGGCAACGGTTGCGCCTCCGTCCATCGCGAGAAGTTCAAGCCCCTCGGCGGCCCCGACGGCGGCAACGGAGGAAACGGCGGTGACGTCGTCCTCGAGGTGAGCGGCAACGTCCACACACTGCTCGACTTCCACTTCCACCAGCACGCGAAGGCAACCAACGGCACGCAGGGTGCCGGTGGCAACCGCAGCGGTGCCAACGGCAACGACCTGGTGCTCGAGGTCCCGGACGGAACCGTCGTGCTCGACACCGACGGCAACGTCCTCGCCGACCTCGTCGGCGTCGGCAGCCGGTTCATCGCTGCGCAGGGCGGCCGAGGCGGACTCGGCAACGCGTCCCTTGCCTCCAAGGCGCGCAAGGCCCCCGGCTTCGCGCTGCTCGGCGAGGAGGGCGAAGAACGTGAACTCGTCCTGGAACTGAAGTCCGTCGCGGATGTCGGTCTGGTCGGGTTCCCGTCGGCCGGCAAGTCGTCGCTCGTGTCCGTGCTGTCCGCGGCCAAGCCCAAGATCGCCGACTACCCGTTCACCACGCTCGTTCCGAACCTCGGTGTGGTCCAGTCCGGCGACACCACCTTCACCGTCGCCGATGTGCCCGGACTGATCCCGGGCGCAAGCCAGGGCCGCGGTCTCGGCCTCGATTTCCTGCGGCACATCGAGCGCTGCGCGGTGCTCGCGCACGTCGTGGACTGCGCGACCATGGACCCGGGTCGCGACCCGATCTCCGACGTCGACGCCCTCGAAGCCGAACTCGCGGCATACCAGCCCGCGCTGTCCGGCGACAACAGCCTCGGTGACCTCGCGGACCGGCCCCGCATCGTCGTCCTCAACAAGGCGGATGTTCCCGACGCCGCCGAACTCGCCGAGTTCGTCCTGCCCGAGTTCGAGAAGCGCGGCTGGCCGGTGTTCACCGTGTCCGCGGTGACCCACGAAGGTCTGCGGCCCCTTACGTTCGCGCTGGCGAAGATGGTCGAGGAGTACCGCGAGGCGCATCCGCCCGCGGAGCCCACCCGTCCGGTGATCCGCCCGATCGCGCGCAACGAGACCGGCTTCACCGTCGTTCCCGATCCCGAAGTTCCCGGTGGATTCATCGTGCGCGGCGAGCGCCCGGAGCGCTGGGTCCGCCAGACGGCGTTCGACAACGACGAAGCCGTCGGCTACCTCGCCGACCGGCTGGCACGGCTCGGCGTCGAGGCCAAGCTGGTCAAGATGGGCGCGCAGCCCGGCGCCTCGGTCACCATCGGTGACGTCAGCTTCGACTGGGAGCCGCAGACCGCAGCCGGTGTCGACGTCGTGCGCACCGGGCGAGGCACCGACGCCCGCCTGGACCAGGTCGATCGCGTCGGCGCCGAAGAACGCCGCCATGCCAAGAAGGTCCGTCGGGGTCTCGCTTCCGACGACGACGACTTCTGATCTTTTCGAGGAGAGTTGTGAGCGACACGCGAGAGGTCATCTCCGACGCACGCAGCGTGGTGGTCAAGATCGGCTCGTCGGCGATCACCAGTCTGGTGGGCGGCCTCGATCGTGGCAGGCTCGACCGGCTCGCAGACGCGATCGAGTCGCGGATGCGGTCGGGTTCGAGCGTCGTGGTGGTGTCGTCGGGCGCTGTCGGTGCCGGACTCGCGCCGCTGGGACTCACCACGCGGCCCCGCGATCTGGCCACGAAGCAGGCGGCGGCCAGCGTGGGGCAACTCGCCCTCGCTCACGCCTGGGGCACCTCGTTCGCCCGGTACGACCGGACCGTCGGGCAGGTGCTGCTCACTGCGGACGACATCGCCCGCCGCACCCAGCACCGGAACGCCCAGCGCACCCTCGATCGTCTGCGCGCCCTCGGGGCCGTGCCGATCGTGAACGAGAACGACACCGTCGCGACGGCGGAACTGCGGTTCGGTGACAACGACCGGCTCGCGGCTCTCGTCGCGCATCTCGTCGGTGCGGAGGCGCTGATCCTGCTGTCCGACGTCGACGGACTGTACGACGGTGATCCACGGAAGGGCGGGGCTCACTTCATTCCGGAGGTCACCAGTCCGGAAGACCTCGACGGTGTCGTCGCCGGGTCGGGCGGCGCACTCGGCACCGGGGGAATGGCCTCCAAGCTGTCCGCCGCGCGGCTCGCCGCGGACTCCGGTGTGCCGGTGCTGCTTGCCGCGGCGTCGGACGCCGCACGGGCACTGACCACCGCGGACGTCGGGACGGCGTTCTCGGCGCGTCCCGATCGTCTGTCTGCCCGGCTGTTCTGGGTGCGGCACGCCGCCGATACCCACGGCGCGCTGCATCTCGACGAAGGAGCCGTCCGCGCGGTCGTCGATCGCCGCCGGTCGTTGCTGCCCGCCGGAATCACCGGTAGCAGTGGCAATTTCCACGCCGGCGATGTTGTTGCCCTCATCGCTCCGGACGGCCGCACCGTGGCCCGCGGAGTGGTTGCCTACGACGTGGCCGAACTCGACTTCATGATCGGTTTCTCCACCCGGAACCTGCCCGCCGATCTGCATCGTCCCGTGGTGCACGCGGACGATCTGGTGCGAATCTAACTGTTACGCAGTCGGTGTCGGCTCGGCGACGCGGGATGTCAACGCCGCGAGCGATTCCGACGTTCCTGCCTCGATCTTGAGTGCGGCGAGAGAGTCACCGCGCGTCGGTCCCCGGTTGATGATCGCCACCGGTATGTCGCGTGCCACGGCGTGCCGCACGAACCGCAACCCGGACTGCACGGTCAGCGAACTCCCGGCGACGACGAGTGCGTCGGCCTCGTCTATCACCCGGAAGGCGTCGTCCACACGCGGCCGGGGCACGATCTCACCGAAGTACACGATGTCCGGTTTCAGCATCCCGCCACATCGTTCGCAGTCGACCACGACGAAGCCGTCGGTATCGGCCACGACCGCGTCCGCGTCGGGCGCCACTTCGAGTCCCGTGATCGCGCGGGCGCGTTCGGCAAACCCCGGGTTGGCGCCGGTGAGGCGTTCGTGGAGGGTGAATCGGGAGATCCGATGCTGACAGGCCAGGCAGCGAACCTGCGCGTACGTGCCGTGCAGATCGATGACGCGGCGACTGCCCGCCTTGGTGTGCAGGAGATCGACATTCTGGGTGATCACGCCGGTGACGCACCCGGCGTGCTCGAGCGCGGCCAGGGCGCGATGACCGACGTTGGGGCGGGCGGCGTCCATATGCCTCCAGCCCACGTGGTTGCGTGCCCAGTAGCGGCGCCGGAACACCGGGTCTCCGACGAACTGCTGGATCGTCATCGGGTTACGCGGCGGAGAATCCGGTCCGCGGTAGTCCGGAATGCCGGAGTCGGTGGAGACGCCGGCGCCGGTGAGCACGGCGACCCGCTTGCCGTCCACCAGGGACCACAGGGAGTCGAGGGAAGGTCGAACGTCGATCACCCCTTCTACGGTAGGCCGTCGTTGCCGACCGGCGAGCGGGGGAGCAGTGCACGCACCGCGTCGATCGTGTCCGCCTCTGCCGGCGATTTGTCCGGGCGGTAGCGCAGTACCCGCGCGAATCTGAGCGCCACCCCGCCCGGATAGCGCGTGCTGACCTGGGCACCGTCGAGTTCGATCTCCACTACCAGGCGCGGTTCGAGATAGACGGTGTGCTCGTCCCGGTGCGACTCGTGTAGCGGGAATTCGGCTGTCTGCCACCGCAGCAACTCGTCGGTGAGGCCCTTGAACGTCTTTCCCACCATGATCGGCGGGCCGCCGTCGGGATCGCGCGCGCCCAGATGCAGGTTCGACAGATATCCGGTCCGGCGCCCATAACCCCACTCGGCGGCCAGCACCACCAGATCGAGTGTGTGCTCGGGTTTGACCTTCTGCCACGCGCGTCCGCGCCGACCCGCGTTGTAGGGGGACACGAGGGATTTCACCATGACGCCTTCGTGCCCGTGATCGAGCGACGCCGCGAGGTGCGCCTGCGCACGCTCCGGGCCGGGCGCCGTCACCGCAGGTATCCGGTGTCGCGCGGCCACACGGTCGAGGGCGGCCAGTCGTTCGGACAGGGGAGCGTCGAGGAGGTCGTCTCCGTCGAGGTGCAGGCAGTCGAAGAAGTACGGATGCAGCAGCAGTTCGCGCTCGCTGCGTGCGCCGAATCGGCTCATGGTCTCCTGGAAGGGGCGGGGACGGCCGGAATCGGTCAAGGCGAGCGTCTCCCCGTCGAGCACCACACTGGTGCACGGCAGGCCGGCGACGAGGTCGACCAGTTCCGGTACGGACCCGGTGATGTCGCGCAACGTACGCGTGAAGATCCGTACCTCGTCTCCCGCACGATGAACCTGGATGCGTGCGCCGTCGAGTTTGTACTCCACACTCACCTCGCCGCCGAGTTCGGTGAGCGCGGAGGTGAGGGACTCGGCCGGCGAGGCAAGCATGGGCCGTACCGGCCGGCCCACCTCGATCCGGAACGCGGCCAGGGCGTCGAGCCCGCCCTCGAAGGCCGCCGCTGCCGTGCCGCTGAGCCGTCCGGAGAGCATGAAGGCGCGCCGCACCGCGTCGAGGGGAAGGCCTGCTGCCGCGGCCACGGCATCGGTCATCACCCCTTCGAGCGCCCCTTGACGTAGATCGCCGCCGAGCAGACGAACGAGGAAATGCTGTTCGCCGGCGGTTGCGCGTGAGAACAATTCGTCGAGCTGTGCTCGACGTGTCGCAGCAGAACCCGGGCCCGACGTCGTCGCGAGGGAGTCGAGGATCGAGGCCACCTCGGAGACCTCGAGCGTCGCCGTGCCGGCCGGCGACAGATCGAGGCCCGCGAGCGTGCGGAAACCGACTCCGATCCGTCCTTGGGCCAGTTCCCCGGAGAGCCACGACACCACCGATTCGACTTCGGCCGGATCGGCGCGCACGAGCAATGCGCGCAACGCCTCGGTCTTCGCGCGCCGTGAGCGGGTCCCCGCCACCGCGTCCGATGTCTCCACCACGCTCTCGAGCAACACAGCTCGACGGTAACGCGCGGCAGGGAGCACGGCACCGGAAAGTGCTGCGGTGTGGTGTCCGGCGCGCGAGGATGGGTGCACGCCGGCGGGCCGCACGCGGTGGCCCGTGGGTACACGAGGAGGGACCGCATGGGGAAGGACTCGTCGGAAGCCGTCGAACTCGAAGCCGACGGCCGTACGGTTCGGCTGTCGCATCCCGAGCGTGTGTACTTCCCCGAAGTCGGTGTCACCAAGCTCGACATCGCGAACTATTACCTGGCCGTGGGCGACGGCATCGTCCGCGCCTTGCGGGAACGGCCGTGCATGCTGCACCGGTTTCCGTCCGGCATCGAGGGGGAGAAGGTGCACCAGAAGCGGCTTCCCCATGGCGCGCCGGACTGGGTCGACACCGTCCGGGTCCACTTTCCGCGCTACAACCGCGACGCGGACGAGTTGTGCGTCACCCGCGTCGCCGACGTCGTGTGGGCCGTCCAGATGTCCACGGTCGAGTTCCATCCCTGGAACTCGCGCCGCGCCGACGTCGAACGTCCCGACGAGTGGCGCATCGACCTGGACCCGATGCCCGACTGCGGATTCGATCGCGTGGTGCGCGTGGCGGGAGTGGTACAGGAAGTCCTCGCCGAACTGGGCGCGGTCGGCTGGCCGAAGACGTCGGGTGGCCGGGGACTGCACGTCTACGTCCGGATCGAGCCCCGATGGGGGTTCGACGACGTACGCCGGGCCGCATGGGCATTCGCGCGGGAAGTCGAACGACGAGCGCCCCGGGATGTGACGACCACCTGGTGGCGTAAGGACCGCGACCAGTCGGCCGTGTTCGTCGACTACAACCAGAACGCGCGCGACCACACCCTCGCGAGCGCGTACTCGATTCGCGGGGTGGCCGACGCCCGTGTCTCGACGCCGGTCCGCTGGGAGGAAGTGCCCGATGTCGACCCGCGGGAATTCACCGTCGCGACCGTCCCGGACCGGTTCGCGAAATACGGGGACCTGCACGCGGGGATCGACGACGCCGTCTTCTCGCTCGACGCTCTTCTCGAATGGGCCGACCGGGACGAGGCGGAGAACGGGGATATCGGTCGCGCCGGTTCGTGACCCCCCGCACCAAGGCGCGCTCAGTACCCGGCGCTCGGGTCGATCACAGCGACGGGATCGAGCCCGGACGCAAACCGGGTGACGTTCTCCGTGACGTGCTCGAGGTAGGCGGGGATGCGTACCGCCGGGGGGTTGGAGTCGTGGGGTGTGATCATCGCATTCGGCATCGACCAGAGGGGGTGACCGTCGGGGAGAGGTTCCGGGTCGGTGACGTCCAGACCCACTCCCGCGATGGTGCCCTGTCGTAGCGCCTCCACCAGTGCCTCGGTATCGATGAGGCGTCCCCGGGCAACGTTGATCACCCACGCGGTGGGTTTCATGGCGGCAAGTTCCGGGGCGCCGACGAGTTGTTCGGTCTCGGTGGTCGAGGGTGCGGCGACGACGAAATGGTCTGCGAGGTGCCAGATCTCGTCGATCCTCTCGACGGGGTAGGTTTCGACAGCGCCGGGTACGGGACGGCCGCTGCGGGTCACGGCCAGGGCGCGTGCGCCCAGTGCCGCGAGCATGGGGATCAGTGCCCGGCCGATGCCACCGGCGCCGATGATGCCGATGGTGGATCCTCGCAACGTCCCGAGGGTGGGAAAGAAGGCCTCGGGCTCCCAGGAGGTTGCCTCGAGGTGGGCCGGCAGTGCCCGCACCCCGGCGAGCAGCAGCATGAGCGCGTGCTCGGCAACGGTCGCCGAGTACGCACCCGCGGCGGAGGTCCACATCACTTGCGGATGAGCCCGGACGATTCCTTCGGACAGCCAGCGCTCGACCCCGGCCGCCGGAAGCTGAACCCAGCGCACGGACCGGGGGAGCGACTCGGGAAACGAGTCGGGTCCGCCGGTCCAGACCAGCGCGTCGGGCGCGTCGTCGAGGTCGCACACCACCCCACCGCCACTGGTGACGGCTCGGACGAAGCGCTCGTCCGGCGCCGGACCGACAGCAATGCGGGGCGAGCGCTCGAAAGTCATGATTCGACTCTAAGCGCCCGCCCCGCAATTGGTCACGTGCTCGCGTCGCGCGTGGCGACCACCCGGGTGGGTATCAGGCGGGTTCTTCGACGAGCGGGTAGACACCGTTCTCGTCGTGGACCTCGCGACCCGTCACCGGAGGATTGAACACGCACATCATCCGCATCGTCGTGCGCGGCAGGACGCGGTGGCGTTCGTGGCCGTTGAGCAGGTACATCGAACCCGGACCCAGCTCGTACTCCACGTCGTTGTCCAGGTCCTGGAGGGTGCCCTCGCCTTCCACCAGCCACACCGCCTCGATGTGGTTCGCGTAGTGGAACTCGTTGACGGTGCCCGCCTTGATGGTCGTCTCGTGGAACGAGAAACCGACCTTGTCGCCGGCGAGCACGATCCGCTTGCTGGTCCAGTTGCCGTCTTCGGACGTGACGTCGCGATCGGTACCGGTGATCTCTTCAGTCGTACGAACGATCATGGGTGTCGAAAATCCTTAGGGGTGAGGGTTTCTCGGGAAAGGGGGAGCGGACTGCGCTCAGGCCTGCACCTTCGCGGTGGCCTCGGCGAGGATGTTGAGTCCGAACTCCAGCTCGTCGTCACTGATGGTCAGCGGCGGAAGGAGCTTGACCACCTCGTCGGACGGTCCCGAGGTTTCCGCGAGAAGACCCTCCTCGAAGGCGAGCTCGCAGACCTTCTGTGCGTTCTCGTGCTTCTCGAACACCAGTCCCTGGACGAGACCGCGACCGCGCGTCGAGACGCCGTCGAACATGTCGGACAGGTTCATGAACGTCTGCCGGATGCGCTCGCCCTTGCGCAGCGTTTCGCGCTCGAGCTTGTCGTCGGCCCAGTAGTGCTCGAGGGCGGCGGTAGCGGTGACGAACGCCGGATTGTTCCCACGGAAGGTGCCGTTGTGCTCGCCCGGGCCCCAGACGTCGAGTTCGCGCTTGAACAGCGTCAGCGCCAACGGCAGACCGTAGCCACCGATCGACTTCGACAGCGTGACGATGTCGGGGGTGATCCCGGCGACCTCGAAGGAGAAGAACGGGCCGGTGCGGCCGCATCCCATCTGCACGTCGTCGACGATCAGCAGGATGTCGCGTTCCTGGCACAGATCCGCCAGCGCGCGAAGCCATTCGGGGCGGGCGATATTGACGCCGCCTTCACCCTGAACGGTCTCGACGATGACCGCGGCGGGGCGGTTGAGGCCGCTGCCGGCGTCGTCGAGCACGCGGGAGAACCACTGGAAGTCCTCTGTGACTCCGTTGAAGTAGTTGTCGAACGGCATCGGGGTCGCGTGCACCAGCGGGACGCCGGCACCCGCGCGCTTCATGGAGTTGCCCGTGACCGACAGAGCGCCGAGCGTCATACCGTGGAAGGCGTTGGTGAAGTTGATGACCGACTCGCGCCCGGTGACCTTGCGGGCAAGCTTGAGTGCGGCCTCGACCGAGTTCGTGCCGGTAGGACCGGGGAACTGGACCTTGTAATCGAGCCCGCGGGGCTTGAGCACGAGCTGTTCGAACGTCTCGAGCAGGCGCCGCTTCGCGACGGTGTTCATGTCGAGGCCGTGGGTGATGCCGTCGCTCATGATGTAGTCCACGAGCGCGGACTTGAGGATCGGGTTGTTGTGCCCGTAATTGAGGGCGCCGGCGCCCGCGAAGAAGTCGAGGTAGTCCTTGCCGCTCTCACTGCGGAGCCAGGATCCGGACGCTTTTTCGAATACGGTGGGCCAGCTGCGGCTGTAGCTGCGCACTTCCGACTCGAGATGCGTGAAGATATCCATGTCGCCCGTCGTGCCGGGCTTGTGTTCCAGGATGGTCATGTGGTGGTCCTCCTGCGATATTTAAGAAACTCGAAGTGATCGATACCCGAATCTCGGGTGATCACTCTCCGATCGTGTAAAGATCCTCAGCCAGATGAGAATCCGGAAAATCGTCGGGCGCGAACAAATCGCTCCGGGTGATATGGGTTCCGCGGCGGCGAGCCAATGCGGTGAACATCGCGATCGACGCTGCGTTGTCGGGACTCACCGTGGTCTCGAGGCGGGTGACGCCGAGGGGGGCGAGCCTGTCGAGCAGAGTGTCCAGCATGCGGCCTGCGACGCCACGACCGCGCTGATCGGCGTCGACGGCGACCTGCCATACGAACAACGTCTGTGGCGACTCGGGTCGCAGGTATCCGGTCACGAAACCGACGGCGCGGTCGTGCTCGTCGGTGGCGACCACGGAAGACTCGGCGAAATCACGGCACCACAACACATACGCGTAACCGGAATTGACATCGAGTACCTGGGAGTCGCGGGCGATCTGCCACAGCCGTTTTCCGTCGGCGATGCGCGGACTCCGGAAACTCAATTCAGCCGGCTCTACAGATGGGGTACTACTTTCCGTAACGGGCTTCATAAGTCCTCGTAACTTAACAAGATTTGATGTCGAATTCACCCGTTTCGACTGGCTCGGGTGCTAAAGTCCGCGCTTCGTGCAGGTAGGACATGTGGTGTGATACCGGTCACGAACATGTAGCGTCTGGTCTCCTCGTAGCGATTACTTCGGGCTCGCGAGCGCGAACGGCAGCACCGCGTCGGCTCCGGCGGCGACGAGAGTCCTCGCCGCCATCGTGAGCGTCCAGCCGGTGTCGGTCACCGCATCGACGAGAAGGATCGGACCGCGCACTCCGCTGAGATCGGGCGTCTCCCACGCATCGACGAGCGCGGCGATCCGGTATGCCGAATTCGCGGCCGTCGCAGGGGGATGCCCCGTTCGGCGACGTAATACACCTAAATCCTGAAGTCGGCCCAGTTGTGACAGACGCGACGCGAGCGAGGCGGTGAGCACCGGGTGGTCCGGGGACTCGACGGCCATCACCGCGGTGGGTCGTTGCGCCCAATCCCAGGACGCGAGCACTGCCACCGACGCCTGCACCACCGCGTCGGGAACGGGACCGTCCGGAGCGTCGAGAAGCGCACGCAGGCGGGGACCCCAGCCCAGATCCGACAGTCTTCCCAGAACGCGCCCGGGCTCGGGGCCGTCGGTGATGCGGCCCGAGAGCTTCACACCGAGCGTCGCCATGCCCGTCGGCCACTGCCGTCGCGGGGGGAGGTCGACGCCGGGGCGCTCGAGGCGAGCCTTCGTCCTGGCCACCTCCGCCTCGTCCACGACGTCGGACCATCGCGACCCCGTGCAGTTGTCGCACCGGCCGCATCCCGGGGTGTCCGCGGTGAGTTCCGGATCGTCGAGCTGGCGGCGAAGGAAGACCATGCGGCACTCGGTGGTGCGCTCGTACTCGATCATCGCGTTCTGTTCGGCGGTGCGGGCTTCTTCGAGGCGGGCATACCGCTCGGCGTCGTACACCCACGGTTGTCCCGTCGCGATCCAACCGCCCTTCACCCGGCGGACCGCTCCGTCCACGTCCAGCACCTTGAGCACCATCTCGAGCCGTGACCGGTTGAGGTCGACACGCGGCTCCAATGCCTGGGTCGACAGCGGCCGTTCCGGGTCGAGCGCCTCGATGACCCGGCGCACCAGCGACTCTTCCGGGAACGCCACGGAGGCGAACCACTGCCAGATCTGCCGGTCCTCGGGGCCGGGGAGAAGCACGACTTCCGCGCGGTCCGTCGAACGGCCGGCCCGGCCGACCTGCTGGTAATAGGAGATAGGAGAGGACGGCGCCCCGAGATGGACGACGAAGCCCAGATCGGGCTTGTCGAACCCCATGCCCAGCGCCGACGTGGCGACCAGCGCCTTGACGCGGTTGGCCAGAAGGTCCGACTCGAGCTGCTCCCGTTCGGCCGGGTCGGTCTGACCGGTGTACGCGGCGACGGCGTAGCCGTGGTCCGACAGCAGTGCCGCGAGATCGCGTGCGGCCGACACCGTCAGCGTGTACACGATGCCCGAACCCGGAAGCTCGTCCAGATGCTGGGCCAGCCAGGCCGCACGACGAGCCGGTTCGTCGATGCGGACCACCGACAGGTGCAGTGAGGGGCGGTCCAGTCCGCCGCGCAGAACGAGTGTTCCGTCGGACGACGACGCCGGCTCTCCGGGCACACCCGACCGGACCTGAGCGCCGACTCCCAGTTGCGCGGCGACGTCGGCGACCACCCGATCGTTGGCGGTCGCGGTGGTGGCCAGAACCGGCACTCCGTCGCCGAGGTCGGCGACGAGCGTGCGGATACGCCGGTAGTCGGGACGGAAATCGTGGCCCCAGTCCGATACACAGTGCGCTTCGTCCACGACGACGAGACCCGCGTCGCGTGCGAGAGCCGGGAGCACCTGATCGCGGAAGTCGGGGTTGTTGAGCCGTTCCGGACTGACGAGCAGGACGTCGACATCACCGGACCGGATCCGTTCGTGGATCTCGTCCCACTCCGTCATGTTGCCGGAGTTGATGGTCGCGGCCCGCACACCTGCTCGTTCGGCGGCGGCGACCTGGTTGCGCATCAGTGCCAGCAGTGGGGACACGATCACCGTCGGGCCGTGTCCGTGCGCCCGCAGCAGTTTGGCGGAGATGAAATAGACGGCGGATTTTCCCCAACCGGTGCGCTGGACCACGAGTGCCCGGCGGCGCTGGACGACGAGCGCCTCGATCGCGGTCCACTGGTCGTCGCGCAAGCGGGCGTCCGGTCCGGCAAGCTCTCGGAGGAGGTGTTCGGCGTCGTCGCGCAGACCGTCGGTGGGGATGCTCATTGCCCCATCGTGCCCGACATCACCGACTCGTACGGTGGCACTGCGAATCGGAGCGGCCCACCGTCGGCGGGTCGGGTACGCGTTTTTTCACGACGAGTGGCGCGTTCGTTCGGTGAGCGGTGCCGAGTGAGCGACGAACGCATCCAACGGTTGTCCTCCGTCCGCCTGCCCTGCGCCACCGTCCGCGCGACGCGCGGCGCCCGGGAACCTTGTGCGCAGAGCCGAAAGTATCTGTCACACAAGATGTTTGCCCGACAAGGTGGCGTATACGATACGACGCCGGACGCCGGCCGCAACGTGATCGGGATCGCGCCCGTTCGGCGAGTGTGATCGGCGAGTCTCTCGGCCCCTCTATCCTCATCGCCATGCACGCACCCACCCTTTCCTCTGCGCCGTCGAAGGCGGAGACAGTCGCCGGAGTCACCTCCGCGGGCCGCATCCGCAACGAATCCTTCAGGCGCAAGATCGTTTCCGCCGAGGAGGCGGTGCGGCACATTCGCTCCGGCGACACCGTCGCGATCAGTGGCTTCGCGAGCGCGGGTACCCCCAAGCGGGTCACTCCGGCACTGGCCGAGCACATTCGCCGTGCTCGGGCGGGCGGTGACGACTTCACGATCAATCTTCTCACCGGAGCCTCGGTGTCGACGGAGACCGAACGGTTGCTCGCCGAGGCGGACGGCATCGCTCTGCGCATGCCGTACCAAGCCGAGCCGACCGCGCGCGGACGTATCAACGACGGCCGCATGGATTACGTCGACATCCACCTGTCGCACGTGGCGCAGCAGGTGTGGGAGGGCTACTACGGGCACGTCGACGTCGCGGTCGTCGAAGTCTCCGGCATCACCGAGTCCGGTGAACTGATCCCCGCCACCTCCGTGGGAAACAACAAGACGTGGCTCGATGTCGCCGAGAAGATCGTGCTCGAGGTCAATTCCTGGATCCCCGATGCCATGGCCGGTGTCCACGACATCTACTACGGCACCGCGCTCCCGCCGCACCGCACCCCGATCCACCTCACCGATGTCGAGGACCGGATCGGGCAGCAGACCTTCCGGGTCGACCCGGCGCGCGTGGTCGCGGTGGTCGAGACCGATGTGTCGGACAGCGCGAACCCGCTGACGGCGCCGGACGCGACCAGTCAGGCCATCGCCGGGCATGTGCTCGACTTCTTCGCGCACGAGGTGGCCGCCGGGCGCCTCCCCGCCGACACTCTGCTGCCGCTGCAGTCCGGTGTCGGCAACGTTGCCAACGCGGTGCTCGCCGGACTCTCCAGCGGGCCGTACCGCGGGCTGACGTGCTACTCGGAGGTCATCCAGGACGGCATGCTGGAACTCATCGCGAACGGGACGGTGCGCTACGCGTCGTCCACCGCGCTCGCGCTGTCCGAGGCGGGCCTCGACGAGTTCGTGCGCAACATCGACTTCTACCGCAACCACATCGTGCTGCGCCCCCAGGAGATCAGCAACCATCCCGAGATCGTGCGCAGGCTCGGCATCATCGCCATGAACGGGATGCTCGAGGCCGACATCTACGGCAACGTCAATTCCACCCATGTCATGGGCACGCGCATCATGAACGGCATCGGTGGCTCGGGTGACTTCACCCGCAACGGTTACCTGTCGATGTTCCTCAGCCCGTCGACCGCGCGCAACGGCGCGATCTCCTCGATCGTGCCGATGGTGCCGCACGTCGACCACACCGAACACGACGTCCAGGTGATCGTCACCGAACAGGGCCTCGCCGACGTGCGCGGCCTGTCGCCGCGCCGGCGGTCCCGGGTGGTCATCGAGCGTTGTGCCCATCCCGATTTCCGGGCGGAACTACACGACTACGTCGATCGGGCCGAGGCGCTGCCCGGGGCCGGTCAGACGCCACACCTTCTCGACGAGGCGTTCTCGTTCCACAGCCGGTTCCAGCGCACCGGCACGATGCGCGCGGCCGCCGGGCAGTAACGGCACAGCCGCATCGGCAGCGGGTGACGGTTCAGGGCCCGCCGATCGGGGCGGGATCGATCTCCTGCTGGGGGAGCGTCTCGGCAATGGATGCCGAAACGTCCTGCAGCGGTGTCGGTCCCGACCCGTTGGGTACCGTCAGCGCGATGTAGACGGGACGGTCGACGGCGAACCACGTGCTCGCGTCGATGCCCTGCTGTGCGCCCGAGATCTCGAACCACTGGACCTGGTCGATGACCGTCAGCGCCGCGGCCTGATCGAATTCGGCGGGCCGCTCGAGTCCGCATCGCAACACGACCTCCGCGCCGTCTGCGGACTGCCACGCCGCGGCGCCGGCCGGTGCGGGATCGGCGAGTTCGGCGCGCGTGTAGTCGCCGAGATCCTCGGGCAGCGCGCCGAGCAGTGAGGTGCAGGATTCCGACTCGGCGTCGGGGGCGGGCACCGGACCCAGCCCGACCGGAGAGTTGACCGGGGTGCGCGCGACGAACACGGCGGCAACCACCACGCCCACCAGCAGTGCCACCGGCAGCGCGATCGCAGTCGCGATCAGTGCGGGATGGCGACGCGGTTCGGAGGGTGTCGTCTGCTCGGACCCGGCGGTGTCGGCGGGTTCCTGCTCGTCAGGACCCTGGTCGCCGGGTTCCTGCTCGGAAGAATGTGTGTTGTTCATGGTGTCCAGCGTCGGAGGGATGATGTCGGCAACGGTAGCGTGGAACGAACGTAGCAGGGGGCGTACCGGCCCGTATCCGCTGCCGACCGAGAAAGAGGCGCCCATCACCGTGGCAGATCAGACCGGCCCCACCGTCTCCGACATCGGCGAGTTTCCCGCCATCGCCCGTGCGATCGCGGGACGACGGCAACCCCGCACGACCCTGGTAGGACCGGGGCACGACTCTGCGGTCGTCGCCGCGGCCGACGGGAGAATCGCGGTATCCACCGACATGCTGGTCGAGGGCCGGCACTTTCGCTTCGACTGGTCGAGCCCGCACGAGGTCGGACGCAAAGCCGTCGCGCAGAACGGTGCCGATGTCGCCGCGATCGGGGCCCGGCCGGTCGCGTTCGTCGTGGGACTCGGCTGCCCGCCGGAGACGCCCGCCGCCGTGCTCGACGAGATCTCCGCAGGCATCGGTGAAGCAGCCGAAGCGCTCGGAGCAGGAGTTGTCGGCGGCGATCTCGTCCAGGCGCGCGAGGTGATCGTGTCGGTCACGGTCCTCGGTGACCTGGAGGGTCGTGCGCCGCTGCTGCGCTCGGGTGCCCGCCCCGGGGACGTCGTGGCTCTTGCCGGGAATGTGGGGCGGTCGGCAGCAGGTCTCGCCGTGCTCGTCGCCGGCCTCGACGGTTATCGGGATCTCGTCGACGCGCACCGCGTGCCCTCACCCCCGTACGACGCCGGCCCCGCCGCCGCCGATGCCGGTGCCCGCGCCGGAACCGACATCTCCGACGGTCTCGTCGCCGACCTCGGGCACATCGCCACCGCGTCGGACGTTGCGATCGATGTGGATCGCGCCGCGATCACACCCGACGAGCGTCTCGTCGCCGCCGGGGCGGAGTTGGGCGCGGACCCGTGGGAATGGGTGCTCGCAGGCGGCGAGGATCACGCGCTGGCAGCGTGCTTCCCACCGGGCGTGATGCTGCCCAGCGGGTGGCGGCGCATCGGAACAGTGCGGCAGGGGCGCGGGGTGACCGTCGACGGCAGGCCTCCGGCCGGTCCCGGAGGGTGGCACAGCTTTTCGCCCGGTACCTCGAGATAGGTTGGGCGACATGGCTCTCTATGCACTCGGTGATCGCGTTCCCGATATCCACCCCGATGCCTGGATTCATCCCGATGCGGTCGTGATCGGAAACGTCACACTCGGTGCCCGCGCGTCGGTATGGCCCACGGCGGTCCTGCGCGCGGACTACGGGACGATCACCATCGGTGAGGAAACCAACATCCAGGACGGAACGATCGTCCACTGCACCGCGATCGAGCCCACCGTCATCGGCGCGCGGTGTGTGGTGGGGCACAACGTGCACATCGAGGGCGCGACGATCGGCGACGGCGCTCTCATCGGATCCGGATCGCTCGTCCTCAACGGATCGACCATCGGCGCCGGCGCCCAGGTTGCCGCCGGAGCGCTGATCCCGCCGCGATTCGAGTTGCCGGCCCGCCGGATGGCGATGGGCGTGCCCGCAAAGGTTCGCGACGGAGTCGAGATCCCGGAAGGCCACTTCGACGCGAACGCGAAGATGTACGCGGCCAACGCCGAGTACTACCGCACCGCACTGCGTCGACTCGACTGACCGGGCCACCATCGTGTCGGGGAACCCAGTGCACGACCCGCGACATCAAGCACGAATCAGGAGCAGGAGAACGTGACAGAGCAGGCCGCCCGAGTGAGCAAGCCGTTGTCCGAGATCATCGAGCCCGGCTGGGCGCAGGCGCTCGCTCCGGTCGCCGACGACATCGCCTCGATGGGACAGTTCCTGCGGGCGGAACTGGCAGCGGGGCGTTCCTACCTTCCGGCCGGGGCCGATGTCTTGCGGGCATTCGCGCAACCCTTCGACGAGGTGCGGGTGCTCATCGTCGGACAGGATCCGTATCCGACTCCGGGACATGCTGTGGGCCTGAGCTTTTCGGTGGATCCGGCGGTCCGGCCCATTCCCCGCAGCCTGACCAACATCTATCGCGAGTACACCGAGGATCTCGGATTGCCGCTGCCCCCGAACGGTGATCTCTCACCGTGGACCGAACGCGGCGTGCTGCTGCTCAACCGGGTTCTCACCGTAGCTCCGGGACAAGCCGCCTCACATCGGGGCAAGGGCTGGGAGAAAGTCACCGAGCAAGCGATCCGCGCGCTGGTTGCCCGTCGGGCACCGCTCGTCGCCATCCTGTGGGGTCGCGACGCCGGGACTCTCGTACCGATGCTCGGTGATGTGCCCACGGTGCAGTCGGCGCATCCGTCGCCGTTGTCGGCGTCGCGCGGATTCTTCGGGTCGCGGCCCTTCAGCCGGGCGAACGCGCTGCTCGTCGAACAGGGCGCGGAGCCGGTGGACTGGCGACTGGCCTGACCACCGGCACCGCACCGCACGTCGTCAGGAGCGAGCGCGCACAGCAGACCAGTCGGGGCGGCGCTTCTCGACGAACGAGTCGACGCCTTCGATGCCCGTGGGTGTGGTCGCGGCTGCCGAGATGGCAGCGGCTTCGGCGTCGAGATGATCGGAGAGCGACCGGGAATCGGACTCGGCGACGAGTTTCCGGATGGACGCGTACGACTGGGTCGGACCGTGAGCGAGCGTCCGGGCGATACGCAGCGCCTCGCTCCCGATCTCGTCGTCGGCCACCAACCTGCTGAGCAGTCCGAGCCGGACGCCTTCGTCGGCGTTGATCACCGCGTCGGTCATGATGATCTCCCGCGCGCGTGCAGGACCGACGATCCGGGGCAAGGTCCACGACATGCCGCCGTCGGGAGAAAATCCGATCGACGGGTAGGCGGCACGCATCTTGGTGCCGGGACCGGCGAGCGCGATGTCGGCATGCAGAACGATGCTCATGCCGGCGCCGGCGGCCCAGCCGTGCACAGCCGCGACGACCGGAACGCCGATCGCGTCGATCTCCCGGATGAAATCGTGGAACAGGTTCGCGATGTCGAACAGATGCGCGCCCCGGTCCTCGGCACCCGCGAAGCCGCGGACGTTGCCGCCCGCGCAGAAATTGCTGCCCTCGCCGACGAGCAGGACCGCACCGATCTCGGGACCGGCGGCCCGGAGTGCCGCGGTGCCCTGTTCCATCCCCGCGGGGGACAGGGAAGTGCCGTGCTCGGCGGTGGCCACGGCGATCTGCAGCACGCCGTCCTCGATCTGCACGAGGGACTTATTGTTTTCGCTCATTCCGGCACACTATCCGGCACCCGACGCGAACGACGAAGGCCCCCTGCGCTTTCGCGCCGGGGGCCTTCGTCTGCAGCTCGACCTAGGTCAGCGCGTAACCTTGCCTGCCTTCAGGCAGGAGGTGCACACGTTGATCTTGCGGGTGTTGCCCGGGGCAACCTGAGCGCGGACGCTCTGGATGTTCGGGTTCCAGCGACGATTGGTACGCCGGTGCGAGTGCGAGACCGACTTCCCGAAGCCGGGGCCCTTGGCGCATACGTCGCAGACGGCAGCCATGTCGCGAACTCCTTGTGTGTCTAGTGGATAATGCATCTTCTCTGGTCTTGCTTCGCGTCCTACAAACACGGGGAACAGGGTCACCCGTGCGAGGCAACCCAATCAGCTTAGCGAACTCCACGGCGGATGACCAAACCGGACGTATGCACGACCCCCGGCTACTCTTTCGGGCAGAGGATGAACAGCGACGTAGAGGGGTGTGAGCTGGTGCTCGAGGTCGGGGACACGGTCGGCGGGCGCGCGCTGCGGCGATGGGCCGAGATCGCGCTCGAAGCCCTCGAAGAGCGCCGCCACGAGATCAACACCCTCAACGTCTTCCCTGTTCCGGACGGCGATACCGGCACCAACCTCGTGCTCACTCTCCACTCCGCCGTCGAGAACATCGGTGGCCCCGTCGACGGTGCGCTCACCGCGTGGGACGTGTCGGAGCGCCTGGCACGCGGCGCGTTCCTGGGCGCCCGGGGGAACTCGGGAGTCATCGTCGCCCAGGCCTTGCGAGGAGTCGCCGACGCCATGTCCGGGCACACCACCGTCGACGGCCGCGGACTCGCGGACGCACTGGCGCGGGCGTCGACACTGGTGATGAAAGCGCTGAGCACGCCCGCCGAAGGCACCATCGTCAGTGTCCTCGACGCCGCGGCGGACGGTGCGGAACGTGCGGCCCGTGACCCCGGTGCCACGGTCTGCGACGTCACGGTGGCCGCCGCCGACGCCGCAGCGGACGCCCTGCAGCGAACCCCCGCGCAACTCGACGTACTGGCCGAAGCGGGAGTCGTCGATGCCGGCGGCCTCGGACTCGTGATACTCCTCGACTGCCTGGTCGAAGTCACCACCGGGCAACGGCCCCGCCGTCGCATCCAGGTCACCGGACCACCCGTCCCGGCGGCGGCGAGTTCCGCGTCCGAACCCTCCCGTGCACCGCGGACCGAGACGCAGCAGGACTACGAAGTGATGTACGTCGTCGAGCGCGCCGAAACCGAGGACATCGACGTCCTCCGGGTCCGGCTCGACGCGCTGGGCGACTCGGTGGCGGTCGTCGGGGACGGCGCCGGGTCCTGGTCGGTCCATGTGCACTGCTGCGATCCCGGCGCTGCGGTGGAAGCCGGACTCGCCGCCGGTTCCCTGATCCGCATCGACATCACGTGCTTCGCGCTGGACGCCGCGACAGGCGACGCGTGCTCGGCGCAGCCCGGTATTCCCGCCACGGTGGTGCCGCTCACGGCAGTCGGTACCGCGCCGCGGGCTGTACTCGCTGTGGTGGCAGGCCACGGCACGAGGGAGTTGTTCGAATCCGAAGGTGCCGCCGTGTTGCACGCGGACACGGACTTCGGTCCGCACCTCCTCCTCGAGGCGATTCGCGCCCTGCCCAGCGGTGACGTGCTGGTCCTGCCGAACGGTTCACTGTCGGCGCAGGACGTCGTCGCCGTGGGTGTGCAGGCTCGGTCCGAGAACCGGAACGTGATGTTCCTGCCGAGTTCGTCGATGGTGCAGGGGCTGGCGGCGCTGGCCGTCCACGATCCCGGCCGCGCGACGGTCGACGACGCGTTCGCGATGTCCGAAGCCGCGGCCGCCGTCCGGTGGGGTTCGTTGCGCATAGCAGAGGAACGGGCTCTGACCTGGGTGGGAACGTGCGAGCCGGGCGACAGCCTCGGCTTGTCGGGACATGATGTCGTAGTCATCGAGCATGATCTGGTGGCAGCGGGAGTGTCTCTGCTCGACAAGATCCTCGCCGCGGGCGGAGAGCTCGTGACGATGCTGGTCGGCTCCGACGCTCCCGACGGACTTGCCGAGCAGCTGACCGAGCACCTCGATCGCCGTCATCCCGCGCTGGAGGTTGTGGTGTACCGGGGCGGCCAGTGCAGCGACCTGCTGCAGCTCGGCGTCGAGTAGTCGGTGCGCCGCGAGGGCCACCACACGGAATGCGGAAGGGACGGCAGTGGCGACACTCGCGGACCGGCTCGATCATCTCCTCGGGCACAAGACGGCGGATGCCCTGTCCGACGCGTTCGGGATGACCACGGTCGAGGACCTGCTGCGGCACTACCCGCACCGTTACGCGACGCAAGGAGCGGAACTCGGTGAGAGCCGCCCCGTCGAAGGCCAGCACATCACGATCATCGCGCGTGTCGAATCCGCGCAGGAAGTGCCGATGAAATCGCGCGCGGGCAAGCGACTCGCGGTCCGGCTGCGATCCGACCGGCACACCATCGACGTCACGTTCTTCAACCCGCACAAGGTCAAGCACAACATCAAACCGGGCGTCCGGGCGATGTTCTCCGGCACCGTCAAGTACTTCCGCGACAAGTGGAGCCTGACCCACCCCAGCTACGTGGTTCTGCCCGAACCTCGCACCGCCGCCGACCTCGTCTCCGCAGCCCCCGCGCGCGTCCGAGGTGCGGGTGCGCTCGCCGGCCTCGCACGTACCGCGCAGGACGCGGCGGGTGTCGACATGTCGGTGTTCGACCGCGCGTTGATCCCGATGTACCCCGCGACCCGCGACGTCGAGTCGTGGACGGTGATGCGCTGTGTGCGCCAAGTCCTCGACCAGCTCGATCCCGTCGAAGACCCGCTGCCCGACTGGGTGCTGGCCGACCGGGGTTTCATCGGCCTCGACGAGGCGCTGCGCTCGGTCCATCTCCCCGACACCAAGGAGGAGGTGGACCGCGCCCGCGACCGGCTCAAGTTCGACGAAGCCGCGGCCGTGCAGCTCGTGCTGGCGCAACGGCGCCACGACGTGGAGGTGCGCTCGGCACCGGCGTGCGCGCGCCGCGACGGGGGACTGGCCGAGGAGTTCGATCGGCGTCTGCCCTTCGAGCTGACCGCGGGCCAGCTCGCCGTCGCCGAAGAGATCTCCGCCGACGTGTCGCGTCCGCACCCGATGAACCGGTTGCTACAGGGTGAGGTGGGTTCCGGTAAGACGATCGTGGCGTTGCGGGCGATGCTGCAGGTGATCGACGCGGGACACCAGTGTGCGCTGCTCGCACCCACCGAGGTGCTCGCGGCGCAGCACGCCCGGTCATTGACCGCGATGCTCGGCGATCTGGCGTCGGCCGGAGAACTCGGAGCTCATGAACTCGCGACCCGCGTGACTCTGCTCACCGGCTCGATGAGTACGGCCCGGAAGCGGAAGGCGCTCAACGAGGCGGTCACCGGCGACGCCGGGATCGTCATCGGCACGCACGCGCTGATCCAGGACGGTGTGAACTTCTTCGACCTGGGACTGGTCGTCGTCGACGAGCAACACCGCTTCGGCGTCGAACAGCGTGATTCGCTGCGTTCCCGCGGCCGCGACGGCGCGTCCCCGCACGTGCTCGTGATGACCGCGACACCGATCCCGCGCACCATCGCGATGACGGTGCTCGGCGACCTCGAGGTCTCCACCCTCCGGGAACTGCCGCGTGGTCGTTCGCCGATCGTGAGCCGGGTGGTGCCGGCGAAAGTGCATCCGACGTGGGTCGACCGCGCCTGGGAACGCATCCGGGAAGAGGTCGCGGACGGCAGGCAGGCCTATGTGGTGTGCTCGAGGATCGGCGACGGAGATACCGACGAGGACCTCCCCGTCGACCCGGGCGAGCAGGGCGCCGCACCGGCCGGCAAGTCACGCGCACGCGCGTCCGGTGCGCAGGAGCCCCCCGAGACGACCTCCGTGCTCGAACTTCACGAGATGCTCGCCTCCGGCCCTCTCCGCGATCTGAACGTCGGACTCCTCCACGGCCGGTTGCCCGCCGACGACAAGGACGCGGTCATGCGCGAGTTCAACGACGGTGCCGTCGACGTGCTCGTCTGCACCACCGTGGTCGAGGTCGGCGTCGACGTGCCGAACGCGACCGTGATGGTGATCGTCGATGCCGACCGATTCGGTGTGAGCCAGTTGCACCAGTTGCGCGGGCGCGTCGGCCGAGGCGGTCACCAGGGCTTGTGCCTGCTGGTGACCGACACGAAGCCGGGATCCCCGACGATGACCCGCCTCCAGGCGGTCGCGGGAACGACCGACGGGTTCGAACTCGCGCAACTCGACCTGCAGTTGCGCCGCGAGGGCGATGTTCTGGGCAAGGCGCAGTCGGGCACGGTGACCACGCTGCGTCTGCTTTCGCTCGTCGACGACGGGGACGTCATCGAAGCCGCCCGGGCGTTCGCGCGGACCGTCACCGATCAGGACCCGGGACTACGGGAGCACCCGGGTCTGGCGAGCATGGTGACGGCTGCGCTCGACACCGAGAGCATCGAGTATCTGGACAAGTCCTGAGCCGCGATCCCGGTGTTACGTTTCGCGCACCGTCTCCGGGAGCGGGCCGAGAGGTTACGGCGAGAGGGCTGAGGGGATTGCCGGCGTGTTACCTCTGAGACGTCTGAATTGTTCCAGTCGTCACAGGTAGCCACACTTTCCCAGGATATGGAACCGGGGCAGCGAATCGATTGTTACGTCGCGGTACCGTCGTCCAATGTTCTCCAAAGTGCTTGTCGCCAACCGTGGCGAGATCGCGATCCGGGCGTTCCGTGCCGCCTACGAACTGGGCGCCGGAACTGTCGCGGTGTTCCCGTACGAAGACCGCAACTCGCTCCACCGCCTGAAAGCGGACGAGGCGTACCAGATCGGCGACGAAGGTCATCCCGTCCGGACTTACCTGTCCGTGGACCGGATCGTCGACGCCGCCGTGTCCGCCGGGGCCGACGCGATCTATCCCGGTTACGGCTTCCTCTCGGAGAACCCCGAACTGGCAGCGGCATGCGCGAACGCCGGCATCACCTTCGTCGGCCCGCCCGCCGAGATCCTCGAGCTGACCGGCAACAAGGCGCGCGCGATCGCAGCGGCGAAAGCCGCCGGTCTGCCGGTGCTGGCGTCGTCGGAACCCTCCGCCGACGTCGACGCTCTGGTGGCCGCGTCCGAGAACATGCATTTCCCGATCTTCGTCAAGGCCGTCGCCGGTGGTGGCGGACGAGGCATGCGCCGCGTCGCCGAGCCCGACCAGTTGCGGGAGTCCATCGAAGCCGCGTCGCGTGAAGCCGACGCCGCCTTCGGCGATCCGACCGTGTTCCTCGAGCAGGCCGTGGTCAACCCCCGGCACATCGAGGTGCAGATCCTCGCCGACAACTACGGCAACGTCATCCATCTCTACGAGCGCGACTGCTCGCTTCAGCGCCGCCACCAGAAGGTGATCGAGTTGGCGCCCGCGCCGAACCTCGACCCCGCACTCCGCGATCGCATCTGCGCGGACGCGGTCGCGTTCGCACGGGAGATCGGTTACCAGTGCGCCGGCACGGTCGAATTCCTCGTCGACGAGCGCGGCAACCACGTGTTCATCGAGATGAACCCGCGCATCCAGGTCGAGCACACGGTCACCGAGGAGATCACCGACGTCGACCTCGTCCAGGCACAGCTGCGCATCGCAGCCGGCGAATCGCTCGAGGATCTGGGGTTGAGCCAGGACAAGATCACCATCCGCGGTGCCGCGCTGCAGTGCCGCATCACGACGGAGGATCCCGCCAACGGGTTCCGGCCCGATACCGGACGCATCACCGGCTACCGGACCCCCGGCGGCGCCGGTATCCGCCTCGACGGTGGCACCTCGGTGGGCGCCGAGATCTCGGCGCACTTCGACTCCATGCTCGTCAAGCTCACCTGCCGCGGCCGCGACTTCGACGCGGCGGTGGCGCGTGCCCGCCGCGCGGTCGCCGAGTTCCGTATCCGCGGAGTCTCCACCAACATCCCGTTCCTCCAGGCCGTCCTCGTCGACGAGGACTTCCGGGCCGGGCGCGTCAACACCTCGTTCATCGAGCAGCGCCCGCAGCTTCTGACGCTGCGCTCGTCGGCGGACCGCGGAACGAAAATCCTCACCTACCTGGCCGACGTCACGGTCAACAAACCGCACGGTGAGCGGCCGACCACGGTTTACCCGCACGACAAGCTGCCGGACATCGATCTGAGCACCCCGCCGCCGGCAGGCTCGCGGCAACGGCTTCTCGAACTCGGCCCGGAGGGGTTCGCACGCGCCCTACGCGAGCAGAAGGCGGTCGGCGTCACCGACACCACCTTCCGCGATGCGCACCAGTCGCTGCTCGCGACGCGGGTCCGCAGCAAGGACCTGCTCACCGTCGCCGGGCACGTCGCCCGCATGACGCCCGAACTGCTCTCGATCGAGGCCTGGGGCGGCGCGACCTACGACGTGGCACTGCGCTTCCTGCACGAGGATCCGTGGGAACGACTCGCCGCACTGCGCGAAGCGATCCCGAACATCAATCTCCAGATGCTCCTGCGGGGCCGAAACACTGTCGGCTACACCCCGTACCCCGAGGCCGTGACCCGTGCCTTCGTGCAGGAAGCCGCGGCCACCGGCATCGACATCTTCCGCATCTTCGACGCACTCAACAACGTCGATCAGATGCGCCCCGCGATCGACGCGGTCCGGGAGACCGGCACGACGATCGCCGAGGTCGCCCTCTCGTACACCGGTGATCTGTCGAACCCGAACGAGACGATCTACACCCTCGACTACTACCTGAAGCTGGCCGAGCACATCGTCGAGGCCGGCGCGCATGTGCTCGCCATCAAGGACATGGCCGGACTTCTGCGCGCACCCGCCGCGGCCACTCTCGTGTCGGCATTGCGCAAGAATTTCGACCTCCCGGTGCACGTGCACACCCACGACACCCCCGGTGGCCAGCTGGCGACCTACCTCGCGGCGTGGCACGCGGGCGCCGACGCGGTCGACGGTGCGTCGGCGGCGTTGGCCGGAACGACGAGCCAGCCGGCGTTGTCGGCGATCGTGGCCGCGGCGGCGAACAGCGAGTTCGACACAGGCCTGGATCTGCAGGCCGTGTGCGACCTCGAGCCGTACTGGGAGGCGCTGCGCAAGGTCTACAAGCCGTTCGAGTCGGGCCTTCCGGCTCCGACCGGTCGTGTCTACACCCACGAGATTCCGGGTGGTCAGCTGTCGAACCTGCGTCAGCAGGCCATCGCACTGGGTCTCGGCGACCGCTTCGAAGACGTCGAGGCGGCGTACGCCGGGGCTGACCGCCTGCTCGGGCGGCTCATCAAGGTCACACCGTCGTCGAAGGTGGTCGGCGACCTCGCGCTGCACCTCGTCGGTGCGGGCGTGTCGGTCGACGAGTTCGCGGCGGACCCGGGCAAGTTCGACATCCCGGATTCGGTGATCGGATTCCTGCGCGGCGACCTGGGCACGCCGGCGGGCGGATGGCCCGAGCCGTTCCGCAGCAAGGCGCTGGCGGGCCGTGCCGACGCGAAGCCGGAAAAGCAGCTGACCGCGGACGAAGAAAAAGGCCTGGTCGCGTCGTCGTCCGAACGCCGGCGCACGCTCAACCGGCTGCTGTTCCCCGGCCCCGCCAAGGACTTCGAGAACCACCGCGAGCAGTACGGGGACACCACAGAGCTGTCCGCCAACCAGTTCTTCTACGGGCTCCGGCAGAGTGACGAACACCGGGTGCGCCTGGACAAGGGCGTCGAACTGCTCATCGGCCTCGAGGCGATCTCGGACGCCGACGAGCGCGGTTTCCGCACGGTGATGTGCATTCTCAACGGGCAGTTGCGCCCGGTGGCGGTGCGTGACCGCTCCGTCGCGTCCGAGGTGCCCGCGGCGGAGAAGGCCGACCGGAACCACCCCGGCCACGTCGCGGCGCCGTTCGCCGGAATGGTGACCCTGGTGGTCTCCGAAGGCCAGACCGTCTCGGCCGGCGACACCGTCGCCACCATCGAGGCGATGAAGATGGAAGCGGCGATCACCGCTCCTCGCGGAGGCCGCGTCGCGCGGGTCGCGATCGGTCCCGTGCAGCAGGTCGAAGGCGGCGACCTGCTCGTAGAGGTGTCCACCGCGGACAGCGCCGAGTGACACGCATCGTTGCCGGGACGGCCGGGGGGCGGCGCCTGAAGGTGCCGCCCCGCGGGACCCGGCCTACCTCGGAGCGGGTGCGCGAGGCGCTCTTCAGTTCGCTCGAAGCACGAATGGACCTCGACGGCGCCGCGGTCCTGGACCTGTTTGCCGGGTCCGGCGCACTCGGTCTCGAAGCACTGTCGAGGGGTGCTGCCCATGCCCTGCTCGTCGAATCGGATGCGAAAGCGGCCGCGGTGATCCGGGAGAACATCGCGACCGTGCGGGTGCCGGGAGCCGTCTTGCGTACGGCACCGGTGGCGGCGGTGCTCGCCGCTCCTGCCGATCGTGTGTACGACCTCGTGCTCGCCGACCCGCCCTACGCCGTGGACGAGCAGCAGATCGCGGCGATACTGGACGCGCTCCTTGCCGGCGGCTGGGTAAGGGAGGACTCCGTCGTGGTGCTCGAGCGGTCGTCACGATCACCGGAAACGGTGTGGCCGGACGCATTCGAGCCGGGACGTACACGTAGATATGGGGAGAGCAGGATCGAAATCGCTACCTGCTACGGTGCTGGGTCATGAGCCGCGCGGTCTGCCCAGGATCCTTCGACCCGGTGACCAACGGGCACCTCGACGTCATCGGACGGACTTCCCTCCAGTTCGACGAGGTCGTGGTGACGGTGGTGATCAACCCGAACAAACAGGGGATGTTCACCGTTCCGGAGCGACTCGACATGCTCGCCGAAGCGACATCGCATCTGGGGAACGTGACCGTCGATTCGTGGCAGGGCCTTCTCGTCGACTACGCGAAGGCGAACGACATCTCCGCGATCGTCAAAGGTCTGCGCGGCGCCAACGACTTCGACTACGAGTTGCAGATGGCCCAGATGAACCACAAGCTCACCGGTGTCGACACCCTGTTCGTAGCGACCAATCCCGCATTCGGTTACCTCTCCAGTTCACTGGTCAAAGAGGTCGCGACGTACGGGGGAGACGTGCACGACATGCTGCCCGCGGCCGTCCACGAACGGCTGCTCGCCCGCATCGCGGAACGGGCCGCTGCCCGCAACGGCGGCCGCTGAGCGAGACTTCTCACACTCTCTCCGGTTTCTCGCGGTTTCTCGACACACCGGCGCGGGGAACACCTGCTGGGGCCGCGCTGCGGCAGACTGGATGCGGCACGGTCGCAGCGGCCGGGTGAAGCGAGTGATTGGGGTAGAACGTGTACCGGGTATTCGAGGCACTCGACGAACTGGTCGCGATCGTCGAAGAGGCGCGCAGCGTCCCGATGACCGCGAGCTGTGTGGTTCCCCGCGGTGACGTACTCGAGCTTCTCGACGATGTCCGCGACGCACTGCCGCCCGAACTCGACGACGCACAGGACGTCCTCGACCATCGCGACAAGCTGATCGACGACGCGCGTGCGCAAGCCGACAAGACCGTCGGAGACGCCGACGAGGAGGCCCGCGCGCTCCTCGAGAACGCGCGCGCCGACGCCGACCGGATGCTCGCGGACGCGAAGGCGCAGGCCGATCGCATGGTCGGGGAGGCGCGTGCGCACGCCGACGAACTGGTGCAGGACGCGCGGGTCGAAGCGGACGATCTCATCACCGACGGCAAGCAGCAGTACGAACTTCTCACCGGCAGGGCACGCGCCGACGCCGAACGTCTGGCCGAGGCCGGGCAGGCCTCGTACGAGCGGTCGGTGGCCGACGGTGAGGCGGAGAAGGCACGCTTGGTGTCGCAGACCGAAGTGGTGCAGGCCGCGCACGCGGAGTCGGCCCGGGTCATCGACTCCGCCCACGCCGAGTCGGACCGGTTGCGCACCGAATGCGACGAATACATCGACAGCAAGCTCGCGGAGTTCGAGGAACTCCTCGGAGGCACGCTGCGGTCGGTAGGCCGCGGACGTCAGCAGTTGCGTACCTCCGGCGTTCCCGACTACGCGGAAGCCGATCATCGCGCTGTACGCCGGCGCTGACCGACGTAGCGAGCCGGAGTATCCGACGGTTTCCTGCCGGGGGCGTGATCGCGTATTATAGAACGGTTGCCCAATCACTTGGCAGTGCCGTCTATCCGAAAGTGAGTTTTCGTGTCCTCCCGCCATACCAACGCGTCTCGTCGCGATCGAGAGGGCGGTCTGGTTCTGGATACGCTCTCCCTGGGCAGGCGCCCCGGCTCCATGCGTACGGTAGAGCGCGTCGTTCCGTCTCCCTCTCGGATCGGGCTCGATCTGATCGCGATCGAGCCAGGAACCGATATCGCACTCGATCTTCGGATGGAGGCGGTGTCCGAAGGTGTTCTGGTCACGGGTACAGTTCGATCCGAGGCTGTCGGTGAGTGCTCGCGTTGCCTCGAGCAGTTCACCGAACCTGTCGATCTGTTTCTCACCGAGTTGTTCGCCTACCCGAACAGCGTCACGGATCAGACTTCCGCCGAAGATGAGGTCTACCGGGTCGAAGACGACCTGATCGACCTCGAACCCGTCCTCGTCGATGCCGTGGGCCTGGAGCTTCCGCTCCAGCCGCTGTGCAGCGACGACTGTGCGGGCTTGTGTCCCGAATGCGGCATTCGCCTGGCGATTGCGGAATCCGGGCACGGGCATGAGATAATGGATCCTCGCTGGGCTGGGTTGGCAGCCAAGTTCGGTGCAGGCTCCGAAAAATCCAGCAGTGAAATCGTCAGCATGAACAACGAGGAGAAGTAGACGTGGCCGTCCCCAAGCGCAGAATGTCGCGTTCCAATACCCGGTCGCGGCGCAGCCAGTGGAACACCACTGCGCCGACGCTCGTTACCTGCCCGAACCGTGGCTGCGGCGAGAAGAAGCTGCCCCACGTGGCGTGCCCGTCGTGCGGTACGTACAACGGCCGTCAGGTGACCGCGCCCGTCTAGTAACGGTATTCACGTGACGAGCAAGTCGACCAATACACCACCCGTGGGCGACGAGGAGCAGTACACACCTCTCCTCGTCGCCCTCGGCGTGACTTTGGAACCCGAATTATTGATCCTGGCGTTGACGCACCGCTCGTACGCGTACGAGAACGGCGGTCTTCCCACCAACGAACGTCTCGAGTTTCTCGGCGACGCGGTCCTCGGACTCGCCGTCACGGAAAAGCTCTATCTGACCCACCCGGACAAGTCCGAGGGTGAGCTCGCGAAGATCCGTGCGAGCGTCGTCAACATGCACGCTCTCGCGGAGGTCGCGCGCAAGCTCGGCCCCGGCGGACTCGGCGCACACCTGCTTCTCGGTAAGGGTGAAGAACTCACCGGAGGCAAGGACAAGGCCAGCATTCTCGCCGACGGCATGGAATCCCTGCTCGGCGCCGTGCATCTGCAGCACGGCATCGACGTGGCCCGCGAGGTGGTACTGCGTCTGTTCAGTGATCTCCTCGAGCGCGGCCCGCGCCTGGGCGCCGGTCTCGACTGGAAGACGAGCCTGCAGGAACTCACTGCGGAGCGGGGCCTCGGTGTTCCGGTGTACGAGATCACCGCGACCGGGCCCGATCACGACAAGGAATTCACCGCCACCGCGATCATCGGCGGTACTCCACTCGGTGTCGGCATAGGCCGGACCAAGAAGGAAGCAGAGCAGAAGGCGGCAGCCACGGCGTGGCAGGCGCTCTCCGATCAGTCCGCCGGCGAGACCGCAGAGACGGACGCTTCTTCCGAGGACGCCTGAGCACGTGCCCGAACTCCCCGAGGTGGAAGTGGTCCGTCGGGGTCTCGAGGCGCACATCCTCGGCGCGACCATCGAGTCCGTTCAGGTTCTGCATCCGCGCGCGGTGCGCCGGCACGAACCGGGACCGCGTGATCTCGCGCTGCAACTGACCGGGCAGCACATCACCGCAGCGGAGCGGCGCGGCAAGTACATGTGGCTCGTGCTCGAGCCCGGTGACATGGCACTCGTCGTACACCTCGGGATGAGCGGTCAGATGCTCGTGCAACCCCCGACGGTGCCCCAGGAGAAGCATTTACGCATCCGGGCTGTCCTCGACAACGGGGCAGAACTGCGCTTCGTCGACCAGCGGACGTTCGGGGGATGGGCGCTCGCGCCGCTCCTCGACGTCGACGGAGCACGCCTCCCGCTGCCGGTCACGCACATCGCGCGCGACCCCAGGGATCCGCGGTTCGACCCTGATGCGGTCGTAAAGGTGTTGCGCGGCAAGCACACCGAGATCAAACGAGCACTCCTCGATCAAACGGTGGTGTCCGGCATCGGGAACATCTACGCCGACGAAGCGCTGTGGCGCGCCAAGATCCACGGCAACCGCCTCACCGACAGCCTGTCCGGACCGAAACTGAAAGCGGTCCTCGCGGCGGCGCGAGAGGTGATGGGGGAGGCGCTCGACCAGGGCGGCACCTCGTTCGATGCGCTGTACGTCAACGTGAACGGTGAATCGGGCTACTTCGAGCGGTCGCTCAACGTGTACGGCCAGGAGAACCTGCCGTGCAGGCGGTGCGGGGCTCCCATCCGGCGTGAGAAGTTCATGAACCGCTCCTCCTACAGTTGCCCCAAGTGCCAGCCGCGGCCGCGCGCCGGGCGGTGAGCGGATCCGAGGTCCTGCGTGCGGCCCGTGTCGGACGCGCATGGCAGGATTCTCCGTATGGCTGACCCGACTCCTGATACCGCGCCCACCGAGTTGTGGGTGGAGCGCACCGGCACCCGTCGCTACACCGGCCGCAGTTCACGCGGCGCCGAAGTGGCCATCGGTTCCGAGGGCGTCGAAGGGGTGTTCACCCCCGGAGAACTGCTCAAGATCGCACTCGCCGCATGCTCGGGGATGAGTTCGGACTTTCCGCTCTCCCGCAGGCTCGGCGACGATTACGACGCCACCATCCGCGTCGCGGGTGCCGCCGATCGTGAGAACGAGGTCTACCCGCACCTGGCCGAGAACCTCGAGGTCGACATGTCCGAACTCGACGCCGATGCGCAGCAACGCCTCATCGCACTCGTCGAGCGTTCCATCGCCAAGGTGTGCACGGTGGGACGCACTCTCGAGCGCGGCACCCAGGTGACGCTGACCATCACCCCGGACGCGTAGGGACATCGTGACCGAGACACCGCAGCGCCTGACCGCGTGGGTGCACGGACGCGTGCAAGGCGTCGGATTCCGCTGGTGGACGCGGGCGCGCGCACTCGAACTCGGTCTGGTCGGTCACGCCACCAACCACCCCGACGGGCGGGTCCTCGTCATCGCCGAGGGTCCGCTCGCCGACCTGGAACGGCTCCTCGACCTGCTCCGCTCGCCGGGGACGCCGGGCGAGGTCCGGCTCGTCGTCGAGAGCTGGGAACCTGCGCGGGGCGGGCTGACCGGGTTCGTCGAGCGCTGAGTCGCCGGTAAGGTTCTCTCCCATGCACTTGAAGAGTCTGACGCTGAAGGGCTTCAAGTCTTTCGCGTCGTCGACGACTCTGCGCTTCGAGCCCGGTATCACCTGCGTCGTCGGACCGAACGGCTCCGGCAAATCCAACGTCGTCGATGCCCTCACCTGGGTCATGGGGGAGCAGGGCGCCAAAGCGCTGCGCGGCGGCAAGATGCAGGACGTCATCTTCGCGGGCACCGCGGGCAGGCAGGCACTCGGCCGCGCCGAAGTGACCCTCACGATCGACAACGCCGACGGCGCACTGCCCATCGAATACTCCGAAGTCTCCATCACCCGGCGCATGTTCCGCGACGGCGCCGGCGAATACGAGATCAACGGCAGTTCGTGCCGGCTCATGGACGTGCAGGAACTGCTCTCCGACTCCGGCATCGGCCGTGAGATGCACGTCATCGTCGGCCAGGGACGCCTCGCCGCGATCCTCGAGTCGCGCCCGGAAGATCGCCGCGCCTTCATCGAAGAGGCTGCCGGGGTTCTCAAACACCGCCGCCGCAAGGAAAAGGCCGTCCGCAAGCTCGATTCGATGCAGGCCAACCTCGCCCGGCTCACCGACCTCACCGCGGAACTGCGCCGCCAGCTCAAGCCGCTGGGCCGGCAGGCGGAGGTCGCGCGCCGTGCACAGAGCATCCAGGCCGACCTGCGCGACGCGCGGCTGCGGCTCGCCGCCGACGACCTCGTCACCCGCCGCGCCGAACTCGCCGGTCAGGACGAGCAGGAACGCACCATCCGGGAGCGCCTCGACCACATCCTGTCCGCGCTCGACGACGCCAACATCGAACTCGCCCACTTCGAGCAGTCGCTCGCCCAGCTCACCCCGGGCGCCGAGGCCGCGTCGCAGGCCTGGTTCCGGCTGTCGGCGCTCGCCGAACGGGTGTCGGCGACAGTGCGGGTCGCGCAGGAGCGCGCCCGCCACCTGCACAGTGAACCCGAGGACCGCTCCGGGCAGGACCCCGACGAGATGGAGGCCCGCGCCGACCGGATCGCCGCCGAGGAAGCCGAACTCGTCGAAGCCGTCGAGATCGCGCACGGAACGCTCGAGGCCGCACGGGAACAACTCGCCGCGCAGGAAGAACTCGCAGTTGCCGCCGAACGGGCACACATGGCGGCGGTGCGTGCCATCGCCGACCGACGCGAGGGGCTCGCACGCCTCGCCGGGCAGGTCGACACGTTCCGCACCCGCGCCGACTCCGTCGACTCGGAGATCGCGCGCCTGACCGTCGCGATCGAAGAAGCGCGCCTGCGCGGCGTCGAGGCCCAGGCGGAGTTCGAAACCGCGCAACGCAGCATCGCCGACCTCGACGCCGGGGAGATCGACGCGGACGCGCAACACGAACGGGCGGTCGCTGCGCAGCGCCTCGCCGACGCGCGGGTCACCGAACTGCAGGAAGCCGAACGTGCGGCCGGCAAGGAGGTGGCCTCGCTCGAGGCCCGCATCGACGCACTGTCGATGGGACTCGAACGTAAGGACGGCGCTGCCTGGTTGCTCGGCAACGACACCGGAGGAGCACTGCTCGGATCCCTCGCCGAGCGCTTGCGGGTGACACCCGGGTACGAGGCCACGGTCGCGGCCGCGCTCGGACCCGCCGCCGATGCCCTCGCGGTGGCGTCGGTGCGGTCCGCGAACGACGCGGTGGCAGCCCTCGCGGCAGCCGACCAAGGGCGGGTCGCGTTCGTCGCCGCCGACGCGTCCGGCCCCGGCGACGCGGGCGATCCACCGAGCGGTGCGCGCTGGGTCCGGGACGTCGTCGACTGCCCCCCGGACCTACGTGGAGCGCTCGACGCACTGCTTGCCCGCACCGTCGTCGTCGACGATCTCGACGCGGCGGCACACGTGTGTGCCCAGCGCCCCGACCTGCGTGCGGTGACCCGTGGGGGAGATCTCGCCGGTTCCGGCTGGGTGATCGGCGGATCGGATCGTGCACCGAGCACCCTCGAGATCCAGGCCGCGATCGATACGTCGCGCGACGGTCTCGACCGCGCGGTCCGGCGGTCCGAAGAACTCGCGGCGGCGCTCGCCGGCGCGCTCACCGAACAGAAGGATCGCGCCGAGCACGTCGAGCAGACCCTCGCCGCTCTCAACGAGTCGGATGCCGCGATGTCGGCGGTGTACGAGCAGCTGGGGCGGCTCGGGCAGGTGGCGCGAAACGCCCACGCCGAATCGGAACGGCTCGCCGCTCAGCGTTCGGCGGCAGAGAAGGAACGCGACACCGCGCGGGAGAAGCTCGTCGAGCTCGAAGAGCGGCTGCGGCTCGCAGAAGACGAACAGTCCGGCACCGGAGACGGCAGCGGCACCGACTCGACCGCGGCCGAGCGTGAGATGACCGCTGCGGCCCTCGCCGAAGTGCGCGCAGTCGAGGTCGAAGCCAGGCTCGCGGCCCGTACGGCCGAGGAACGCGCGGAATCCCTTCGCGGAAAAGCTGATTCTCTTCGTCGCGCCGCCCAGGCCGAGCGGGAGGCCCGCGCCCGCGCAGAGCGTGCCCGCCGCAGCCGGCGACAGGCCGCTGCGGTCGCCGCGGCGGTCGCGGAAGCAGGAGGCCGGGTCTCTGCGCATCTCGAGACGGTGGTCGCAGAGGCACTCGCCCACCGCGAGGAACTCACGCGCCTGCGCACCGAATGCACCGAGAAACTGGAACACGCGCGTGCACTCGTGCGGGAACTCACCACGCAGCGCGACCAGCTCACCGACTCCGTTCACCGCGACGAGGTGGCCCGTGCTCAGGCGGCGCTGCGAATCGAGCAGCTCGAGCAGACGATTCTCGAGCAGTACGGCATCGCGCTCGACGATCTGGTCTCGGAATACGGACCCGATGTGCCGCTGCCTCCGAGCGACGTCGAGATCGCGGAGTACGAGCAAGCTCGTGAGCGGGGGGAGCAGGTGGTCGCGCCTCAACCCATGCCCTACGACCGGACGACCCAGGAGCGGCGAGCCAAGCGCGCCGAGAAGGATCTCACCACGCTGGGCAAGGTCAATCCCCTCGCACTCGAAGAGTTCGCAGCCCTCGAAGAGCGGTACAACTTCCTGGCCACGCAGCTCGAGGACGTCAAGAATGCCCGCAAGGACCTCCTGGCCGTCGTCGACGAAGTGGACGCCCGGATCCTGCAGATCTTCACCGAGGCGTGGGTCGACGTCGAACGCGAGTTCGAGCAGGTGTTCGCGAAGCTGTTTCCCGGCGGTGAAGGCCGGCTGGTGCTCACCGAGCCCGGCAACATGCTCACCACAGGCATCGAGGTCGAGGCCCGGCCCCCGGGCAAGAAGGTCAAGCGGTTGTCGTTGCTGTCCGGTGGCGAGAAGTCGCTGACCGCAGTGGCGATGCTCGTCGCGATCTTCCGGGCCCGGCCGTCCCCGTTCTACGTCATGGACGAGGTCGAGGCCGCACTGGACGACACCAATCTCCGGCGGTTGATCGGACTGTTCGAGCAGTTGCGGGAAAAATCCCAGCTCATCGTGATCACGCACCAGAAGGCCACGATGGAAGTGGCCGACGCGCTCTACGGGGTCAGCATGCGCGGCGACGGCATCACCCGTGTCATCTCCCAGCGCATGCGCGGCCAGAACGTCCCGACACCCGTCCCCGGGCCGGAGGAAGAGGCGCAAGCCTGACAGTATGGGGGCGTGAGTACCGGAGCTTGGATAATCATCGCGGCCGCCCTGGCGGTTGTTCTCGTTGCGCTCGTCGTCGGTCTGACGCTGTACCGGCGCCGACAGGTGTCGCTCCAGGTGAAGGACACGCCTGAGCTCGACGCCGCCGACACCAAGGACCGCTCCGGCGGTTACACGGCGCAGAGCGGGTTCAGTTTCACCCAGGGGCCCACCGCCACGGCGCCGCCGCAGCCTGTCGAGCGGCCGGTGCCCGACAAGGCGCCCGCACCGCCCACGGTGCCGTTGCCGGAGGAGGTCACGGAGGCTCCGGCGCCGCCGACCACGCCGACCCCGCCGAAAACCGGTCCGGCCGAGCCCGCAGCAGCTCCCGAGACCGCTCCCGCACCTGAGACCGCTCCTGAGACCGCTCCCGAGACCGCTCCTGCACCCGAGACGGCGCCGGAGACCGTCGAACCCGAGGCAGTTCCCGAGACCACGGAGCCCGTCGAGCCCGTCGTCGTGACGCAGCCGACGACCGAGACGACCGTCGAGACGGACTTGGCGCCGGCACCGGTCGAGCCTGCCGCACCGGCCGCGCCCGACCTGGACGAGATCGACCCCACAGCCGGCCGGCTCGTGCGCCTGCGCGGGCGCCTCGCCCGCTCGCAGTCCGCGGTCGGCAAGAGCCTGCTCGGGCTGCTCGGCGGCGGCGACCTCGACGAGGACTCGTGGGAGGAGATCGAGGACACGCTGCTCGTCGCAGACCTCGGTGCCGCGACCACGACCAAGATCGTCGATCGTCTGCGTGAACAGATCGCACTGAACACGGTCCGTACCGAGGCGGAGGCGCGCGCCCTGCTCCGCAGCGTCCTCGTCGACGAGTTGCGACCCGAACTCGACCGTTCGATCCGCGCATTGCCGCACAAGGACCATCCGGCCGTGCTGCTCGTGGTGGGCGTCAACGGCACCGGAAAGACGACCACCACCGGCAAGCTCGCCCGCGTGCTCGTCGCCGACGGCCGCCGGGTGCTTCTCGGCGCCGCAGACACCTTCCGTGCCGCTGCGGCAGATCAGTTGCAGACCTGGGCGGAACGCGTGGGCGCCGAAGTGGTGCGCGGCAAGGATTCCGCCGACCCTGCCGCTGTCGCATTCGATGCGGTGGCGAAGGGGATCGAGAACGGTGTCGACGCGGTCCTGATCGACACCGCGGGGCGCCTGCACACCAAGATCGGCTTGATGGACGAACTCGGCAAGGTCAAGCGCGTCGTGGAGAAGAAGGCCGCGGTCGACGAGGTACTGCTCGTGCTCGACGCGACCATCGGCCAGAACGGTCTCATGCAGGCCCGGGTGTTCGCCGACGTCGTCGACATCACCGGTGTCGTCCTCACCAAGCTCGACGGCACCGCCAAGGGTGGCATCGTGTTCCAGGTTCAGCACGAGCTCGGTGTGCCGGTCAAGCTCGTCGGTCTCGGAGAGGGCGCGGACGACCTTGCGCCGTTCGAGCCGGAGGCATTCGTGGACGCTCTGCTCGGCTGACGGTCCCGCTGCGACACGCTCGATGTGGCCGCTTCCCTCGACAGAGGGGAGCGGCCACTCGCATGTCGGGCCTCGCATGAATCGGGCGAAATCGGCGAATACGCCGTGCGCGCGCCGTTGTTCTCCACAGGCGAAACACAGACGAAACACAGTCCGGTTCGTCGTTCACACCTCCGAAACAGTGCGGCGCTTCCGATGAAACATGACGCCGCCAAGCTTTCCCTCGATGACGACGCGCCGTCCGGCGCGACCAACAGGGAGGTTGCAAGTGGAGGAAGTGGTGAACACCGGGGACGCAGCATGGATGCTGATGGCAGCGTCGCTCGTGCTGTTGATGACACCGGGCCTGGCGTTCTTCTACGGCGGAATGTCCCGGGCGAAATCCGTCCTGAACATGATGATGATGTCGTTCGGGGCGATGGCCGTGATCGGCGTCGTCTACGTCCTGTGGGGCTGGTCGATGTCCTACGGCTCGCAAGACATCGCCGGCATCTTCGCGAACCCGTTCCAGCACTTCGGTCTGCAGGGTGCGATCTACGACGAGAGCGGCGAGTTCCTGCCCGGTCTCGGAAACTACCCGCAGATCATCGACATCGGCTTCCAGGTGACCTTCGCGATCATCACCACCGCGCTGATCAGCGGTGCTCTGTCGGAGCGCGTCAAGTTCGGAACCTGGATGGCGTTCGCGGCGATCTGGGTCACCTGCGCCTACTTCCCGCTCGCCCACATGGTGTGGGGTGGCGGCCTGCTCTCCGGTTCGGAAGACGGACTCGCGGCCAAGCTGTTCGGCACGTCGGACGACGGTGAAGGTGGGCTCGTTGCCACGGTCTCGCCGATCGACTTCGCCGGTGGCACCGTGGTCCACATCAACGCCGGTGTCGCAGCCCTCGTGCTGGCGCTGGTGGTCGGCAAGCGCGCCGGCTTCGGACGCACCGCGTTCCGCCCGCACAACCTCCCGTTCGTCATGCTCGGCGCCGCCCTGCTGTGGTTCGGCTGGTTCGGCTTCAACGCCGGTTCGGCATTCGCCGCAGACGGAACCGCGGGTCTCGCCTGGGTCAACACCACCACCGCCACCGCCGCCGCGATCCTCGGCTGGCTCCTCACCGAACGACTGCGTGACGGCAAGGCCACCAGCCTCGGTGCCGCGTCGGGTGCCGTCGCCGGCCTGGTCGCCATCACTCCGGCAGCCGGCTCGCTGAGCCCGGTCGGCTCGATCGCCCTCGGTGTCATCGCCGGTGTGCTGTCCGCCCTGGCCGTCGGCCTGAAGTACAAGTTCGGCTACGACGACTCGCTCGACGTCGTCGGCGTGCACCTCGTCTCCGGCCTGTGGGGCACCGTCGCCATCGGGTTCCTGGGAACCGAGACCGGCCTGTTCTACGGCGGCGACTACAAGCAGCTCGTGGTCCAGATCGTCATCGCGGTCGTCGCCCTGGTGTTCACCGGTGTCGTCACGCTCGTGATCGCATACGCCCTCAAGCCGCTCGGCTGGCGTGTGACGGACGAGGAAGAAGCCCGCGGAATCGACGAAGCCGAGCATGCGGAATCCGCATACGACTTCGCCACCGCGTTGAAGTGAACGACTTCTCCAACGCACCGAAGTGATAAGAAGACCAAGACAGCGGGCAGTGATCGCAGTAGCCAGTGGGCACTGGGAAGGATGAGGATATGAAGCTGATCACGGCAATCATCAAGCCGTTCACGCTCGAGGATGTCAAAGCGGGTCTCGAACAGGCGGGCGTGCTCGGCATGACCGTCAGCGAGGTGCAGGGCTACGGGCGCCAGAAGGGTCACACCGAGGTGTACCGCGGCGCCGAGTACTCCGTCGATTTCGTGCCCAAGGTGCGCGTCGAGGTCGTCGTGGACGACTCGGCGGTCGAGAAGGTCGTCGAGACCATCGTCGAGGCTTCCCGCACCGGCAAGATCGGCGACGGCAAGGTGTGGATCACCCCCGTCGAGTCGGTGGTCCGAGTTCGTACCGGAGAACGAGGAACGGATGCACTCTGACCCCCACGGGTCCGGAACTCGAGGCCCTGGCCCCGCCGCTTCGGCGGCGGGACCGGGGCCCTCGGTGTCTTCGGGCCACCACACCGCACACTCCGGAGCGGCCGACCTCGCCGCCGCCCGCGATGCCCTCCTGGCCGGCACCTCCCGAAACCGGCGCCTCGATACGCCCGCACTCCGGCACGCACTGGTCGACCTGCACGAATTCTGGTTGACCACGAAGGGTGCCGAGCTCGGCATCAAGCACGACTGTGGATTCGCGATCGTCGCGGTGGGTGGTCTGGGCCGTCGCGAGATGCTGCCGTACTCGGATCTGGACCTGATCCTCCTTCACGACGACATGGACAGCGCCGTGGTGTCCCAGGTCGCCGACAAGCTCTGGTACCCGCTGTGGGACGCCCACATCAAACTCGACCACAGTGTGCGCACGGTCCCGCAGGCGCTGCAGGTGTTCTCCTCGGACCTCACGGCGGCGCTGGGGATGCTCGAAGCCCGGCACATCGCCGGTGACGTGGAGCTGAGCAACCTGCTGATCGGCGGGGTGCGGCGCCAGTGGCGTACCGGGATCCGCTCCCGCTTCGACGAACTGCTCGAGATGACAGAGACCCGATGGCGGCGCAGCGGGCAGATCGCGCACCGCGCCGAACCCGACCTCAAGAGCGGCCGCGGAGGGCTGCGGGACGTACAGCTGCTCAATGCCCTGTCCGTCGCGCAGCTCACCGACGGCATGCCGGGACTCGGTCCGGACGTGCCCGGTGGCGGTCTCGCCGCCGCGCACCGCCGGCTCCTCGACGTGCGTACCGAACTCCACCGCGTCGCGGCACGCGGCCGCGACCAGCTCCGTGCGCAGGACGCCGACGAGATCGGGGCGGCGCTCCGCATCGGCGACCGCTTCGACCTCGCGCGCGTGCTCACCGAATCCGCGCGCACCGTGAGCTATTCGGTGGACGTCGGGCTCCGGACCGCCGCGAACTCGCTTCCACGCAAGGGCCTGTCGAGGTTGCGGCGCGGACCGGTGCGCAGGCCACTCGACGAGGGCGTCGTCGAGCACGGGGGAGAGGTCGCTCTCGCGCGGGACGCACATCCGCGTCGCGACCCGGGACTGATCACGCGGGTCGCTGCCGCCGCAGCGCAGTCCGGCCTGCCGATCTCCGCGGCCACCCTGACCAGGCTCGCGGACAACGCACCCGAACTCCGGGAACCGTGGCCGCGGGAAGCGCTCAACGACCTGCTCGTGCTGCTCGGTTCCGGGCGACGCGCAGTGGACGTGATCGAGTCGCTCGACCGGACGGGCCTGTGGGGCCGACTGCTCCCCGAATGGGGCGCGGTGCGCGACCTGCCGCCGCGCGACGCGATCCACACGTGGACCGTCGACCGGCACCTCATCGAAACCGCGGTGTATGCGAGCGAACTGACGACGCGCGTCGCACGTCCCGACCTGCTCGTGCTCGGCGCACTCCTGCACGACATCGGCAAGGGAAGGGGCGGAGACCACAGCGTCGTCGGGGCCGAACTGGCCCAGCAGATCGGCAGGCGCATGGGACTGTGGCCGTCGGATCTCGGCATGCTCACCGCGATGGTGCGCCACCATCTGCTGCTGCCGCACACCGCGACCCGGCGCGACCTCGACGACCCCGAGACGGTGGCGTCGGTGGTCGAGGCGCTCGACGGTGACCCCGTCCTGCTCGAACTGCTCCACGCGCTCGCCGAAGCCGATTCACAGGCCACCGGACCCGGGGTGTGGGGTGACTGGAAGGCGTCGCTGATGCGGGAACTGGTGCGGCGGTGCCGCATGATGATGGCCGGTGAGGAGCTTCCCGTTCCCGACCCCATCGATCCGGAACTGGCGGCGCTGGCCGCGGAGGGCGCCACGCATGTCGCGCTCGATCCCCGCGAGGACGGCCGCAGCTACTCGGCCACCTTCATCGCTCCCGACGAACGAGGCGTGTTGTCGGACGAGGCGGGTGTCCTTGCCCTGCACGGGCTCCGGGTGCTGTCCGCGTCGATCGGCAGTCATGCCGGCAGCACGGTCAACACCTTCGTGGTGGTGCCCCGATTCGGTGCACCACCGGAGGCGAGCCTGCTCCGGCAGGAACTCGGCCGAGCTCGATCCGGAGACCTGGACCTGCTCTCCGAACTCGACGCGAAAGACCGCGCCGCGCGGGAAGGCCGGACTCCGGAGCGGGCCGAGCACGCCGTGCCCGGCATGTACGCGCAGGCGCCACCGCGCCTGATCTGGTTCGACGCGTCCGAGCCCGGGCAGGTGGTTCTCGAACTGCGCGCGGAGGACCGCCTCGGACTGTTGTGCAGGCTGGCCGATGTGTTCGAACGGGTCGGCGCCGACGTGCGCTGGGCGCGGGTGACCACGCTCGGCACGACCGTGGTCGACGCCTTCGGAGTGGACCTGACCGGGCTCGACACACGAGCGTCGCGTGAGCGCCTCGAGCGTGAGCTCCTCGCCGTCCTGCCTACCGCCGAGCCGAAGAAGCCCGCAACGGAGTCCTGAACGACCGTGATCCTGCCGGCTGGGTGGCCGCACTCGATGCTTGTGGATCGGGAGCGGCTACCCTGGTTCGCAGAATTGTCCGCATCTTCGTCATAGCCCAGGAGCGCATTCGGTGTTCGAATCCCTTTCCGACAGGTTGACAGGGGTCCTGAAGGACCTGCGGGGCAAGGGACGCCTGTCCGACGCAGACATCGACGCCACGTGCCGCGAGATCCGCCTCGCGCTTCTCGAGGCCGACGTCGCCCTTCCCGTTGTGCGCGAGTTCATCAAGAAGATCAAGGAACGCGCCAAGGGTGCCGAGGTGCACGGCGCGCTCAACCCGGCGCAGCAGGTCGTCAAGATCGTCAACGAGGAACTCGTCACGATCCTCGGCGGTGAGACGCGCCGGCTGCGCTTCGCGAAGACCCCTCCGACGGTCATCATGCTCGCCGGTCTGCAGGGTGCCGGTAAGACGACCCTCGCCGGCAAGCTGGCGAAGTGGCTGAAGGATCAGGGCCACACGCCACTGCTCGTCGCGTGCGACCTGCAGCGGCCCGGTGCCGTGACGCAGCTTCAGGTGGTCGGTGAACGCGCCGGGGTCTCGGTGTTCGCGCCCCACCCGGGAACGTCCATCGGCGGCGGCGAGAACGCTCTGGGCATCACGGCGGCAGACCCCGTCGCGGTGGCCGAGCAGGGCATCGCCGAGGCGAAGAGCAAGCAGTACGACGTCGTGATCGTCGACACCGCCGGTCGTCTCGGCATCGACGAGGAACTGATGGCTCAGGCCGCCGGGATCCGCGATGCGGTGAATCCCGACGAGGTGCTGTTCGTCCTCGACGCGATGATCGGCCAGGATGCCGTCAGCACCGCCGAGGCCTTCCGTGCCGGCGTCGGATTCAGTGGCGTCGTGCTGACCAAGCTGGACGGCGATGCCCGCGGTGGCGCCGCCCTGAGCGTCCGCGAACTGACCGGTCAGCCGATCATGTTCGCATCGACCGGTGAGAAGCTCGAAGACTTCGACGTCTTCCACCCCGAGCGCATGGCGAGCCGGATCCTCGGCATGGGCGACGTGCTCACCCTCATCGAGCAGGCCGAGCAGGTCTTCGACGCCGAGCAGGCCGAAGCCACCGCCAACCGGATCGGTTCGGGAGAACTCACCCTCGAGGACTTCCTCGACCAGATGATGGCCGTCCGCAAGATGGGGCCGATCGCAAACCTCCTGGGCATGCTGCCCGGCGCGGGCCAGATGAAGGACGCGCTGGCCAACGTCGACGAGAAGCAGCTCGACCGCATCCAGGCGATCATCCGCGGCATGACCCCGGCCGAGCGGGCGAACCCGAAGATCATCAACGGTTCGCGTCGTCTCCGTATCGCCAACGGTTCCGGCGTGAAGGTCTCCGACGTCAACCAGCTCGTCGACCGCTTCTTCGAAGCCCGCAAGATGATGACGGCGATGGCCGGCCAGATGGGCATGGGCTCTCGCAAGAACCAGCGGTCCAAGAAGGGCAAGAAGGGCAAGAAGGGCGGCCGCGGGCCCACTCCGCCGAAGGTGCGGGGCGGCTTGCCCGGCGGCTTCCCGGGCCTGCCCGGTGGACTTCCGGGTGGCATGCCGGATCTGTCGAAGATGCCGAAGGGTCTCGACGAGTTGCCGCCCGGCCTCGAGGGATTCGACCTCTCGCAGTTCAAGCTGCCGAAGAAGTAGCGACCGGTGGCAGGGGGGACCGCCGAGGCATTCGCGGTTCGGGGAAAGACGCTCGACGGTGAGCCCGTCGAACTGTGGGTCGGCTCGGACGGCATGTTCGCGTCCGAGCCGATTCCCGGCGCCGAGGTTGCGTCGACCGGCGGGTGGATCCTGCCCGGTCTCGTCGATGCCCACTGCCATGTCGGAATCCGCTACGGCGGCGGCATCGAAGACGCTGCCGGGGCCCTCGCGCAAGCGATCGTCGAGCGGGACGCGGGCGTCCTGTTGCTCCGCGACGCCGGGTCTCCCGCCGACACGCGCAGCTTCGACGACGATCCGGCCCTGCCGCGCATCGTCCGCGCCGGCCGTCACATCGCACTCCCGAAGCGGTATATCCGGGGTCTGCCGGTCGAACTGGACGACGAATCGCAACTTCCCGCGGAGGTGGTGAGGCAGGCGCGCGCCGGCGACGGCTGGGTCAAACTGATCGGCGACTGGATCGACCGGGGGAGCGGCGACCTGGCGCCGTTGTGGAGCGATGCCATCCTCGTCGAGGCGATCGCCGCGGCACACCGCGAGGGCGCCCGCGTCACCGCGCACGTGTTCGGTGAAGACGCGTTGCCGGGTCTGCTCGCCGCGGGGATCGACTGCATCGAGCACGGCACCGGCCTGACCGACGAGACGATCGCGACCATGGCGGCAGCGGGCACCGCGCTCGTCCCGACGCTGGTCAACATCGACAACTTCCCCGAAATCGCCGATTCCGCAACGCGTTTCCCAGTGTATGCCGCGCATATGCGGGATTTGCACGCCCGCGTCGCCGACACGATCGGCGCGGCCCACGACGCCGGGGTCCCCATCTATGCCGGCACGGACGCCGGTGGGCACGTCCGGCACGGCCGGATCGCGGACGAGATCGCCGCACTCGCCCGCGTGGGTCTCGGCCCGACCGAAGCGTTCGACGCGGCCGGGTCGGCGGCCCGGACGTGGCTCGGCCACCCCAGCCTCGAGCCGGGCACTCCGGCCGACTTCATCGTCTACACCGAGGACCCGCGCCGGGACCCCGCGGCAGCACGTCCGGATCTCGTCGTCCTCCGCGGTGCGGTCGTCACGCGGAGTGCGTCACTCGCGTGACCTCCGGTTTCGTCCTGGCTCGGCGATCTGGCAGAATGGACCGCTGTCGTCGCATCCGGTTACGTACCGCGCGGCGGTCACAGGTTAGAGGCAAAACCGGGCGTGCCAAAAGGGTGCGCCGTCCGAATTGCACGTGACATGCGCCTTGTGCGCTTCGAAGGAGAACTCAGCCATGGCTGTGAAGATCAAGCTCACCCGTCTCGGCAAGATTCGCAACCCGCAGTACCGCGTGGTCATCGCGGACTCGCGTACCCGTCGCAACGGCCGGGCGATCGAGACGATCGGCAAGTACCACCCCAAGGAAGAGCCGTCGCTGATCCAGATCGATTCGGAGCGCGCGCAGTACTGGCTGAGCGTCGGCGCACAGCCGACCGAGCCCGTCCTCAACCTTCTGAAGATCACCGGTGACTGGCAGAAGTTCAAGGGCCTGCCGGGCACCGAGGGCACCCTGAAGACCGCAGAGCCCAAGCCGTCCAAGCTCGAGCTGTTCCAGGCCGCTCTCGCGCAGGCCGAGAACGAGCCGGCCGCCGCAGCGACCACCCCGAAGAAGAAGAAGGCTGCCAAGGAAGAGGCCACCGAGGCCGAGTCCACCGAGGCCGCCGAGTAATGAGCACCGTGGTCGCCGACGCCGTCGAGCATCTTGTTCGTGGAATCGTCGCCAACCCCGATGACGTCCGCGTCGACCTGATCACAGGCCGACGGGGACGCACCGTCGAGGTTCACGTCAACCCCGACGATCTCGGCAAGGTGATCGGTCGTGGTGGGCGTACCGCCACCGCGCTGCGGACCCTCGTCACCGGCATCGGTGGCCGGGGCATTCGCGTCGACGTCGTCGACACCGACCGATAGGCGCATGCAGGTGGAGCTCGTGGTAGGCCGGGTGGCGAAGTCGCACGGCATCAAGGGTGAGGTGGTCGTCGAGGTTCGCACCGACGAACCCGAGGAGCGCTTTGCTGTGGGTGCGGTCCTGCGTGGCCGCAAACCCCGCGAGAAGAACCTGCAGGACTACACGGTAGAAGCCGCCCGGGAGCATTCCGGGCGGCTTCTGCTGCGCTTGACCGGGGTTGACGATCGCAGCACGGCGGACGCGCTGCGCGGAACCCTGTTCGTCGTCGACAGCGACGACCTGGGGCCGTCCGACGATCCCGACGAATTCTACGATCACGAACTCGAAGGGCTGTCGGTGCGCATCGTCGCCGGCCGTCCCGACGGCGGCACCGTGGTGGGCACCGTGCGCGAGGTGCTGCACACGGCCGCCGGTGAACTGCTCTCGCTCCGTCCCGTCGACGACGAGCGCGCGGAACTGCTGATCCCGTTCGTCACCGACATCGTGCCGACCGTGTCTCTCGCGGACGGTGTCATCGAGATCGATCCGCCCGAAGGTCTGCTCGACCCCGACTTCGGGGAGCCGCCTTCGAAGGCGTCACAGCGGAACAGCAAGGGAGACAGGTAGTTCCGTGCGACTCGATGTCGTCACCATCTTTCCCGAATATCTCGCACCGATGCGTGCAGCGCTCCTCGGCAAGGCCATCGACAAAGGCCTGATCTCCGTGGACATCCACAATCTCCGCGACTGGACGCACGACGTCCACAAGGCCGTCGACGACTCGCCGTACGGCGGGGGTCCCGGAATGGTCATGAAACCCACCGTCTGGGGGCCTGCCCTCGACGACGTGCTCGCCGGCCCCGACGGCGACACCGACCCCGACGTCCTGCTCGTCGTCCCCACCCCCGCGGGGCGGCCGTTCGACCAGGCCACCGCCCAGCGCTGGTCGCAGGAGAAGCGCATCGTCTTCGCGTGCGGCAGGTACGAAGGCATCGACCAACGTGTCTTCGACGACGCGGCCCGCCGCGTGCGCGTCGAGGAAGTGAGCATCGGGGACTACGTACTGATCGGCGGGGAAGTCGCGGTACTCGTCATGGTCGAGGCCGTCGTCAGGTTGCTCCCCGGCGTCCTCGGCAATCAGCAGTCGCACCAGGAAGATTCCTTCTCCGACGGACTCCTCGAGGGACCGAGCTATACGCGGCCCGCCAGTTGGCGTGGACTGGACGTACCGGCGGTGCTCCTCTCGGGCGACCACGCGAAGGTCGCCGCCTGGCGCCGGGAGCAATCGCTCGCCCGCACCCGGGAACGCCGGCCCGACCTGCTGCCCGACGAGAACTGACCGCCCTGCGCGCTGCCGCTCAGCGATCGGCGCTGCTGCCCAGTGCCGTCTCCACCGCCATCGACACCGTCTCGCGCGCATGCCGGGCGCTGCCGTCGTAGGTCACGTCGTAGAGCGCCGTATCCGGCAGGCTTCCCGTGCCGAACTCGGGATCGCCCTCCTCGTAGGTGACCTCTTCCTGCGACGTCACGGCCACGACATACCGTTGGTCGTCGCCGAAGAAACCGGTGGACAGGTGCACCCACTCGCCGTCGAGGCAGCACATCCATCCCTGCTTGACCCCGAGATCGGTCATGCCCGGCAGGCCTTCGGGCAGACCGAACGTCTGGTCGTACCCGTCCGATCCTGTGGGTGTGAAATCGGTCAGATATCCGATGATCCGGGCGCGCGCCTCTTCGTCGAGCCCGCCGCGACCACCGAGCACATCGTCATACCAGGTGAGCAGGTCCGACGCCGTGGTCGTCGTGTTCCACCACCACGGTGAGAACGGCGGCGTGGTCCCGGTGAGGTTGTGCCGCTCCGCAACCCGCAAGACCATCTCCGAACCACCGTGCTGCGCCCACAGCAGATTCGCGGCCGTGTCGTCGGACGACCGGAGCATGTTCTCGATGAGGTCGTAGTCGTCCTCGGTGAGTGTCACTTCGCCGGTCGACTCGCGGAACAGCAGGTCGTCGGCGAGAAACAGTTTCACCACCGATGCGGTTTCCACGGGCTCGTCCACGCCGCCCACCGTGCGTGCGCCGGTGCTGCGATCCAGCACGGCGATGGTCATCCGGGCACCCCGGCGTTCCGCGAGGGTCGCTGCCGCTTCGATGCGGTCGGCGACCGACTCCACGTCGAGTGAGGACGAGCCCATCTGCAAGGCGAGGTCCGCGAACCCGTCACCGTCGGTATCCGTGACACCCGGGTTCAGCGCGGCAAGCGCCGGCACGATCTCTTTCGACCCGTCGGACTGCGATCCACACGCCACTACCGTTGCTGCTGCGAGCAGCACCGTTGCGTACGACCGAGCACCGGTCCGGCGACCCCGATTCATCGTTTGCTCCTGTATGCCATTGTGCGGCGCGCAGCACCATGCGTCCACGCGTCCGTCGTCGACGCTCCGTCCGGAACCCGATGTGGCGCCCGGGGAGCTTCGCAAGGATAAATGTAGGGTCGATCGTCGTGACAACCGAACCCGACACCGTGATCCGGCGAATCGCCGACGAACTCGACGTCCGCGAACACCAGGTGGCTGCGGCGGTGGGATTGCTCGACGGCGGCGCGACCGTTCCGTTCGTCGCGCGCTACCGCAAGGAAGCGACCGGCGGACTCGACGATGCCCAGCTCCGCACCCTCGAAGAGCGACTGCGGTACCTGCGTGAACTCGACGAGCGCCGCACTGCGATCCTCGAATCGATCGAGGCCCAAGGCAAACTCGACGACGACCTGCGCGCCCAGATCCGCCTCGCGGACACCAAGGCCAGGCTCGAGGACATCTACCTGCCCTACAAGCCCAAGCGGCGCACGAAAGCGCAGATCGCGCGGGAAGCCGGCCACGAACCCGTCGCCGACGCCCTCTACTCGGACCCGAGCACCGATCCCGCCGGGTTCTCCGCAGAGCAACTCGACGGTGCACGTGCCATCCTCGTCGAGCGTTTCGCGGAGGACCCCGACCTCGTCGGTGAACTTCGCGAGGCGATGTGGAGCCGCGGTTGCATGAAAGCGGCCGTCCGCCCGGGCAAGGAGACCGACGGCGCGAAGTTCGCGGACTACTTCGAATTCTCCGAGCCGTTCACCCAGCTTCCGTCCCATCGCATCCTCGCGATGCTGCGTGGCGAAAAGGAAGAGGTGCTCTCCCTGACGCTCGTTCCCGATGCCGACGAGCCCGAGCCGGGGGAGCCGTCGTACTTCGAGGGCCGCATCGCCGCACGTTTCGGTATCGCCGACCGCGGCCGGGCCGCCGACCGCTGGTTGCTCGACACCGTGCGCTGGGCGTGGCGGACCCGCCTGCAGGTCTCGCTCGGTGTCGACCTCCGGATGCGGCTCAAGCAGTCCGCGGAGAAGGATGCCGTCGACGTCTTCGCGGCAAACCTCAAGGATCTTCTGCTCGCCGCACCCGCCGGGTCCCGTCCCACCATGGGCCTGGACCCCGGCTTCCGCACCGGCACCAAGGTCGCAGTGGTCGACGCCACCGGCAAGGTCGTCGACCATGCCACGATCTACCCGCACCAGCCCCACAACAAGCGGGACCAGTCGCTGGCGACCCTCGCCCAACTCGTCGCGAGGCACGGCGTCGAACTGATCGCCATCGGTAACGGCACGGCGTCGCGGGAGACCGACGCGCTCGCCACCGAACTGATCGCGAAGCTCGGCACGCCCGGTCTCACGAAGATCGTGGTGTCCGAGGCCGGGGCCTCGGTGTACTCGGCCTCGGCGTACGCCTCACAGGAACTGCCCGACCTCGACGTGTCGATCCGCGGCGCGGTATCGATCGCCCGGCGCCTGCAGGATCCGCTCGCCGAACTGGTCAAGATCGATCCCAAGTCCATCGGCGTGGGGCAGTACCAGCACGACGTCTCGGAGACGATGCTCGCCCGGTCGCTCGGAGCGGTCGTCGAAGATGCGGTGAACGCGGTGGGGGTCGATGTCAACACTGCGTCGGTGCCGCTGCTCTCGCGCGTCTCGGGTGTCACGTCGTCGCTCGCCGAGAGCATCGTGGCGCACCGCGACCAGAACGGTCCCTTCCCCAGCCGCCGGGCGCTCAAGGACGTCGCGCGGCTCGGTCCCAAGGCGTTCGAGCAGTGCGCCGGATTCCTCCGCATCCCCAACGGTGAGGATCCGCTCGACGCGTCCGCCGTGCACCCCGAGGCCTACCCCGTGGTGCGACGGATCGCCGAACGCAGCGGGACGGCCGTGCGCGAACTGCTGGGCAACACCGCAACGCTCCGTACGGTGCGTCCCGACGACTTCGTCGACGACAAGTTCGGGCTGCCGACGGTCACCGACATCATCGGGGAACTCGAAAAGCCCGGACGCGACCCCCGCCCGGAGTTCAAGACCGCTACCTTCGCGGTGGGCGTCGAGAAGGTGGGCGACCTGAAGCCCGGGATGGTGCTCGAAGGTGTCGTCACCAACGTCGCCGCATTCGGTGCGTTCGTCGACGTCGGAGTGCACCAGGACGGTCTGGTGCATGTGTCGGCGATGTCGCGCAGCTTCGTCAAGGATCCGCACGACGTCGTCAAGTCCGGTGAAGTGGTCAAGGTGAAGGTCCTCGAGGTCGACGTGCCGAGACAGCGCATCGCGCTGACCCTCCGCCTCGACGACGAGCTGCCCTCGACCACGCCCGATGCGTCCGACGGGCGTCCGTCCCGGGGCGGTGCACGCCGCGGGGGACCGGCCGGCGGCCAGAGCCGGGGCAGCACTCAGGGCCGGGGCGACAGCCAGACGCGGGGCAACGGACAGGGCGGCCGGAACCGCGACGGGCAGTCGGGCCGGCGCACCGAAGCTCCGGCCGCCGGGTCCATGGCCGAGGCGCTGCGACGAGCCGGATTCGGGAAGTAGTTCGTATCCCGGTGCGGGGTCGCGTTGTTCCGCGGCGTGGCCCCGCACCTGCGATGCTGAGTTGTATGGAGTGGCTGCCGGTCGTGCGATGACCGGAATGATCGACTGGTTCCGCAGAGAAATCGTCGAGCAGGGGCGATTTCCGCTGCTGTGCTTCCTCATCGGTTTCGTGGTGGCCTTCTTGTTCATCCGGATGAGCGTGCGCATGATCCGCGCGAACGTGCGGTGGTGGCCCGGCAACATCAGTCCCGGCGGACACCATGTGCACCATGTGGTGTTCGGCGTGGTGACCATGGTGATCGCCGGTGGTGGCCTGATCGGCTTCTACGAGGACGGCAGCCTGGCGGCCGGGGTCGTGTTCGCGACGCTGTTCGGGATCGGCGCCGCGTTGACCCTGGACGAGTTCGCGCTGATCTTCTACCTCAACGACGTCTATTGGGACGAAGAAGGCCGCGTCTCGGTCGACGCGGTGTTCGTCGCGGTCGCCGTGACGGGCATGTTGCTCGTCGGGCTCCGGCCGCTGGACCTCGGGGACGCCGGCAATTTCGAGGACACCGGCGACCTGGTCAGCCGCGGCCTGCTGGTGGTGGGTGCGGTGATCGACCTGCTGCTGGCGATGGTCGTCCTGTCCAAGGGGAAGATCTGGACGGGGCTGGTGGGCTTGTTCTTCGCTCCGCTGCTGTGGGTCGGTGCGCTCCGGTTGTCGCGTCCGGCGGCACCGTGGGCACGGGCGCGGTACGCACCCGACTCGCGCAAGATGGCTCGGTCGCTCGCCCGGGAGCGGAAAGTACGTCGCCCCGTCGTCCGGGCGAAGGTCGTCGTGCAGAACCTCGTGGCGGGGGCTCCGACACTCGAGACGGTGCGCGGGAGCGTGGAGAATTCGAAGGTCGTGGCCGAGGAGGTCCTCGACCGGGAGGTGCATCCCGCGCTGCCACCGCCGTCGATTTCGCCTCCAGCGGCGTCGTCTGGCACAATTGACGGGTTGCCCCGTTAGGGCACGCCTACCTGACCTGGGTATGAACCGGTCGAGCCCGCCTCACGGTGGTCGCCGCCAGGTTCCTCTGCTCGAGCGAAAAAGAGGATGTAACCGATGAACACCCTGGACTTTCTGGACGCAAAGTCGCTGCGCGACGACATCCCGGACTTCCGTCCCGGCGACACGCTCGACGTGCACGTCAAGGTTATCGAGGGCTCCAAGGAGCGCGTGCAGGTCTTCAAGGGCGTCGTGATCCGGCGTCAGGGCGGCGGCGTCCGCGAGACCTTCACCGTGCGCAAGGTGTCGTTCGGCGTCGGTGTCGAGCGCACCTTCCCGGTCCACAGCCCCAACATTGCGAAGATCGACGTCCTCACCCGCGGTGACGTGCGTCGCGCCAAGCTGTACTACCTGCGCGACCTGCGCGGCAAGGCTGCGAAGATCAAGGAAAAGCGCTGATCTCCACGCGCTGAACCACGAGTTCGACAACCCGGTACGGACATTCGTCCGTGCCGGGTTGTTGCCGTTCGGAGAGCGTGGTGGCAGACGCTAGGCTGTCGTCGTGGCAGATTCCCCGCACGATCCGGCCGGTCCGGGTGCGCACCGTTACAGCGACGACGCCGTCGCCCGCAACCACCGAACCTCCGGTGCACACCACCGGCGCGACGACGCCGATCCGGGCGGTGGATTCTCCCGCAAGGACGACAACACGGACACGAAGAAGGAGAAGTCCTTCTGGCGCGAACTCCCGATTCTCATCGTGGTGGCGCTGGCACTGAGTTTCCTGCTCCAGACATTCGTCGCCCGCGTCTACCTCATCCCGTCCGAGTCGATGGAGCCCACGCTCCACGGATGCCCGGGGTGTACCGGAGACCGGATCGTCGTCGAGAAGATCAGCTACCGCTTCACCGATCCCCGGCCCGGCGACGTCATCGTGTTCAAGGGACCCGACTCGTGGTCGGCGGGATACACCTCGACTCGCTCCGACAATGTCGTTCTGCGCGGCCTCCAGGAGGTCGGCTCGCTGATCGGTGTCGTGCCGCCCGACGAGAACGACCTCGTCAAGCGCGTCATCGCGGTCGGGGGTCAGACGATCGAGTGCTGTGACGACCAGGGCCGCGTCCTCGTCGACGGCAAACCGCTCGACGAGCCCTATGTGCAGATGGACTACCCGTTCACGCCCGGTGTGGTCGACTGCGACACCGACGTACCGTCCGGCCGGTGCTTCGGCCCGATCACCGTCCCCGAGGACGCGGTATGGGTCATGGGCGACAACCGCAGCAACTCCGCGGACTCGCGGTATCACGTCGGCGACGAATACCAGGGTGCCGTTCCCCTGGACAACGTGATCGGCAAGGCCCAGTTCATCGTGCTGCCCCCCGGACGGTGGGGTCTGATCGATTCTCCGGAGATAATCCCCTCGTGACCGTTCTGGACAATTGGCCCCCTCGTCCGGTGATCCGCAGGTCCGCGGGCCTGCGGACGATGGAATCCGCCCTCGTCCGGTGCGGACTCGGTCCCGTGGCCGGAGTCGACGAGGCCGGGCGAGGTCCGTGCGCCGGCCCGCTGGTCATCGCGGCCTGCATCCTCGGCCCGAAGCCGCACCCGTCGCTCGATCGGCTCGACGACTCGAAGAAGCTCACCGAGAAGACTCGCGAAGAGTTGTACGCGGTCATCACGCGCAGGGCACTCGCGTGGAATGTGATCGAGGTACCGGCCGCGGAGATCGACGCGATCGGTATCCACGTGGCCAACATCGAAGGCATGCGACGCGCCGTCGCAGGCCTGTCCCTCGCACCCGGCTATGTGCTCACCGACGGATTCCGGGTGCCCGGTCTGCCGGTTCCGTCGCTTCCGGTCATCGGCGGAGACGGCGCGGCCGCCTGTATCGCGGCCGCCAGTATTCTCGCCAAGGTCACGCGAGATCGGATCATGGTGGACCTCGATCGCGAGATACCGGGGTACGGTTTCGCGGTACACAAGGGCTACAACACACCCGCCCACATCGCGGCGCTGCGAGAACGCGGCCCGTGCCACGAGCATCGACGGTCGTGGGCAAACGTCGCGGCGGTGTCCGGCGACACCCCGTTCCGGCGGCGATTGTTCATCGACGAGGCAGATGCGGGATGATGACAGGACACACCGGACTGGGAGGACACCGAAAGCGATGAGTGCCGAGGATCTCGAAAAGTACGAAACCGAGATGGAGCTCTCGCTGTACCGGGAGTACCGGGACATCGTCGGTCAGTTCGCGTACGTCGTGGAGACCGAACGACGGTTCTATCTCGCCAACGCGGTCGAGTTGCTCCCGCACAACGCGAGCGGAGAGGTGTACTTCGAGGTACGCATGTCCGACGCCTGGGTTTGGGACATGTACCGCCCCGCGCGGTTCGTCAAGCACGTCCGGGTGATCACCTTCAAGGACGTCAACATCGAAGAACTCGACAAGCCCGAGTTGAGGTTGCCCGACAAGCTGGGATAGCCGACCCGAGGGCGTTGTCCACAACGCCCGCCCTCATCCACAGATCACGCCTCGGGGCCCTTGTTTCCGTTGCCTCGCGCCCTCCCCGCTGCACAGTAGGTGCACGCAGGGGGAGGAGCCGGGCATGGGACGTAATCGGGATCTGGGGATACGCGGGGAAGACCTCGCCGCAGAATTCCTCGAGTCCGCCGGAATGGTGGTGCTCGAACGCAATTGGCGCACGCGGTACGGGGAACTCGATCTGATCGCGCAGGACGGCGCGGTCCTCGTATTCGTGGAGGTCAAGACCCGGTCGGGTCTCGGGTACGGCACGCCCGCCGAAGCCGTCACCCGAGGTAAGACCGAACGGATCCGGCGTCTCGCGGGCATGTGGCTCGCCGCGCAGAGCAGGCGGTGGACGCACATCCGGGTGGATGTCGTGACAGTGCTGCTCCAGCGCGGCTACGCGCCCGTCATCACCCACCTGCGGCAGGTGCTGTGATGGCGCTGGGCAGAGCCTGGTCGGTGGCGGTCTCGGGTGTCGACGGGCAGGTCGTCGAGATCGAAGCGGATATCGGCCGGGGGCTACCCGGCGTGACCATGGTGGGTCTGCCCGACACCGCGCTGCAGGAGTCGCGCGATCGGGTGCGCGCCGCGGTGTCCAATTCGGGTGCTGCATGGCCGGATTCGAAAGTCGTGCTGGCGTTGTCGCCGGCGACGCTGCCCAAAGTGGGCAGCGTCTACGACGTGGGTCTTGCGTGCGCGGTGCTCAACGCCGCCGACATCGTCCCCCTCGATCTCCTCGAGAAGACGATCCTGCTGGGTGAACTCGCACTGGACGGCAGGCTGCGGCCGATCCGGGGAGTGCTGCCGGCGGTCGTGACCGCGATGAATCACGGGTGGCGGAGGGTTGTGGTGCCCACCGCGACGATGATCGAAGCCGCGCTGGTGGAGGGGATCGAGATCTACGGCGCCGATACCCTCGCGGACCTCGTGCGCTGGTTGCGGGGTGACGGTGCTCTCGAGCGTCCCGGCGAGCGTCGCGCCCCTCCGCGTGCGGTCCGCGGGGACCTGAGCGAAGTCGTCGGGCAGTACGAGGCGCGCCGCGCCCTCGAAGTGGCCGCTGCGGGGGCGCATCACCTCATGCTCACCGGTCCGCCGGGGATCGGCAAAACGATGCTCGCACAGCGTCTCCCGGGAATTCTTCCCGTGCTCACCGAGAAGCACGCCCTCGAAGTGACCGCGATTCACTCGGTGGCCGGTACGCTCACCGCCGACCGTCCTCTGGTGACGGAACCCCCCTTCATCGCCCCTCACCACACCGCCTCGGTGAGCTCGCTGATCGGTGGTGGGACAGGGATGGCGAAGCCGGGCGCGGTAAGCCGAGCGCACCGCGGAATCCTCTTCCTCGACGAAGTTGCCGAGATGGGCACGAAAACACTCGAAGCGCTGCGGACACCCCTCGAGGACGGCGAAGTCCGGATCGCGCGGCGTGACGGCGTGGCACGGTACCCGGCGCGGTTCCAGCTGATCCTGGCGGCGAACCCGTGCCCGTGCGCACCGGCACGCGACGCCGACTGCGTCTGTGCTCCCACGGCGCGCCGCCGGTATCTGGGGAGGCTTTCGGGTCCGTTGCTCGATCGGGTGGACCTACGCATCCGGATGGAGTCCGTCGCGACCAGTGCCCTGATGGACGAGACCGGTGAGAGTACCGACGAGGTGCGCGCTCGGGTCGCGAACGCACGCGGCGCTGCGCGGGAGCGCTGGGCCGAGTACGGGTGGTCCACCAATGCCGAAGTTCCCGGACCCGCTCTGCGGCAGAAGTTCCGGCTCGCTCCCGCGGCGGTGCGGCCCGTCGAACGAGCGCTGCGGAAGGGTGCGATCACCGCGAGAGGCGCCGACCGGGCGTTGCGCGTCGCGTGGTCGCTGGCCGATCTCGCGGGCGCGGCCTCGCCGTCGGAGGTGCATGTCGCGACAGCACTGCAGTTCCGCGACAGGGGACTGGTGTGAGCGCGGCCGACGAGAGACGCCTCGCCTGGGCGTATCTGTCCACGGTGGCGCAGGGCGCGTCCCGGTCGTTGTCCGCGGCGATCGGGGAACACGGCGTGGTCGAGGTGGCCGAGGCGGTTCGTCAGGGCGGCGCCGGCGGACGGTTGTCGTCCCGGCTTGCCGCGCGGGCGCACCTCGACACGGCGGCGGAGGATCTCGGCAGGCTCGCACGATCGGGAGGGCGCCTGGTCACGCCGGACGACGAGGAGTGGCCGGCCTGGCACCTGCTCGGATTCGACTCGCTGACCACCACCGCCGATGCCGACGCGCCGCCTCTCGCGCTGTGGGTGTGGGGGGAGCGAAGAATCGACGAACTGACCGACCGGTCCGTGGGCATCGTGGGCACCCGCGCGGCGAGTGGATACGGCGAACACGTGACCGCGCAGGTCGCCGGGGATCTCGCTGTCGACGGGTGGACCGTGGTGTCCGGTGCGGCGTTCGGGGTCGATGCTGCAGCGCATCGGGCGGCGCTGGGGGTCGGGGGGCCGACGCTGGCCGTCCTTGCGTGCGGCGTCGACCGGGCTTATCCCGCCGCGCATTCCGCGCTGCTGCGATCGGTCTCGGAAACGGGCCTGGTTGTGAGCGAGTACCCCACGGGCACTACGCCTGCCCGGTACCGATTCCTGGCGCGCAATCGCCTGATTGCGGCGTTGTCGGCGGGCACGGTCGTGGTGGAGGCGGGATGGCGCAGCGGCGCTCGCAATACGGCGACGTGGGCTCGACGGCTCGGCAAACCCGTGATGGCGGTGCCGGGTCCGGTGACCTCCGCATCGTCGCAGGGTTGTCACCGGATGATCCGCGAGGGTGAGGCGCGTCTGGTGGGCAGTGCGCGCGAGATCGTGGAGGAATGCGGACCGCTGCTCGCCCGCGACGACGGACGTGACGCGTTGTTCCACCGAGATCTCGATGGCTTGTCGACGGAGAGTTCTCTTGTGTACGAGGCTTTTCCGGCCACGGGCAGTTGCACTCCGTCGGTCCTGGCGGAGTCGGCGGGTGTGCCGGTCGAGCAGGTTCGTGCGGCGTTGACTCTGCTCGAGCTGGACGGGCTCGTGGTTCTGGTGGACGGTGGCTGGCGGCGTGCGTGAACCTCACCAGGGCCGGATGTCAGTCTCTACGTGGGGGGTGGTGCAGTTGCGCGAGCATGCGTTCTCTCAGGCTGTCGTAGATCGGCGAGGATCCCATCAACTGTGCTACGGCGAATGCCCCGGCGACGGCTGCGAGCATCGGGACGGTGACGCTGGTCGTCGCGGTCATCTCCATGACGAGGACCGCGCCGGTGACGGGTGCGCGCACCGTCGCACTGAACATCGAGGCCATTCCCACGATTGCCATCGGCACCGCAACAGAGGAATCGATTCCGGGAACTATTGCGTGGCAGATCCCCGCGTAGAGCACGCCCCACAGCGCACCGAGTGCGAGTAGCGGAGCGAACAGACCTCCCGGAGTGCCCGCGGCATACGAGACGGGCCCCGTGGCGAAGCGCAATGCGACGTACAACGCGACGAGCGGGATCGCGAGCGCGCCGCCCGACAGCACGTGCTGCACCAGGGAGTCGCCGCCGCCGGTAGCAGGAGGTGAGGCTGCGGAGAGCAAGCCGATGGCACCTCCGATCGCAGTGGCCTTCACCACCGAGGGGACCGAGCGGAGAGCGTCCACAACGGACAGTGAACCCATCACCGCACGGTTGTAGGCAGCGCCGAGAACTCCGGTGAGGAGACCGAACACGACGAACACCGGGAGAAGGGTGATCGAGGGGGGATCGACCGGGCCGACCGAGAAGTCAGACGAATCTCCGACGACAAGACGGGAGCACGCGACCCCGACGGCGACAGACACCAGAACCGGCACCACAGTCCGGAGCCGGAACGAGTGCATGACTTCCTCGAAGACGAACAGCGCGCCACCGATGGGCGCATTGAACGCGACCGCCAGTCCCGCGCCGGATACCGACGTCTGCAGGAGTCGCTGGTGATCGGCGTTCATCCCCGCGCGGCGAGCTGTCTCGGCCCCTGCGACTGCGCCCATGTGCACGATGGGGCCTTCACGTCCGAGCACGAGACCCGACCCGATGCTGAGGACGCCGCCCACCAACGTCGCAGGCAATATCCGGAATTGCGGTGGGTCGACCTCGCCGCGGGAGACGGCCTCGACATGCTGAATACCGCTACCGGATGCGAACGGCACCCAGCGCACTATCAACGCCGCGATCGCGGCACAGACGGCCGTGACCCCCATCGGGATCAACCATCCCGGTCCGGGCAACTCGTGCGCCCAGCCCAGAAGATCGATCCGTGCTGCGTCAGCCCTCAGCAGACACCATCGGAACGCTCCTCCGACGAAGCCGATCAGCGCGCCGGCAACAGCAGCGACCAGGCAGACGATTGCGAGTTCGCGCGCGACTACGGGAGCTTCGTCCGATTTGTCGCGTGAATCCGCCATGCGCTCTCCAGTACCGGGGGATGTCGGCTACGGGCGCAGGCCGCGCCGTGCCGGCGCGGCCGTGAAGGGATCGAAAGCAGGCGATCGAGAACAATCCACACTCGGAAGTATGGCCACCGGAGTCTGTCCTGCGTGGTCGTTCGGACGTTTCGGCCGGTCCGGGAATCGGAGTATCGCGGAATCGTCCCGGCGGGTCGGCGTCGCCGGGGTGTCGTGTCAGTTCTCGGTGGTCTCCGAGTCGGTGCCTTCGGCGGCGGCGGTGTCGTCCACGTACCAGGCGCGATCCTCCCGGTCCCACTTCACGCCACCGCGGTGGGCCTTGCGGAACTCCCGGAGAACGGCCCGGTCGATCGACGCGTGACCGTTGTCGTTGACGTAGGTCCACTCGGGTCCGAACTTGGCCTCGATCGCGTCGACCATGTCGGTCTGGGTGACCTTGTGTTCCGTGGTGATGATGTCGGTCATCCAGGTGGCGATCTCGGTCGCGGTGGTGCTCATGGGTATCGAGCCTAGAGCGTCCCGAGGGGTGACGTCCCCGCTGGACCCCGCCTCGGAGTACGGTTGCGCCGATATAGGTAACCCTTACCAGGAGGCGCAGTGGCCCGGAAATCTCCGTCATCGACGACCCTGACCGTGTTGCGCACGGAGACGATCGCCGAACACTTCGTCCGGGTCGTCCTCGGCGGAGACGGCTTCGGCGACTTCGCCGCGCGAGCCGACACCGACAGCTACGTCAAGATCGAACTTCCCACGGGAGAGGACACCGCGGTACGCACCTACACGGTGCGCCGGGTCGACGAGGCTGCCCGCGAGATCTGGATCGACTTCGTCGTGCACGGTGACCAGGGTGTCGCCGGACCGTGGGCGCGCAGTGTGCAGCCCGGGACCGACGTCGTAGTGCGCGGACCGGGCGGTGGATACCGGCCCGATCCGGCCGCGGATTTCCACCTGCTCGCGGGCGACGAGACGGCGCTCCCGGCGATCGCTGCTGCGCTCGAGTCGCTGCCCGGCGACGCTCGGGGGGCGGTATTCGTCGAGGTGGCGGGCGTATCGGACGAATTGCCCTTGCCCGCTCCGGCGGGTGTCGAGGTGCACTGGGTGCATCGTGGGGTGGCCGCCGGTGACGCACCGCAGGACCTGATCGACGGTAACGCGCCGCTCGTCGCCGCGGTGAAGTCGCTTCCGTGGCCGGCCGGGGACGTCCACGTCTTCGTGCACGGTGAAGCGGAGACGGTGATGAAGCATCTTCGTCCGTACCTGCGAAAGGACCGGGGCGTGAGTCCTGCCCGCGCCTCTATCTCCGGGTACTGGCGTCGTGGTCGTACCGAAGAAGGCTTCCGGACCTGGAAGCAGGAATTGGCGACCATCGAAGCGTCGTAACGGCATTCACAACGAGTGCGGCCCGGGTCCCCGGTGAGGGGAGCCGGGCCGCACTCGTCGTGCCGACGGGGCGCGTTGCGTCAGTGCGCAGGCTCGCGGGCGGCGTCGACGCGGGCTTCCCTGGTGAGCACGGTGAACGCGGTCAACGCGAGGGTCCCGCACACGAGGATCGAGATCGCCATGGGTACCGCGGTGCTCTCACCGCCGAGTCCCACGAGGGGCGAGACGAGTGCCGCGAGCCCGAACTGGGACGCGCCGATCACCGCCGAACCGGTGCCGGCCGCCTTGGGGACCTGCGACTGGGCGAGCGCGGTGGCGTTACCGAGGATGAAGCTGAGGCTGCTGACGCACACGAACATCAGCGGGAGGATCAGCCACGGTGTGTACCCGACGACCAGGATCGACAGCAGCAGGAGTGCTCCACCGCAGAAAAGGGTGGTGACGCCGGCGCGCAGCAGCGACCGCGTCGGGAAACGTCCGATCAGCCGGCTGTTGACGATGTTACCGCCGACGAGACCGACGGAATTCACGGCGAAGACGAGAGAGAACTGTCCCGGGCTGAGTCCGAGGATCTCCTGCGTCACGAACGGGGACGCCGAGATGTAGGAGAACATCGCCCCGAAACTGAGAGCGAAGGTCGCGGCGTAGCCGACGAACCGCCGCTGCGACAGCACGTACCCGAAGTTGCCTGCCATGGCGGAGAAGCCGCCGCCGTGCCGCTTCTCCGGCGGCAGGGTTTCCGGGACGAAGAGCAGCACCGCGACGGTCATCGCGACGGCCAGCGCCGTGAGAACCCAGAAGATGCCACGCCACCCGATGGGGCCGAGAAGCGCGCCGCCGAGCAGGGGCGCGGCTACCGGCGCGATACCGCCGATGATCATCATGATGCTGAAAAGCTTGGCGGCCTGATCGCCCCGCGCGCGGTCGGCGATGACCGCACGCGCCAGGACGATTCCGATTCCGCCGCTGAATCCTTGGACAAGACGCGCGGCGATCAGCACCTCCACCGTCGGCGCCAGCGCGCAGAGGGCGCTGCTCGTCACCAGGACGAGCGTGCCGATGATGAGCAGTCGGCGTCGCCCCCAGCCGTCGGAGAGCGGCCCGATCATCAGCTGTCCCAGGCCGAGACCGGCCATGAACGTCGTCAGGGTGAGCTGGACACCGACCGTCGTCGTGCCGAGGCTTTCGGACATGACGGGGAGCCCGGGAAGGTACATATCGGTGGAAAGTGGTGCGATCGCCGACAGCAGCGCGAGCGCGCAGAGCATCGACAACGGGATTGTTTTACTCACTAACGAACTGTAACGGCGTGGCTCGTTGCGTCGTGCGGTGACTCCGCGCACGGTAGACCCATGCGAACCGACGGTCCGAGAGAACTGCCGCCCCCGCTCGCCGTGCACCTCGACGATTTCGCCGACCACCTCGCCCTCGAGAACAACCGCTCCGCCCACACCGTGCGCGCCTACTCCACCGATGTCCGGTCCCTGCTCGCCCACCTGGCTGCAACGAACCCGGACGCTCGCATCGCGGACCTCGACCTCGCGACGCTGCGATCGTGGCTCGCAGGGCAGGTCGAGGCCGGCGCGGCACGGACCACGATCGCGAGACGCACGTCGACGGCGCGGGCGTTCACGGCCTGGCTGGTTCGGACCGGGCGGCTCGACCAGGATCCGGCAGTGCGACTCGCGTCGGCGCGGGCACATCGGACACTGCCCACCGTGCTGCACGACGAGCAGGCCATCGAGGTCATGGAGGCTGCGAAATCGGGTGCGCAGGAACTCGACCCGTCGGCACTCCGCGACCGGGTCATCCTCGAGGTCCTGTACGCGACGGGCATCCGTGTCGGCGAACTGTGCGGGATGGACCTCGGCGACGTCGACAGCGAGCGGCGCGTGCTGCGTGTGCTCGGCAAGGGTGACAAGGAGCGGGTGGTGCCCTACGGCGTTCCGGCGGCCGACGCGCTCGATGCCTGGCTCCGTCACGGCCGCCCGCATCTGGTGCGGCCGTCGTCCGGCGATGCGCTGCTGCTCGGCAAGCGCGGCGGACGCGTCGACCAGCGTCAGGTCCGCACGGTCGTGCACGACGCGGTGTCGGCGATACCCGGAGCCCCCGATCTCGCGCCGCACGGACTCCGGCACAGTGCCGCGACCCATCTCCTCGAGGGCGGCGCGGATCTGAGAGTGGTCCAGGAAGTGCTCGGGCATTCGAGCCTCGCAACCACCCAGCTCTATACGCACGTGTCCGTCGCGCGGCTGCGTGCCGTGCACGAGCAAGCACATCCACGGGCCTGACGACCGGAACGTCGGCCCTCGTCGCCCGCGCGAACTGTCCTCCGCGCAGGGGTTCGCCCGGTGCGGACGTGCGCAGTCCCGCCCGGATTGATAGCGTGCGCGCCGCACCATCGAATTCGGGGGGATCAGATGAGACGCGACGAACCGGGCCATGCTCTGCCCGCGTGGCTGCGGGACCAGCCGCCTGCCGCAAGTGAGCCACCACCGGCACGGAAGTCTTTCCGCCGGGTGGTCCGGCCGGAGGGGGCAGGCTCCGAACCGAAGAGTGAGACGCCCGAGACAGCTGCCACCGCTGTGCAGGCGGCCGAGCGCCCCGTCGCGTCGGTCCCGTTCGGAACGCCACTCCTGCCCCCGGCCGGTGCGGCGGATGACACGGGAGAGACACCGAGTCCGGAGCCCGGAGCGCCGCGATCCGAAGACATGCCGCGCTCCGAAGAGACCGAGCCGTCCGTCCCGGCTTCCGAACCATCCCCGGTGAACGCGTCCGGGGAGGACTGCCCCGATCCGGTGGTCGAGGCCGAGGAACACTGGGCGCCGCACCAGGCCGCTGAACACGATCCGTCGGCGTTGCTCCCGCACGCGTTCGAGCACCAGCCGTCCACCGTCGATCTCGCGTCGGACGTGCTGGTCCGACGATCCCGTCGTTCTTCGCCGGCCGGGTGGCGCCGCGGTGTGCAACGGTTCGCGAAGGGACTCCTCGAGCCCGGCGACTCCACGGGGAGCGCTCGCCACGAACATCTGGTGGAACGAATCCGGCAGCCGATCTCGGGGGATTACCGCATCGCGGTGCTGTCCCTCAAAGGTGGGGTGGGCAAGACGACCACGACGATCGGGCTCGGTTCCACGTTCGCCTCGTTACGTGGCGACTGTGTGGTGGCGGTCGACGCGAATCCTGATTTCGGCACGCTCGCGCAGCGCATCCCGCAGCAGACCGACGCCACGGTCCGGGACCTGCTCGCGGCAGGGCCCGCGATCCGGCGCTATTCCGATGTCCGGGCGCATACCTCCCAGGCGCCGAGCCGGCTCGAGGTGCTGGCGAGTGAACGCGACCCGGCGGTGTCGGAGGCGTTCAGCGAGGACGACTATCGCGCTGTCGTCGACATCCTCCAGGTCTTCTACAACATCATCCTCACCGATTGCGGTACCGGGATCATGCACTCCGCGATGCGGGGAGTACTCGATCTCGCGAATGCCCTCGTGCTGGTGGGCTCGCCCGCGCTCGACGGTGCGCGGAGCGCTGCCGCGACCCTCGACTGGTTGCAGGCACACGGGTACGACGATCTGGTCGACCGCACGGTCGTCGTGATCAGCGCGCCGCGCCCGGGCACGTCGACGATCGACATGGATGCGCTGACTGCGCATTTCCTCGCGCGGTGCCGCGCACTGCATGTCGTCCCGTTCGACGAGCATCTGGCGGAGGGAGCCGAGATCGACCTCGAGCGGTTACGGCCTGCGACCCGGCGTGCCTTCGTCGAACTCGCCGCGATCGTGGCGGACGACTTTCCTCCGTTGTCCGGCCGGCATGCCGGCCGCGGCTGACGATGCGGGTGTCTCCGGTCCGGCCGAGGGTCGCGGCGCGCTCCTCAGTGCTTGCCCGGTAGCTCGACCTCGGCCGGTGATTTGTCGGTCCGTAGTCCTTTCCAGCTCGGATGGCGCAGGCTCCCGCCCGCGTATTCGCGGAACTCCACGTCGCCGACGAGGACAGGCTCGACCCAGTGCGCATCGCGGGTGTCGCGAGCCGGTGCCGGGACTGCCAGCGGGCTCGTCGTCCGCTCGAGCGAATCGAGTTGTGCGCGCAGCGTCCGCCGGGTTGCGGCGGTGAAACCCGTGCCGACCTTCCCGATGTACACCAGCTGCCCTTCGTCGTCGTGCGCGCCGAGAATCAGGGAACCGATGCCTCCGGCGGCCGACCCCGACCCGGGGAGCCAGCCGACGACCACGACCTCGGTGTTGTTCCGCAGCGGTGATTTGATCCAGCTCGGCGCCCGGGCCCCGGGCAGATACGTCGAGTCGAGGCGTTTGGCCACCACGCCTTCGAGCCCGTGCAGGCGGGCGAGGTCGAGCATCTGCGCGCCGTCGACATCGGTCCAGTACGGCGGGATCTGCACCTGCGGACTCGGCCGCACCAGATCGTCGAGCACGGCCCGGCGCTCGGCATACGGCAACGCGGTGGTCGACCGGCCGTCGACGGCGAGAACATCGAACAGGTACAGCACCACCGGGATCTCGCGTCGCAACGCAGGCGTGGGCCGCTGCACGTGCATCCGGCGCTGGAGCCGGTGGAACGACGGTCTTCCCTTCGCATCGAGCGCGACGATCTCGCCGTCGAGTACCGCCTCGCGGCCGCCCAGGGCGATCGACACCGGGCCGGGCAGTTCCGGATAGGAGACGGTGATGTCGTTGCCGTTGCGGCTCGAGAATCGGCAGTCGTCGGCTCCGGCCCGCGCGATCGCCCTGACACCGTCCCATTTCATCTCGAATGCCCAGCCGTCCCCGGCCGGCAGCACGCCGAGGGTCGCCAGCATCGGGGACGGCTCCGTCGACGCGGAAGGCATAGACCGAGTCTGCGGCATCCACCCGGGCGGTGATCGGCGAATCGGCAGCGTGGTCCCCGGTTACTCGTCCTCGATGCCGGTCACACCGGATGGAGACGGATCACCGGTCGCTCCACGAGGGGGAGGGAGTCGAGATACTCGTCCCGGTCCCGGCGCAGTCCCCAATGCAGGCACGCCGCGACCGGGCACCCCTCGTGACCGCTCTCGACGGTGCCGATCGGATCGCCGCGCCCGATGCGCCGCCCGGACACGACCGCGGCGACGACGGGTTCGTACGTCGTGCGCAGCCCACCGGGATGGTCGACGGACACGACAGGCTTCCCCGCGACGGTGCCTGCGAACACCACCACACCGTCACCCGCAGACCGGACGTGCTGTCCGGGCGACGCGGCCAGGTCGACGCCGCGGTGACCGGGCAGCCAATTCCGGTCGGGCGGGTCGAAGGCGCGAGTGACGGCGGGCCGGGGATCGAGCGGCCATCCGAACAGCGGACCGGCGGGCGGCCCGTCGGTCCGGAGGGGGCCGCCCAGGGCCGGGACGGTCCCCACGGTGAACACCAGCACCGCGAGGCAGGCGCTGCGGGACACGATCCGGCGGACGGCCGCGATACTCATGCAGGAAGGGTGCCGTCCGCAGCCGCCCGAGCGACAGACCCGATCCGGGTCTGTGGACAAAGCGGGAGTGCTCCACAGGGGCGACGTGCCGGTTTAGCGATCCGGCACCTGGGCACGTACACTTGTCGGGCGGTCTGTGTTCGCAGATCGACTTCGCGCGTCCGCGCACGGTGTCACCCGTTCGTACGGTGTACACCCGATGGCCGTCGATCGGTCCCGCAAGGGTTCGACGGGCATGTGGACGCCAGGGCGGGGATCGCAAGATCGCCCGCATCAACCGACACGAAAGAGAGACAACAGCCATGGCTGTCGTAACCATGAGGCAGCTGCTCGACAGCGGCGCCCACTTCGGTCACCAGACTCGACGCTGGAACCCGAAGATGAAGCGGTTCATCTTCACCGACCGCAACGGCATCTACATCATCGACTTGCAGCAGACGCTGACGTACATCGACAAGGCGTACGAATTCGTCAAGGAGACCGTCGCCCACGGTGGCACGATCCTGTTCGTCGGCACCAAGAAGCAGGCGCAGGAATCCATCGCCGAAGAGGCCACTCGCGTCGGAATGCCGTACGTGAACCAGCGCTGGCTCGGCGGCATGCTCACCAACTTCTCCACCGTCCACAAGCGCCTGCAGCGCCTGAAGGAGCTGGAGGCCATGGAGCAGACCGGTGGCTTCGAGGGTCGCACCAAGAAGGAAATCCTCATGCTCACGCGTGAGATGAACAAGCTGGATCGCACCCTCGGTGGTATCCGCGATATGGCCAAGGTTCCGTCGGCCGTGTGGATCGTCGACACCAACAAGGAGCACATCGCCGTCGGTGAGGCTCGCAAGCTCAACATCCCGGTCATCGCGATCCTGGACACGAACTGCGATCCCGACCTCGTCGACTACCCGATCCCGGGTAACGACGACGCGATTCGTTCGGCTGCGCTTCTGACCAAGGTTGTCGCTTCCGCCGTCGCCGAGGGCCTCCAGGCCCGCGCCGGCAAGAGCACGGACGCCGACGCCAAGCCCGAGGCCGGCGCCGAGCCGCTCGCCGAGTGGGAGCAGGAACTGCTCTCGCAGGCCACCCCGGCCGCCGAGGCCGAGGCCCCTGCTGCAGAGGCTCCCGCCGCGGAAGCTCCCGCTGCCGAGGCACCTGCCGCGGACGCAACGCCCGAGGCCTGATCCCGATGGACGGCCCCGACCGGTAGATCGCAAGATCCATGGTCGGGGCCGTCTGTTCGCGAGCGGCCCGGACATTCGCTGCGCCGCCCGCACTCCGAGACTTTCCATCACAGACACAGGAGGCTCGCTTCCATGGCGAACTACACCGCCGCCGACGTCAAGCGTCTCCGTGAGCTCACCGGCTCCGGAATGCTGGACTGCAAGAACGCTCTCGCCGACAACGACGGCGACTTCGACAAGGCCGTCGAGCAGCTGCGCATCAAGGGTGCCAAGGACGTGGGCAAGCGCGCCGAGCGCTCCACCGCCGAAGGCCTGGTCGTGTCCAAGGACGGCGTGCTCGTCGAGCTGAACTCCGAGACCGACTTCGTCGCCAAGAACGACGAGTTCAAGGCTCTCGCCGACACGATCGTCACTGCGGCCGCGCAGGCGCGTCCCGCCGATGTCGACGCCCTCAAGGCCGTCGAGATCGACGGCAAGACGGTCGACGCGCTGGTTCAGGAGATGTCCGCGAAGATCGGCGAGAAGCTCGAGCTTCGCCGCGTCGCGTCGTTCGACGGCCAGACGTCCGTCTACCTGCACAAGCGTGCGTCGGACCTGCCGCCGTCGGTGGGCGTGCTCGTCGAGTACACCGGTGAAGGCGACGCTGCCGCCGAGGCCGCGCGTGCCGCCGCGATGCAGATCGCTGCGCTCAAGGCCAAGTACGTCACCCGTGACGAGGTCCCCGAGGACATCGTCGCCAACGAGCGTCGTATCGCCGAGGAGACCGCAAAGGCCGAGGGCAAGCCCGAGGCTGCGCTCCCGAAGATCGTCGAAGGCCGCGTCAACGGCTACTTCAAGGATGTCGTGCTCACCGAGCAGGCCTCCGTCACGGACTCGAAGAAGACCGTCAAGGCGATCCTCGACGAGGCCGGTGCCACCGTCGTCCGCTTCGTGCGGTTCGAGGTCGGCGCCAGCTAGAATGTCTGCTTCTCGACCCCGCCGGCTCTCTGCCGGCGGGGTCGAGGTGTGTCAGGGCACGCCCACCGGCACGCGCACGGCCGCCGCACGGGCGGTCCGCCGCCGTGCGAACGGTCATGACACAACGTGTCGTCTCGCGCCCGGTCTCGGTTCCACCGGGTCGATGAGGCAGGATGAAAGGGCCGATTCATGCGCAACCAGAGGAGAGTCATGTCCGAACACGCCCACGAACGGCCCGGTTTCCGCCGGGTGCTCCTCAAGCTCGGCGGCGAGATGTTCGGCGGCGGCACCGGCAAGGTGGGGCTGGATCCCGACGTCGTGACCACTGTGGCAGAGCAGATCGCCGAGGTCGTGCGCAGCGGTGTGGAAGTTGCCGTGGTGATCGGCGGCGGAAACTTCTTCCGCGGCGCGGAACTGCAACAGCGCGGGCTCGAACGCGCTCGCTCCGACTACATGGGCATGCTCGGCACGGTCATGAATTCCCTTGCGCTGCAGGATTTCCTGGAGAAGCAGGGTATCGACACCCGCGTGCAGACCGCCATCACGATGGGGCAGGTCGCCGAGCCGTATCTCCCGCTTCGCGCCCGCCGGCACCTCGAGAAGGGCCGCGTCGTCATCTTCGGTGCGGGCATGGGCATGCCGTACTTCTCGACCGACACCACCGCCGCGCAGCGCGCGCTCGAGATCGGGGCCGATGTCGTGCTGATGGCGAAAGCCGTCGACGGCGTCTATTCGGCCGACCCGCGGGTGGTTCCCGATGCGGTGATGTTCGAGGAGATCACCCACCGCGAGGTCATCGAGAAGGACCTCAAGGTCGCGGACGCGACCGCTTTCAGCCTGTGCATGGACAACTCCATGCCGATCATGGTCTTCAACCTGCTGACCAAGGGCAATATCGCCCGGGCCGTCAACGGTGAGAAGATCGGAACGCTCGTACGGTCATGAACGGACAACGGAACATGGAGGAACTGCCGTGATCGATGAAGCCCTCTTCGAAGCCGAGGAGAAGATGGACAAGGCCGTCACGGTGGCCAAGGACGAGCTCGGGGGCATCCGCACCGGACGCGCGAATCCCGGCATGTTCAACCGCATCGTGGTGGACTACTACGGCTCGCCGACGCCCGTCACGCAGATTGCCAGTATCAGTGTGCCCGAGGCACGCATGGTCATCGTCAAGCCGTACGAGCAGTCGCAGCTCGGCGCGATCGAAACTGCGATCCGCAACTCCGATCTCGGCGTGAACCCGAGCAACGACGGGCACATCATCCGTATCTCGGTGCCGCAGCTCACCGAGGAACGTCGCCGCGAACTCGTCAAGCAGTCCAAGTCGAAAGGCGAGGACGCGAAGGTTGCCGTGCGCAACGTCCGGCGCAAGGCGATGGAAGAACTCGGCCGCATCCAGAAGGACGGCGAAGCCGGCGAGGACGAAGTCAACCGCGCGGAGAAGGAACTCGACAAGACCACGGCCAAGTACGTGGCGCAGATCGACGAACTGATCAAGCACAAGGAAGCCGAGTTGATGGAGGTCTGACGGTGGGCAGAGCCGACGGGTCTTCAACCCCGCAGCTTCCACTCGGTGCCGAAGGCGACTCCGGTACCACCCCCGCAGTCTCGGACTCGACATCCGGTACCGCACCCGCGAAGCCGGCCTCCCGTGCCGGTCGAGACCTCCCTGCCGCGATCGCGGTGGGGTCCGGGCTCGGCGGTCTTGTCATCGTAATTCTGCTGTTCGCCCCGACTGCCTGGCTTGGGGTGGTCGCGGCGGCGATCGCCATAGCAACGTGGGAGGTCACCAAGCGCCTCCGCGAAGCCGACGTGTCGGTGCCGCGCGTGCCTCTCCTGCTCGGTGGGCAGGCGATCATCTGGCTGGGATGGCCGTACGGCACCACCGGCGTCCTCGGTGCCTTCGCGGGCACCGTGGTGGTCACCATGTTGTGGCGACTGTTCGACCGCGGCTTGGCGGCGCAGCCGCACAACTATCTCCGGGACACCGCGGTAGCGGTGTTCACCGCGGCGTGGTTGCCGTTGCTCGCCTCGTTCGCGACATTGATGGTCCTCGAAGATCAGGGTGCCGCCCGCGTCTTCTGCCTGATGCTGGTGTGCGTGGCGTCCGATATCGGTGGTTACGCGGCGGGCGTGCTGTTCGGTAAGCACACGATGGCCCCGGCGATCAGCCCGAAGAAGTCCTGGGAAGGATTCGGAGGTTCGCTGGTCGCCTGTGTGGCCGTAGGAATCCTCACCGTCACCTTCCTGCTCGACGGCCCGTGGTGGGTCGGTGCCGTCCTCGGCGTGGTCCTGGTCTTCACGGCCACGGCCGGTGACCTGATCGAATCCCAGGTCAAGCGGGAACTCGGCATCAAGGACATGGGCACACTCCTGCCGGGCCACGGCGGCATCATGGATCGGCTGGATTCGATCCTGCCGTCCGCATTCGTCACCTGGCTGATCCTCACCGCGTTCATCTAGTGGCTGTCGGCAACAGCGGCCGCGACCGGGGCGTGATAGCGAGCCCCAACATCTGGCACTGGCCCGCGGTCTACGAAGAGGAGAACCGGGCCCAGGACACCCGCGGCGCCGTTTATGCGGCGCTGCGGGAGTCGGTCGACTGGACCGGCCGTGACGTCGTCGACGTGGGATGCGGCAGCGGCTACCATCTGCCGATGTTCGCCCGTGCGGCGCGCACGGTGACCGGTGTGGAACCCCACCCGCCGCTCGTGGCGGCGGCACGGCGCCGGGTCGAGGATCTTTCGACCGTCCGGGTTCTGCGAGGATCCGCCGCGTCTCTGCCGTTGCCGGACGCCTCCACCGACCTCGTTCACGCCCGCACCGCGTACTTCTTCGGCCCCGGATGCGGGGCCGGCATCCTCGAGGCCATGCGGGTGCTGCGGCCCGGGGGAGCGCTCGCCGTCGTCGATCTCGACGCGACCGCCCATCCGTACGGAGAGTGGATGCGCGCCGACCTCCCGCACTACGACCCTCCGGCCGTCGAAGCGTTCTTCCGCGCCCAGGGATTCGACCTGCGACGCGTCGACACGGAATGGGCGTTTCCGGACCGTGCGGCCCTCGAACGCGTGCTGGGTATCGAATTCGGCCCGGAGGTGGCATCCCGGGCGATCAGGGAAACACCCGGCACGACACTGACCGTGCGCTATCGCCTCCACGTCCGTCGCAAACCGGCAGGCGTCGAAATACGCTGAGCCGGACCGCGTCGTGCCCGTCAGCGCGACACGCCGACGTGGAATGCCCTCGCGAGTTCGGTGATCTTCTTCGCTTTCGCCAGTGTGGGCAGGTCGCTGCCGTCGTGCACACCGTGGCCGTCCTCGCCCAGTTCGTCGATCACCCGGCGTGCCCATGCGACGTCTTCGGCGCTGGGACTCAACGCCGTGTTGACATACGGCGTCCGCTCCGGCGTCATACAGAGCTTTCCGGTCATGCCCATCGAGCGTGTGTGCTCGGCATCCTGCCGCAGCGCCGCCGGGTCGGCGCTCAGCGACGGACCGTCGACGGGCCCGGGCAGGCGCGCGGCGCGACTGGTGATCACCAGACGCGACCGCGGGTAGGCCAGGGCCAGCGGCGAATCGCTCATACCGGTGTCGCGCCGGAAGTCACCGCTGCCGAAGACGAGGCGGAACGTGCCGTCGGCCCGGGCGATCTCGGGCGCGGCCTCGAGACCGGTCGCCGATTCGATGAGCACCAGGATCCGGGTGCCGTCGGGCATCGCGTCGGCGGTGGCATCGACCTGCTGGCCGCTTTCGGTCTTCGCGAGCATGACTCCGGCGAGATGCGGGATCGCGCTCAGAGCTGCGAGGTCGTCGGCCCAGTGCGGGGTGCTGGTGTCGTTGATGCGCACCCACGCAGAACTGCCGTCGCTGATCCAGTGCGCCACGGCGGCGCGGGCGTCGGCCTTGCTCGCGGCCGGAACCGCATCTTCGAGGTCCAGAACGATCGCGTCGGCGGGCGACGCGGCCGCGGCGTCGAATTTTTCCGGTGCGGTGCCGGGCACCAGTAGCCACGATCGGGCGAGTTCCGGAGCGATGCTGGTGGCCATAGAGCCATGGTCCCCCTGCCGATAGGCGAGCATCACAGCAACGGCGAGTCCGGGCCGCTCCGGTTCATGGGAGAATGGATCATTATGGCTTCTTCTCTGCCCCTGGTATTCGACGCACCCAAGCGCGGCATGCCGCCGCGACACCTCGCCGACCTCGATTCCGAGCAGCGACGTGAGGCGGTGCGGGAGCTGGGTCTGCCGGCGTTTCGCGCCGACCAACTCGCTCGCCAGTACTACGGGCGTCTCGAGGCGGACCCGGCCAAGATGACCGACCTGCCCGCCACGGTGCGGGACACGGTGGGCACGGCCCTGTTCCCCCCTCTGCTCACCGCGGTCAAGCACATCGCCTGCGACAAGGGCGAGACCCGCAAGACGCTGTGGCGCGCCCACGACGGCACACTCCTCGAAAGTGTGCTGATGCGCTACCCCGACCGCGCGACCCTCTGCATCTCGAGCCAGGCCGGATGCGGGATGGCGTGCCCCTTCTGCGCGACCGGCCAGGGCGGTCTCGACCGCAACCTGACGACCGCGGAGATCGTCGACCAGGTGCGTGCGGCCGCGGCCGCGCTTCGCGACGGTGACGTAGCCGGCGGGCCGGGGCGACTGTCCAACGTCGTGTTCATGGGCATGGGCGAACCGCTCGCGAACTACAAGCGGGTCGTCGCTGCGGTCCGTCGTATCACCTCGCCGGCACCCGACGGCCTCGGTTTGTCCCAGCGTTCGGTCACTGTCTCGACGGTCGGCTTGGCGCCCGCGATCCGCAAGCTCGCCGACGAGGGGCTGAGCGTGACGCTCGCCGTGTCGCTGCACACCCCCGACGACGAACTGCGCGACACCCTCGTACCCGTGAACAACCGCTGGTCGGTGAAGGAGGTGCTCGACGCCGCGCGCTACTACGCCGACAAGACCGGGCGCCGGGTTTCCATCGAGTACGCGTTGATCCGCGATGTGAACGATCAGCCGTGGCGTGCCGACCTGCTGGGCAAGAAGCTGCACAAGGCACTCGGCGCGCTGGTGCACGTCAATCTGATTCCGCTCAACCCGACGCCGGGTAGCGAGTGGGACGCAAGCCCCAAGCACGTCGAACGCGAGTTCGTGCGGCGCGTACAGGCCCAGGGCGTCTCCTGCACGGTGCGTGACACCCGCGGCCAGGAAATTGCCGCGGCGTGTGGCCAGCTCGCCGCCGAAGGCTGAGAACGGGGCGACGTGGCGACCCGGACCACCTCGGACTGAGCCGGCTCAGACTGCTCGATCCTGCTTCGCCTCGCTGTCCCCGGCGCCGAAGTACGCTGCCTCGAGACGATCCCGGTCGGCCAGCAGTTCCGCCGCGCTGCCCTCGAGGACGACGCGGCCGTGCCCGAGCACGATCGCGCGGTCCGACACGGCGAGAGCGAGTTCGACGTGCTGCTCGACCAGCACGACGGCGATGTTCTCGTCGCGAGCCAGGTCCCGGATGGCGGGCAGCATCTGTTCCACGACGAGCGGTGCCAGCCCGAGGCTCATCTCGTCGACCATGAGGATCCGCGGTTCCGCGAGTAGCGCCACCGCGATCGCGAGCATCTGCTGTTCACCGCCGGACAGGAGACCGACTGTGCGCGATTGCAATCGGGCCAGAGCCGGAAACCTGTCGAGAACGAATTCTTCCCGGGCACGGTCGGCTGTACTGCGGGCCAGCCGGAAGTGGTCGCGCACCGTCATGGTGGAGAAGAGTCCGCGGTCGTCGGGAACGAGTCGGATACCGCGCCGCGCCATCCGGTAGGGCCTGCGGTGGTCGACCGGGGCACCGAGGGCGGTGACCGCACCGCCCATCACCGGAAGCAGTCCCGCGAGTGTCAACAGAGTCGTCGTTTTGCCCGCGCCGTTGGATCCGAGGATCGAGACGACCTCACCGGCGGAGACGGTCAGGTTCACGTCGGAGACCGCGGCGACGCCGTTGTAACCGGACGTCATGGATTCGGCGGTGAGCACCACGTCAGCCATGAGTGGTCTCCATCGGTGTGCCGAGGTACGCAGCGATCACAGCAGGATCCTTTCTCGCCTCTTCCGGTGTGCCCGAGAAGATCACCTTCCCGAACTCCATGACGTAGATGCGGTCGCACACACCGAGAATGAGCGACATGTCGTGGTCGATGAGCAGCACTCCCGGACCGCCGCGCGCCACGGCACGGATACGCTCGGCGAAGTCGAGGCTCTCCTGGCTGTCGAGGCCCGCGGCGGGCTCGTCGAGCAGCAGCAGGCGGCAGTTCCCGACGAGTGCACGTGCGACGCCGACGAGTTTCTGTTGTCCGAGGGTGAGATCGCGCGCCGTGGTCTCCCCGAGATCGCCGAGGCCTACCGCATGCAGCGTCGAGGCCACGAGTTCGTCCGTGCCGGTCTTCCGTCGGCCGAACAGATCGCGCCACAGCGTCGCCGGTCCGCCGGGACGCAGGGCGGCAACGACATTCTGCGCGACGGTGAGGTTGCCGAAAAGCTCACCGGATTGCCATGTGCGGGACAGTCCGGCGCGTCGGCGCAGATGCGGAGCACGTCCGTCGAGCCGTGTGTCGCCGAGTGTGATCTCGCCGGAGTACTCGGTGAAGCCCGTGACTGCGTCGACGAACGTGGTCTTGCCGGCACCGTTCGGCCCGATCAGTCCGACGATCTCCCCGGAGCCGACCGTCAGCGACACGTCGTCGTTGGCGACGACGCCTCCGTAGGCGACGGTCACGTTCCGCGCGGACAGCCGCGCCGGTTTCTCATCCGGCATCACTCACCGCAACCTTTCTGTCGTCGGCGTTCGGGGCGGAGTCGGTCCCCGGTGGGGCAGGTGGTCGCGATCGGCGGGAGCGGACCAGATCGGCGATCCTGGATGCTTCTCCCGCCACCCCGACGGGATTGACTATCGCGGTGGCGATCAGCGCCAGTCCGGAGATCAGCGCGTAGTAGTCACCGAAATCGAACACGTTGTGCAGCAACACGTAGACGATCCCCAGTGGCCCGATGACGCCGGCGATCATCGCGCCGCCGACCGAGGTGATGCCGCCCAGGTAGGCGACCGCAAGCACCTGCAATCCCACGAAGACCGTGAAGGACTCCGCCGAGAGCTGGCCTGCGCTGTACCCGATGAGGCAACCGGCGACACCGGCGATGAAGGCGGAGAGACCGAACCCGACGAGCTTGGTCAGCCGCACGTTGATGCCGCTCGCGGCGGCGGCGCGCTCATTGGCGCGTACTGCCAGAAACGTCCGGCCCGTGTCGCCGGACGCGAGGCGGATGAATCCCCAGACGACCAGGGCCGCGACGACCAGGACCGTGAGTGAGAAGGACAGCCGTGCGATCTCGCTGCCCTCGCGCACACCGAGATTCAGTCCGAAGAGCGTGGGGTTGGCGATGGGATTTCCTGACGGAGGGGTCAGGCTGTAGTTGTTGAAGACGAACCGCTCGATGGCCAGGGCGGCCGCGATGGTGACGATCGCTAGTTGCGCGCCGCGAATTCTGAAGGCGGGCAACGCGACGAGCATTCCCAGCCCCGCCGCGACGAGCGAGCAGAACACCAGCGCTACCGGGAACGGCAGACCCCAGCCGGTGGTCACCTTCGAGAGCATGAATCCTGCCGCACCGGCGAATGCCGCCTGCGCCAACGAGATCTGGCCGAGGTAACCGGTGATCACCACGTACGACAGGGCGAGCAGCATCAGGATGATCGAATAGGTCAATCCGAAACGGTACGTGCCGGAGGTGGCCGCCAGTAGTACCCCGGTCGCGACGACCACGACGGCGGCGGGGATCGGCCGGAAGCGCGGAATCCGCACATCGGGCAGTTTGACAGTCTGGAGCGAACCGCGGGACGGTATGCGACCGCCGAACGCGAAGAGGATCACGATGATCACGAGGAACGGCACAACCTGGTCGACGCCGGATTGCGCCCACACCGGCCACCAGTTCTCACCGGTGAGCAGGTTGAGCACCGATTGGAATGCTCCGAGGGCGAGCGAGGCGATCACGATCGTCGCGACGGACTCCATCCGGGCGACGAGGAGCACCGCGAGAGCGGGCACGACGAGCAGCGAATAGTTGAGAGGATTCAACCCGGTCAAGCTCGCGCCCAGGACGACACCCATCGTGCTGACGAACGACGCCATCACCATCGCGAGTGCGGCGAGGCGGTCCGCCGAGAATCCCATGAGCGTCGCGCCCCGCTCGTTCTCGGCGGCCGCTCGGGTGGCCGCACCGGCCCGCGTGAAGCGGAAGTATGCCCAGATCAGTGCGGAGAGCGCCACCATGATCCCCGCCATCACCAACTCGGCGGACGAGACGGTGGTGCCGAAGACGTCGAGGGAGCCGTCCGGGACGATCGCCTCGATCGGAATGTTGTTCGGGCCGAACCGAAGCACCACCAGCGCCTGGATGGTGAGCATCAGTGCGACCGAGACGACCACCTGCGCGAGTGCCGGTGCGCGCCGGACGGGCCGGAACACCAGGTAGTGCGTGAGAAGGCCGAGCAGTAGCGCCATGAGCAGCCCGATGGCCAGCGCCACCGGGGTGGAGGGTTTCTCGTCGAACTCCAGGCTTCCGATCGGCAGAACCAGTGTTCCGTCGCGGCGCAACTGCGCGAAGACGTACGCGCCCCACATCGCGGTCGCGCCCTGGGCGAAGTTGATGATGCCGGTCGACCGGTAGACGAGCAGCAGGCCGCCCGACAGCCCGATGTACACCGCTGCGAGGCCGAACCCCAGGACGATGAACTGCAGGTAGGTGCTCATGGTGTACTCCGGCGCGTCTCGGTCGTCATGTCTCGGTCGTCATGTCGTGATCGTCAGGACGCGGGCATCAGTGACGGATCGAGGTCGATGTATCCGTTCTCGTCCACCGAGCGGAGAGTCCCGTCCTCCTGCACCTCGAAGAAGATGGCCTGCGCGTTGCAGGTGGTGGCGACCCCGGGCCATTGCTGCCCGTCGCACGTCACCGTGGGCCCTGCGAACGACGGGAAGTCCTTCACTGCCTTGAACGCGTCCGTGACCGTGCCCGCGGTGATCTCTCCGCCGTGGTCGGACAGGATCTGGGCGATGTTGACGATCGCGGCGAACGTGTAGATCGACCGCGACGACAGTTCGTTCCCGTAACCGACCGCGTCCATCGCGTCGGCGAAGATGTCGAGTTGTTCCTGCACCTCGGCGGGCGCCGACTCCTTGGCCAACGGCACCCACAACCGCGGCTGTGTGACGATACCGGCGGCGTCGGTCCCCATCTCGTCGATGAACTGGGAACACGACCCCGCGAGGATGGTGTCCTCGTAGCCTTGCCGGCGCAAGGCCTGGAACAGGCTCGTGCATCCGTCTTCCGGCAGAGCGATCACACCGGCCATGTCGGGGTTGTCCGCAAGCTGTGTCGCGGCAACGACATTCAGATTCGCGCCCGATGCCGGGGGGTACTGCACGCTGACATCGATCCCCATCCCGTCGGCGATCGGCATGATCAGATCGTCGACGTAGGCATGGGAGGTGGGGGATTCGTTGACCGCGAGCGACGCTGTCGTCTTCCCCATGGTGTCGAGCGCCGACATGCTGGCGAGCGCCGCGAACGACACCGGGCCGGTGAAGTAGAACGCCTGCCCGTATTCGGCGGCGTCGGCGACGAACGATCCGGCGAGCGTTCCGATGATGGGGATACCCGCCGAACCGAGAATCGGTACTGCGGCCCCCATGCTCTGATCGACCGCGTCGATCACGAGCGGCACATTCTTCGAGACGAAACCGTTGGCGCAGTTGATGGCTGTTTCGGGGCTGCCGTCACCACCGCACACATCCACTTCGAGTGGACGGCCGTTGATGCCTCCGAGTACTTCGTTGACGTAGTGGACGCCGGCTTCGAGCCCGTACGCGGTCTGCGGGTACGCGGTTGCACCTTTGATCGGTGCCTGCGCGCCGATGACGATCGGGGCGCCGGTGGGTGCGGCGTCGTCTCCGGACCCGTCGCTCGAACCGCACGCCGACACGGTGAGTGCGGCCACTGCTGCGATCGCACCGATGTGGAGCTTCTTCATTGGTGGGCCACTTTCTCGAATCAGTCGCGGGATGTGAGAGATCGGGCGGCGAGTGTGTGTTCGGGGAGGTACGGCACCAGGCCGGGTTCGGGCTGCACCTCGAACGAGCGCAACGCGGTCGCCAGCATCGCGTAACACCCGACCGTGAACACGATGTCCATCAGTTGCTGCTCCCCGAACTCGCCGGAGAGCACACCCCACGTCTCGCCGGACACCGCGCCCTCACCGATCAGTTCGTCGGTGGCCGCCAACAGTGCGCGGTCGATGTCGGACCAGCCCGGCGCTGCGGGACCTTCGGCGATGCGGGTGATCTCGTCGGCCGTGATGCCGGCACGATCCGCGAGGATGACGTGCTGGGCCCATTCGTAGTCGGAGTGGCGGAGTGTGGCGACTCGGAGAACCATCAGTTCCCGCTGCCGGATCGACAGCGTGGACTGCGCCAGCAAATGCCGGTTGAAGCTCAGAAACGCCATTGCCAGCGACGGGTGGCGGGCCAGCGTGCCGAGCAGATTGGTTCCCGGTTGCCGGTCTTCTTCGGGCGCGCTGCTCGCGACGGCCGAACGGAACCCGGTGACGTACGCTGCGATCTCCTCCGTCCAATCCTCTTGGGGGGCAGGAGAAATCCGGACCATCGTGCTCGGTGTCCTTTCTTCGGGAAGATGAGTGCTCGGCAGAGCCCGATCAGGTGTTGCGTCCGCCGTTGACGCCGATGACCTGGCCGGTGATGTAGCCGGCCTCCTCGCGGACGAGGAACGCGCAGGTCGCGGCAATGTCCTCGGGCTGCCCGATCCGCCCGACCGGCGTCTTCGCGGTTTGCTGATCGAGGTCGACGAATCCCTTCTCGACCGTTCGGCGCAACATGGGTGTGTCGATGAAGCCGGGCGGAATCGTGTTGACGGTGACACCGTGCTTGCCGAATTCCAGGGCCAGCACCTTGGTCAGTCCGACGACACCCGACTTGGCGGACACGTAGCCCGCAAGACCGGGGGAGCCGCTGTGGAAACTCGAGGACGAGATGTTGACGATGCGGCCCCAGCCTTCTTCTAGCATGTCGGGAAGCACGGCCTGGCAGCAGTCGAATGTGCCGGTGAGGTTGACCGCCAGGGACTTCTGCCACAACTCCGCGGTGATGTCGAGGAAAGGAGAGTCGAGGGAGAGCCCGGCGTTGTTCACGAGAATGGTGGGCCGGCCCAGATTGGAGCGCACCTCCGCGACACCGGCGTCGATGTTCGCTCGGTCGGTGACATCGACCTGCACACCGAGTGCTTTTCCTCCGGCCTCGACGATCGTGTCGGCCGTGGCGGCTGCAGCGTCGCCGTCGAGATCGAAAATTGCCACCATGTTCCCGTCGGACGCGAGACGCAGGCCGATGGCCCGGCCGATACCGGAACCTCCGCCGGTCACTATCGCGATGCGGTCGCTCATTTGATCGGCTCCCTTCCGGCGATGGTCGAGCGGTGCATCACGCGCGGCTGCGACCGGTCGAAGGCGCACGCCCGGTGCAGCAGGCCGTGGTTGTCCCAGACCACCAGGTCACCGACCGACCAGGTGTGTCGATACACCCGATCCGGAGTCGTTGCCCGTCGTTCGAGATCCTCGAGCAACGCCCGCCCCTCATCGAAGTCCATCCCCACGATGTGCGATGCGAATGCACCGATCACGAGCGAGCGCCGTCCCGAATCGTGTTCCCAGACCAAGGGGTGCTCCCTCGGAGTCCGCGACGACCACTCGTCCAGCTGTTCCTGTGTCGGATTCGGATACGACCGGCGCTGGATGGCTTCGAAGGTGTAGACGGCGTGAAGACCGGCCAATCGCTCCTTCTCGTCGTCGGAGAGCGCGTCGTACGCGGCGTACGTGCTGGCGAACTCGGTCTCGCCGCCTTCGCCGGGAAGGACTCGCGCGCTCAGCATCGACGCTTTCGAGGCGACCTCGTCGGTCAGGCCGTCGATATGCCAGAAGACGTTGGCAGCGAGGTACTCCGCGTTCCCGTTGGCGGGATCGAAGCTAATTTCCATGACTTCCTCCGCGGCCGGAGGTAGATGGGGGAATGCGCGCAGGGGGCCGAGCTTGCGGCCGAACTCCACTTGCGCGTCGTCGTCGGCGTGCAGTTCGCGGAACAACAGGACGCCGTACTGCTCGAGCGCGTCCAGGCATGCTCCGGGCAGGTCCTCGTCGTGGAGCAGTCGATCGACGTCGACGTCGAGGATCTCGGCCCCGACATTCTCGCTCAGCTTTTCTATGGTGAGTGTGCGCATCCGTCATTCCTCGCTTGTGATCATGGGTTCGCGGGCAGGTTCGGATCCTGCTGTCAGCTCGGGATGTTCGGTTCCCGGACGTTGGTCAGCGGGCGGGTGTACGACGGGTCGCTCGTACTCCGGGACGGTGCGCCGTTGTCGTGGATACCGGGCACGTCGGCGAACGGGATCTCCATCGACGGAACCATTCCCGACCACTCGATCATGTTGGTGCGCAGAGCGATACGCCACTGGCCGTCGCGGCGTTCCAGCCGGTCGATGTACCGTCCGCCGGCAACCCAGTTGCTGTCGTCGAGGTTCCGGGCGGCGAACAGGTAGTAGGTCTCGGTGTGTGCGGTGTCGCCGTCGATATCGCACGTGTGATTGAGCAGATTGTGGTGGGTGGCCTTCTGGCCCCGGGCGTGCATGTCGGTGGACCAGTCGTACAGGTCCACCGGTCCGCCGACGAAGCTTCCCGCGGCGATGATCGCGTCGGGGTGGAAGGCCGAGAGGAAGAGATCGCGGTCGAAGCGATCCATCGCCCGGCTGAACCGCGTGAGCGTATCGAGAATGTCCTGGCGATCGAGGATCGACTCGAGTCTGGCGATCCTGTCCGGGGAAAGTCCTGTCACCGGCGTGGTCATGGTGCGCTCCGTTGCATTCGGGGGGAGGAGGTGTGGGCGTCGGCGATCGGCGACCAGAGGGGTTCACCGCGCGTCGCCCGGAGAGACGGAATCGTTCTCCCGTCGATATCGACGATGCCGTAGTGCTGCGCGAGTTCGGCAGTGATGAAGGTGCCGCCGGATCGGGTCATCACGTCCGGATCGTTCGCGAGAGCCCCAATGACCCGGCCCGGAAACTCCGGTGAGCAACCGTTTTCCGGGCGGGTCGCCGACCCCGCCGTCAACCCGGGGATGGCGGCGAGATTGCGTTCCGCGCGTTCGGTGAAGGTCAGGCCCTGCCAGAGCGAGACCGAGGCCACGTCGTGGGGTTGTAGTTCGACCGCCATGTCGCGCGCCATGCGGTCCACCGCGGACTTGGCCGTCCCGAAGACGACGCCGTAGGTGTAGGCCACGCCGGTATAGCCGGACACCGCCACGATGAGCCCGGATCTTTGCGGAACCATCAGTTTCGCGGCGTGCCGGGCGGCGACGAAGTTCGACCGCACCCCTACATCCACCATCTCCCAGTTCGACAACGGCTTCTCCCAGAAGGGAGCAGGGTCCGTCAGATCGTCGGGAAGCGAGAACGCATTGTTGACGAGGATGTCGAGGCGGCCCTGTTCGTTGCCGACACGCTCGAAGAGGGAGGCAACCTGATCGTCGTCCGCGTGGTCCACCTGGACGGCGACGCCCCGGCCGCCACGGTGATCACACTCGGACGCGGTTTCCCCGATGGTGCCCGGGAGTGGGTGCGTGCCGGGCGTATTCGTGCGGCCACTGGCATAGACAGTGGCGCCCTGTTCCGCCAGTGCCAGCGCGATCCCCTTGCCGATACCGCGGCTGGCGCCGGTGACCACAGCGACCTTGCCCGACAACGCACCCATTCGAACTCCTTACCGCTGTAGCGGGTTACTTGCGTGTGGCGAGGTCGCCGGCGGCGAAGAACGCTTCGCTGTGATCTCCGGCGGCCTTGCCTGTGAACCGGTCGTCGCTGAACGGCGTGCCCATGACGCCCTGCGACCAGTCGACCGAGACGCCGTCGTCGCGGAACCAGTCGTAGAGCATCGTGCGTTCCGCGATCCGCCACTGCCCGTCGCGCTGCTCGAATCGATCGAGGTAGCGGCCGCCGAGGACGGTGTCTCTTTCCTCGGTCCCCGTGTCGACGCGGTGGTAGGCGACGACATGGGTTTCGGCGAGCAACGCATCACCGGCCGGTTCGATGTGGGTCTGACCGAGCAGATGCTGTGTCACCGGAACGGCGGGCGACCCCGGGACGACCCATGCGAGGTAGTCGTCGAACGACCCCGCGAAGATGCCGAAATCCACGGTCGCGTCCGGCCAGAACGCGGCGCGGACGGACTCACCGTCCCGGCGGTCCTCGCCGCGCGCGAGCCCGACGACGCACGCACGGACCCGATGGTGTGCGAGAAGCACGCCGAGGTCGGGGTCTTCGCTCACTCCGCGCCGTCCTCGGACGCGTAGCCGATCACGGCCTTGATCTCGAGGTAGTCGTGGAAGCCGAATTCGCCCCACTCACGCCCGTTCCCGCTCTTCTTGTAACCACCGAACGGAGCACCGAAATCGAATGCGCCGTTGATGGTGATGTTGCCTGCGCGGATTCGGCGCGCGACACTGCGGGCCTGCTCGAGGTCCGCGCCGGCCACGAACGCGGCGAGGCCGTACTCGGTGTCGTTGGCGATGTCGACGGCGTGATCGATGCTGTCGTATCCGAGGATCGTGAGCACGGGCCCGAAGATCTCTTCACGTGCGATGGTCATGTCGTTCTTGACGTCCGCGAAGACGGTGGGCTGCACGTAATACCCGACGCTCAGTCCGTCCGGACGCCCGACACCGCCGCCGACGAGGGTCGCGCCCTCGTCGATGCCCTTCTGGATCAGCGACTGGATCTTGTCGAACTGCGCCTCGGACACCACCGGCCCGATCGAGAAATCGCCCTCGGGGTCGCCCACGGTGATCTGCGACAGCGTCTGCGCCGCCACGTCGATGGCTTCGGCCATGCGCTCGCTGGGAACGAGCATGCGCGACCCGGCACTGCAGGTCTGGCCGGAGTTGACCATCATGGTGGCGACGCCCGCTCCGACGTTCGAGGCGAAGTCGGCGTCGTCGAGAACGATGTTCGGGCCTTTGCCGCCGAGTTCCTGCGTCACGCGCTTGACGCCGACCGCCGCGGCGGCGGCGATGTCGGCTCCGGCGCGCGTCGAACCGGTGAAGGACACCATGTCGATATCGGGATGGCCGGAGATGGCCCGGCCGACGCCGGCGCCGTCACCCTGGACCAGGTTGAACACGCCCGCGGGGACACCCGCTTCGTGCAGGATCTCCGCGAAGACCTGTGCGCTGAAGGGCGACTGCTCCGACGGCTTGAGCACCATGGTGCAGCCGGTGGCCAAGGCGGGGAACACCTTCACCGCGATCTGGTTGAGCGGCCAGTTCCACGGCGTGATCAGGCCGCAGACGCCGATGGGCTCTTTCGCGATGAGGGTGCCGCCACGCTGTTCCTCGAACGTGAAGTGCTCGAGTACGTCGATCGCGGTGGTCAGGTGCCCGAGTCCCAGGTTCACCTGGAAGCCACCCGCCAGCGCCTTCGGAGCGCCCATCTCCTCGGTCAGTGCGGACGCGAGATCGCCCATCCGCTGTTGGTAGACGTCGAGGATGTTGCGGAGCACGCCCAGTCGCTGCTCGCGGCTCGTCCCGGACCAACCGGGAAACGCGCGACGAGCGGCTCCGACCGCTTTGTCGACGTCCGCGGCGGAACCGAGTGCGACGATCCCCGCGACCTCCTCGGTGGCCGGATTGACGACCTCGAAGGTTTCCGACTGCGCAGGATCGGTCCACTGCCCGTCGATATAGAACTTCCGGTACTCACGCATGTTTGCCCGATTCTCTCGTGTTGTTCGACCCGGATGTCACTGCCGGACTCCGGAAAGGCGCTGTCACTGCTGACCTTCGGCGTACCAGGTACGGAACTCGTCGTAGCTCGGCATTTCCTCCGAGTTGGCCTTGGGATCGACCGCCACGTGGATGACGCCCGGCTTGCCGCTGGCGTACGCGCGTTTGATCGCGGGCGCGATGTCTTCGTCGCGCTCGACGTACTCGCCGTAGCATCCGAATCCTTCGGCGACCTTGTCGAAGCGGGTGTCCTTGCTCCAATGGACACCGGTCTCGAGCGAGCCCTGACCGTAGGTGCGCTTGTAGACACCGACTTCCAGGCCCCATGCGTAGTCGACCGCGACGACGCAGACCAGCGGGAGACCGAGGCGCGCAGCCGTTTCCAGTTCGGCGATGTGGAACTGGAACGACGAGTCGCCGGTGATGAGCATCATCGGCCGCTTGCCTCCGGCGGCGACGCCCGCACCCACGGCGTAGGGGAGACCCGTGCCGAGATGGCCGAAGTTCTGGTTCCACATCACGTCGTGCGGCTTCGCCTGTGAGTACGTCCAGCCGAAGATGGTGGTGGCGCCGCCGTCACGGACCATGATGCCGTCTTCCGGGAACGCCTTGGTGGCCTCGACGATCAGGCGGGCCGGGTGCACGGGGGACATGCCGGACGGTGCCGTCTCCGCGAGCTCCGCCAGCTGATCGGCGTCCTGCTTGATCCATCCCTCGAGTTCAGGCGACGGGCTGCGCGGGCTGTCCTTCAACGCGTCGACGAGCTGGGGCACGATCGCTCGCAGGTCGCCGACCAGCGGAACATCGATCGGGCGGTTCACTCCGATGGCCGAGGGGTCCTGTTCGACGAGGATCCAATGACGGTTCGCTTCGTTCGCGACCCAGTGCCGTCCGCGACCGAAGTGCACCGGCTCACCGAGTTCGGTGCCGATGGCCAGGCACAGGTCGGACTTGACGACCGCGTCGATCGCGGCGGCAGAGAAGCCGTACGGGAAGGTCCGGTCCTCGAGTCCTTCGATGTAGGAGGTGCCGCCGGAGGTCTGGATCACCGGGCAGGCCATCAGGTCTGCGAGTGCCTTCACCGACGCGCCCGCGCGCGAGGTGTGGACACCGTGACCGACGAGGAGAACGGGTTGCTTGGCAGCACCGATCAATTCGGCAGCCTTGGCGACGAGGTCCGCGCCGGCGGTCTGCCCGACGAGGCGGTAGGCCTCGGGCGGGAGGACCGGAGGAACGTCGAGTTCTTCCTGGATGACGTGCTGCGGGTACTCGATGTACACGGGACCGGGGGTGCCGGAGAGTGCTTTGCGCAGACCCTCGCGGATGATCTCGTCCGTCTGCTCGGCGTATTCGATGCTCGCGCTGTACTTCACGGAGTTCTCGACCAGTGCCATCTGCTGCACGAACTGGATGCGTCCGCGCCGGACACGCTGCTCGGTGATCCGCGCCCGCTGCCCGCCCAGGAAGATGACGGGGGAGTTCTCGACCTTGGCGCACATGATGGCGCCGGCGAGGTTCGCCAGTCCCGGCCCGAGCGTGCCGATGCACAACGCGGCCTTGCCCGTCATACGGGAGACGGCTTCGGCCATGAAGCCGGCGGACTCTTCGTGGTGGGGCGCAACGACGTTCCAGCCGCGCTCCTCCGCGAGATGGAAGAGATGAACGAAGTTCGGATCGGGAATGCCGAACAGGGTGTTGATGCCCTCGGCTTCGAAGAGATCCAAAATGCGCTCGTAAACCTTAACCGACATGCGTACTGCCCTCCATGGCTATCGCAAAGCTTTTGGTGATGTGGTCGACGTGACCGGAGACGGCCGGCAGAATCCACGGATCATCCGTGTTCCGGATGGCGTCGATGTTGTCCGCGACCTCGTCGATCGACCAGGACGGCCGGTACACGCCGGGGGTTTCGGCGACGAACACCTTCGCCACCCGTCCGGCGATCGCGGCGAACATTTCGCCGGTGACCGAGCAGGACTCGTGGGCGAGCCACCCGACGACCGGTGCGGCGAGTTCCGGTCCCATCGGGGGGTACGACGAGGTGTCGAGCCCGTCGGCCAGCCTCGTCAGAGCTGCCGGAATGATGACGTTGGACTTCACGCCGTGCGCAGCGCCTTCGATCGCGGCCACGTTGGACAGCCCGATCATCCTGGCTTTCGACGCCGCGTAGTTGGCGACGTTCGCGTTGCCGTAGATGCTCCCGATGGACGAGGTCAGCACGATCCGCCCGTATCCGGCGTCACACATGAGCGGGAAGGCCGGACGGACGACGTGGAACGCCCCGCGCAGGTGAACGTCGAGAACCGCGTCGAAGTCCTCGTACGACATCTCCGACAGCGACGCGTAGCGATTGTTGCCCGCGTTGTGGACGAGGATGTCGATGCGTCCGTAGTTGTCCAGCGCGGCCTGGACGATCGCCCGGCCACCTTCGGCGGTCGCGACGGACTCGGTGCAGGCGACGGCCTCGCCGCCGGCCGCCCGGATCTCCCGGACCACTTCTTCGGCCGGACCGGAGTCCACGTCCTCTCCGCTGATGGCGGCGCCCGGGTCGTCGACGACGACCTTGGCACCCAGGGATGCGAGCAGGAGCGCATAGTCGCGCCCCAGCCCGCGGCCGGCGCCGGTGATCACGGCGACGCGGCCGTCGAACCGCAGGTCAGACATCGGACACTCCTCGCGCCGTCGCGATGCGGGGGTAAGATGTGCGTGTCACTTCTCGAGCACCAGGCCCTCCAGTGTTCCTGTGCTACGCCAGTTTTCGAGGAGTTCGGTGAGTTCGTAGAAGCCACCCCAGAAGGGATCGCCGAGGAACGAACGGCCGTTCGGCTCACCCTCGCTGTTGTAGTAGCCGGGAGTGCACTCCGTCGTGAAGGTGCTGTTGTCCACCGAGTACGTCCGGACGGTCTGAATCCAGTCCTCCTCCGCCTCGGCTGTGGGCTCGACGACGGTGGCGCCGCGGGTCTGCGCTTCCTTGATGATGTAGGCGATGTGGTCGGCCTGCTGCTCGAACATGAGGGTGGTCGACGCGGTGACACCGCCCTGGACGAACCCGGTCGCGAAGTGGTTCGGGAACCCGTGCGCCATGATGCCGTGCAGCGTGCGGAAACCCTTACCCCAGTGGTCGTAGAGGGAAGTGCCGTCGCGGCCCGCGAACGGCGCGATATCGAACTGGCGCTCGAGCGCGGTGGTGATCTCGAATCCGCTCGCGAAGACGATGCAGTCGAACTCGTGCTCGACACCGTCGACGACGATGCCCTTCTCGGTGATCCGTTCGACACCCTTGGTTTCCGACACGTCGACGAGGGTGACGTTCGGGCGGTTGAACGTCGGAAGGTACTCGTCGTTGAAGACCGGCCGCTTGCACATGTTGCGGTAGTACGGCTTCAGTTTCTCGGCTGTCTCGGGGTCTTCGACGATCTCGTCCACCCGGCGACGGAGGCGCTCCATCGCCCGGTAGTCCTCGATCTCCTTCAGTTCCATGAACTTCGCCGGATCCGCCAGCGCGGCCCAGCCGTTGGTCTCGTTGAGCTTGGCCGCCATGTTGCGGGCGACCTCGGTCCACCCGTCGCAGATCAGGTCGGGCTCGCCCGGGTTGTAGAACGCGAAGGCAGCATTGTGGAAGTTGCTGTCGAGATGCAGCGAAGGTTGACAGGACACACCGCTGCAGATTGACGAGTTATGGGCGAGGCAACGATGCTCGTAATGTTCGCAGGTGCATCGAGGTAGTGATCATGGCGGAGTTCAACCCTGAAAACGTACTGGTCGAACACCACTACGTGCTCATGTCATTCGTGACCACGTAAGACCTGCCCCGACCTCTGGCCGATACTTCCCCTGGAACAAGGCTCCGTTTGTAGTCAGGGCGGTGATCACATCACTTACCAGCGCTCCGAGCGAGGGCCACAATGTCTCGGAGCCCCCCATGCTGGTGCTGAACTCGATGACGCAGCCGCTCAGCTCGCCGCTGCGCATGTCCACGACCAGAACAGCACCGGTGTTGTCTTCGGCGATCGGAATGAACTGCGGAAGGAAGCGATCCGCTGGTGATCCCGCCGGACGCTCGGCATCTGCTGCAACCGGAGGGAGATCGGCATTCTGTTCGACTACGAATTCCTCAGCGTCGAAGAACATCTGCCGCACCTCGAGCACACGCCCCAGATCCACCAGCTCGAAAGCAGGAACCAGCTCGAAGCCACCGCTGTGCTGCATGAACAGTGTCCGCAGGTCGGCAGTCCATCGGACCCCCGTCGCGCTCTCCACTTTCGTAACGTCATCGAGGGGTGCACCACTGACAATCGAGACATCGGCGACCAAGTCTCGCAATGCCTGCCACGCTGTCACGAAACCCGCAGAATCGGCCCCGTAGCGAGAAGCCACCCCAACCGGTGTTCGGACCGATCGCTCTGATCGGGGTGGCGATTGCTCCTTCTGCAATTGGCGATGCAACCTCTCTCGGACTGCGCGCTCTGCGATCTCGTCGAACGACAGTGAACCGTCGAGACCTTCGATCTTGTAGTAATCGTCATCTTCGTCCTCGCCGTCGAGTTGAAGAGTCGCGCAACCGGCGAGGGTCCTGCCGAACTTGTCGGCCCAGGCATGTGCACGGTCTGCGGCATCACCGATGATATCCGGCAGGGCGCTGCTCGATGTGCTGCCTTTCAGAGTCACGAGTCCTCGGCGAGAATCATCTTCTTGGACTGAGCTGATGGTGATCCGCCAGTGCGTCGTCATGTGATCGAGTCTCCTTCGGTCCGGCTGGAGGCATGCGGTGACCAGCACGTGACCGGGGCACAGGCCTCAAAGGAGCAGCCGACACGAGCGTCGTTTTTCTCGCCTCACCAGGCCAGCTGCGGTTCTGTCGAATGTAGGACGGGAGGGCTGGATTGACAGGCTACTTTGACAGAATGTCGGCGCCGCTAACGGTCGCCGTTACAGGTAAGCGCAGGTGAAACCGGTTTCTCCCTGACCGATCGTTGTCAATCTAGGCGGTCGAGCTTGTCAATCTTCACTGCATCTCGACAGTTGTCGAGATGCAGCGAAGATGAGCGAGATGGGCGGGGCAGATCAACTGGGCCGACCGCAGCTTTATAAGGCTTCTGAGCTGCGGTTTCCCGGAATGAAACCTTGACCGGCGCTCTCGTCTCACCGAGCCTCGGTCAATCTGTAGCGGCGTGTCCTGTCAAACTTCACTGCATCTCGACAGTTGCGCTGCCGCGCCGCGCGCCAGCCCGGTTCGAGGCTCTCCACCCATTCGGGGTCGGTCGGGTAGTTGGCCCGCTCGAAGATGTAGGACGGGGTCCGCTGGAACACGGTCAGGTGCTTCGCACCGCGCGCCAGATGCGGGATCGCCTGGACGCCGCTCGACCCGGTGCCGATGATGGCGATCTTCTTGTCGGCAAGCTTGTCGAGCCCGCCGTGCAGGTCGCCACCGGTGTAGTCGTAATCCCAGCGGGCGGTGTGGAACGTGTGGCCCTTGAAGTCGGTGATCCCGGGGATGCCCGGAAGCTTCGGGCGGTTGTAGGGACCTTGTGCCATGACGACGAAGCGAGCACGGATCTCGTCGCCCCGGTTCGTGCGGATCTGCCAGCGATCGATCTCGTCGTCCCACTCCAGGGAGCGGATCAGCGTATGGAAGATCGCGTTGTCGTACAGACCGAAGTGCTTACCGACGCGCTGGGCGTGTTCGAAGCATTCGTCCCCCTTCGAGTACTTCTCCTTCGGCATGTAACCGGTTTCTCGAGCAGGGGGAGATAGCAATAGGCATCCGAGTCGATCTGGATGCCGGGGTAGCGATTCCAGTACCAGACGCCACCGAAGTCGCCGCCCAGTTCGACGATGCGGAAGTCGGTGACGCCGGCCTGCTGAAGACGATGTGCCGCGATGAGACCGCAGAACCCACCGCCGAGGACGACCACCTCGATGTCGTCGGTGATCGGTTGCCGTGGCACGACCGGCATGTGGGGATCGCCCTCGTAGAACTCCGCGAACTCGTTGTCGGCTTCGAGGTACTGTTTCTGGCCCTCGGGGCGAAGTCGCTTGTCGCGCTCGGCGAGGTACTTCTCTCTGAGGGCGGGGATGTCGACGTCGGGTGTCTGGGTGGGGGCGCAGTTCTTCATGCGGAGATCCTCGGGCTAGGGGGGAGTCGGGTCAGGCGAGGTCGCGCGGAGCGCCCGTACCCATGTAGGTGGCGAGATTGTGATGGAGATTGACGACGCTGCGTTCGCGGTACGGATTCGGCTTGGGGCCGGAGAACCCGCGGGTCTTCATGCCCTTTTGAACAGCGGCCATGTTGTGGAAGTCCTGGGGAAGCACCGTGCGCCAGCCCGGGTCGTCCGCGGGGGTGTACTCCCATTCCGTCTTCGGCTCCTCACCGGCGGGGAAGAGTTCGTACACAGCGGCTTCGAAGATGCACTTGTCGGGGTCGTCGCCGTAGGGACGGGCGCTGTAGCAGAGCATGTTGTTGAGGGCATGCCCGATCTGGAAGTTCGGGAAGATCTGCCACGCGGTACCGCTCTGGGCGACCACTTCGGGCGGAACGGTCGGCCACACCACGCCGCGTGCCTCGTCGTCGCGGCGGGCCGAATCGAGCCAGTGGCGCAGCACCTGATCGGGAGGCGTGCCTTCGGGCAGCTCGTCGATCAGCCGCTGTGCGGCGTCGACCAGAGTCCGGGTGGTGTTGGTGTTCGCGTTCTCCCACGTGAAGTTCTGCAGCTGGATGGTGGCCTTGCGCGCGTCCGGGCCATTTCCGACCCGGAGTTTCGCCTGGTTCTCCTCCATGCCCTTCGGCGCGTCGTAACCGATGTTGCTGTGCTTGCCCTGTGCTCGCGACCACCCCAGGAAGTTGCCGAAGTTCATGAACTCCGGATGGGTGTACGGCACGTGGTAGGTCTCCATGAAGGCTTCGAGCGCGACCTTCCAGTTGCAATCGAAGACCAGCCACTTGCGCCAGCGGTACCGCATGTTCTCGAGCTGGAAGTGGTCGAGCAGGGAAGCCGCGGGCTCGAGGTACTCCCGCAGGGGCTCGGCCTCGGGGTCCATGTTGATCCAGATCCAGCCACCCCAGGTGTCGACCTTGACGTCCACGAGGCGGGAACGCTCCGCCGTCAGGCTTTCCCGCCAGTCGTCCCGTTCCGGCGCAAAGGTGTTGTTGCCATCCAGGTCGTAGCGCCATCCGTGGAAACCGCACACGAACTGCTTCGCGCACCCGTGTGCTTCGCGGGCACCGGCAGGGGTGTCGACGAGCCGCCGGCCCCGGTGTGAACAGACGTTGTGGTACGCGCGGATCGTCTCGGGGGAAGTACGCACGACGATGATCGAGTCGTCGAGAACCTCGTAGGTGAGGAAGTCCCCGACCTTGGCGAGTTCCTCGACGCGGCCGACCTGTTGCCACACCTTCGCCCAGAGCTTGTCGCCCTCGGCGCGTGCGTATTCGCGGGAGGTGTATGCCTCCACACCGATCGTGAGCGGGGTCGAAAGCGGTTCGGTGGTCGCGGTAGCGGTGTCTTCGATGTTGTCGACGGTGTCGGTCATGGGATCTCCTCTGAAACCGTGCTGTGTCAGCGGGTGATGGCGGCGCGGAAGGTGTCGTCCTTGAGGAACAGCGAGGTGTGGTCGGCGCCCATGTGGGTCCACTTCAGGTTCAGTCCGCCGTCCACGAGGATCGTCTGCCCCGTGACGTAGCTCGACAGGTCGGACAGCAGGAAGAGAATCGCTCCCGCCTGCTCCTCGGGCTTTCCGCGGCGACCCATGGCGATCGCACGACGGTCCCGCTCGGGATCCTCGTCGACATAGGTGCCCGAGGCGGGGGTCTGGGTGACTCCGGGCGCGACGGCGTTGACGCGGATGTTGTCGGTGGCCAGTTCGACGGCCATGGTGCGCGTCGCGGCGACGAGTGCGGCCTTGGCGGTGCCGTATCCGATGTGGAACGGTGCGGTGTTCATGCCGCTGATCGACGAGATGGAGACGATCGAGCCGGGCAGCGACTGCGACTTCAGTTCGGCGGCCACCGCCTGGCTCATGAAGAACATCGTTTCGAGGTTCTGCGTGAACAGTGCGCGCCAGTCGTCGCGTGTCACCCGCGTGGCCGGCATCCAGGTCGCAGGTGCGGCACCACCGGCGACGTTGACCAGGCCGTACAGGTCGCCGTCGGTGCGGCGGGCCTGCTCGATGACCTTCGCGATGCCTTCGTCGGTGGACGCGTCCGCGGCCACAGGGATTACCGATAGTCCCTCTGCTGCAAGCGGTTCGATGTGCTTGGTGAGATTCTCCTCCGATCGGCTCACCGCGATCACGGTCGCGCCGGCCTGGGCGGCTGTTCGCGCCACCGATGTGCCGATGCCACCGCCTGCCGCTCCGGACACGATGACGATCCGGCCGGTGAGATCGACGAATTCGTTGCTCATCGGACGCTCACTTCCCTTCGCGGAGAGCGAGGACGCTGCCCTCGGCGTCGGCGGAGATGTACAGAGTGCCGTCGGGGCCCGCGGCGATACCGGCGAACGGTCCCTGTGGACCGGCGAACGGGATGATCCCCTTGAGCGGCTTGGGGGTGACACCTTCGGGCGCGCCGACCGGCAGGTGCCGGGCGATGATCTGCTGCGCCTTGGTGTCCAGGTCCACGCTGATCAACTGCTTCGACCCGGCGTCGACGATGTAGAGCTTTCCGTCGCGTACGAGGATTCCCTGCGGTCGTTCGAGACCGTCGACGAGCGTGTCGACGCCACCGCTCGTGACGGAGACGACGCGACCCGCCCCGGCTTCGGAGACGAGAAGCGTTCCACCCGCGGTGAATGCCACGCCCGTCGGATCCTGAAGTCCCGAGGCCAGCACTTCCGACTGCCCGGACCGGACGGAGTGCACCTTGCCGGTGCCGAGGTCCGCGACCGCCACGGTTCCGTTCCCGGAGACCGCGACGCCGTAGGCCTGGGAGAGTCCGTCGAAGAGCATCTCGCTCTCGGCGGTGGAGGGACGGTAGCGGGAGACGTGAGTGTCGCCGGCGACGATGAAGTCGCCGTCCCCGACGGCCGTGACGCCGCGGATGTAACCGGGCCAGCCGGGGTGGAAGAGCATTCCTGCCGTGTGCAGTTCGCCGTCCGAGCCGAGCGCGAGCAGGAAGGTTCCGTCGGCGACGAAGAGGGTTCGCCCGCAAGAAGATCGACCGGGGGGTGTCGATCACCGGCGCTCTGATCGGCACCGATCGGCTCTACGGATTCGCGCACCGCAACCGGGAGATCCGGATGTGCACGACCTCGTACACCCACGACGCCGGCGTGCTGGCGCAGTTGGAGAACCTGGTGACGATCAACTCCGCGATGGAGGTCGACCTGACCGGGCAGGTCAACGCGGAACAGAGCGGGTCCGCGTACCTGGGCGGCACGGGTGGGCAGGTGGATTTCGTGCGTGCGGGCGCACGTTCGCCGGGAGGCCACGCCATCATGGCGCTGCCGGCGACCGCGAAGAACGGCACCGTCAGCCGGATCACCGCCGCGCTCTCGGGCCCGGTCACCACCGCGAGAAGCGAGGTGGACGTGGTCGTCACCGAATTCGGAGCCGCAGAACTGCGTGGACGAACGCTGGCCGAACGAAGCAGACGGCTGATCGCCATCGCCCACCCCGACTTCCGCGACGCGCTCGACCGTGAGGCACACGTGATCCGACAGAGAGGTTTCTGATGAGCCGAGTTGTCCGATGACCGGGGATCCGGCGAACGCCGCAGTGTTGTTCGATGCCCGGGACGACGGCATCGCCGTCATCACGCTGAACCGGCCGGAGACGCGCAACTGTCTCACCGCGGAGGTGCGCGCGGGCTTGTACGCCGCATGGGACCGCTTCGAGAACGATCCCGGCCTGCAAGTCGCCGTCCTCACCGCGGCGGGGGACAAGGCGTTCTGTGCGGGTGGCGACCTCAAGGAGATGGTCGAGACGGGGATGACGGTTCCCCCCCGCACGCTGATTCCGGTCCCGTACGACACGGTCGAACTGTCGAAACCCACGATCGCGGCCGTCAACGGGGCCGCGTTCGCCGGGGGCTGGCTGATCGCGCAGTCGTGCGACCTGTGTGTGGCGAGTACCGGTGCGACGTTCGCGGTGACGGAAGTGAAGGTGGGCAGGAGCTCACCGTGGGCTTCTCCACTGATCCACATGATCCCGCAGCGGATCATGATGGAGATCCTCCTGACCGGAAACCCGATCACCGCGCAGCGGGCGTACGAGATCGGATTGGTCAACAGGCTCGCCGAGCCCGGAGACCTCCTCGCGACGGCACTCGGCCTGGCGGGTGAGATCCTCGCCGGCGCACCCCTGTCGGTTCGTGCGGCGCGGGAGACCGTGATGCTCTCGACGGAGATGGGACGCTCGGCTGCGCTGGTCGCCGCCCGGCACGCGTCCGAGCTTTGCTACAACAGCGAGGACGCGCAGGAAGGGCCGAGGGCGTTCGCGGCCAAACGTGCGCCCCAGTGGCGGGGCCGCTGATTCAGTGCGGTGGCGGGGCCGCTGATTCAGTGCGGTGGCGGGGCCACTGATTCTGTGCAGTAACGGGAGACGCGGGGACCACGACGGCGAGGGCCCGCCCGGATCACTCCGGGCGGGCCCTGCTGTTCGACCAGTGGTGTTACCGCATGCGACGGCGACTGACGATGTCGCGGACGAGGATGAACACGATCACCGCAGCGAAACCGATGAGGTAGAGGTCCTCGACGCGGCCGGTGTGGTTGCCGATCATCATCAGGAGGAGGAACGCGGCGAAAATCCAGCCTGCGGCACGGAACGCGCGCGGTGCTTCACCACTCCAGCCCCACTCCGCCGAGGGCACCTCCGCCACCGTTCTGTCATGAATGGACTCCAGCTCGGTACCGGCCACCGTTTCCTCCTGCTTGCCAGTTGGTCCTGTTGCCGCTAATCGTGACATACGACCGCCCGTCGTATGAAGTGGGGGCGCTCTCACGGCAAGTCCGGTACGACCCGTGACCACCGGTTCATGACGTGGACACCGCCGTCGGGAACAATGCATCCGTGGCCGAAGCAGAGAACTCCTCCCGTACACGCGTGCTGCTGCTGGGCAGCACCGGCTCCATCGGGACCCAAGCGCTCCAGGTGATCGACGTGAATCCCGACAAGTTCGAGGTGGTCGGCCTCGCCGCGGGCGGTGGCAACATCGACCTGCTGGCGGAGCAGATCCGTCTGTTCGGTGTCTCCGAGGTCGCGGTCGCCGACCCCGCCGCCGCGTCGCGCCTCGACCGTCCGGTGCGCAGCGGCCCCGACGCGGTGACCGCGCTCGTGCGGGAGGTGGAAGCCGACGTGGTGCTCAACGGGCTCGTCGGCTCGCTCGGGCTCGCGCCGACCCTCGCGGCTCTCGAGACCGGGGCGCGCCTCGCGCTGGCGAACAAGGAATCGCTCGTCGCCGGTGGTGCGCTCGTGACGGCAGCGGCCGCTCCGGGCCAGATCGTGCCGGTCGATTCCGAGCATTCGGCGATGGCGCAGTGCCTGCGCGGCGGCACTGCCGACGAGGTGGCCCGTCTGGTGCTCACCGCGTCGGGTGGGCCGTTCCGGGGCTGGACGGCAGATCGTCTCGAGTCGGTCACACCCGAGCAGGCCGGCGCCCATCCGACGTGGTCGATGGGCCCGATGAACACCCTCAATTCCGCGACGCTCGTGAACAAGGGGCTCGAACTCATCGAGGCGCACCTGCTGTTCGGTATCGCCTACGACCGGATCGACGTCACCGTCCATCCGCAATCGATCGTGCATTCCATGGTGACCTTCACCGACGGGTCCACGCTCGCCCAGGCCTCGCCGCCGTCGATGACTCTGCCGATCGCGCTCGCGCTCGGCTGGCCGCACCGTGTCGCGGAGGCGGCTCCGGCGCTCGATTTCTCGACGGCGTCGACATGGGAGTTCGAGCCGCTCGACAACGCGGTGTTCCCTGCTGTGGAACTCGCACGCGCCGCGGGAAGCCGCGGTGGCTGCCTGACCGCCGTGTACAACGCGGCGAACGAGATCGCCGCCGAGGCGTTCCTCGCGGGACGGCTCTCGTTCCCCCGGATCGTGCAGACCGTCGAGGCCGTGCTGGACGACGCCGACGAGTGGTCGGCGCAACCCAGTACCGTGGACGATGTGCTCGCAGCCGACGGCTGGGCCCGCAGCCGGGCGCGCACACTCGTCGACTAGGAGGATCGGCCACACATGATGTTCGTATTGGGCGTTGTGGTTTTCGCCTTTGGCATCGCCGCCTCCATCGCCCTGCACGAGGCCGGCCACATGTGGACCGCGCAGAAACTGGGCATGAAGGTTCGGCGCTACTACATCGGCTTCGGGCCGCGCATCTTCGCCTTCCGCCGCGGCGAGACCGAATACGGTCTCAAGGCCATCCCGGCCGGAGGTTTCTGCGACATCGCGGGCATGACCGCCCTCGACGAACTCGCTCCCGACGAGTACGACCGCGCGATGTACAAGCAGAAGACGTGGAAGCGCCTGGTCGTCATGGCGGGTGGCATCGGGATGAACTTCGCGCTGGGCATCGTCCTGATCTATGTCCTCGCCGTCGCGTGGGCGCTGCCGCAACTGCATCCCAAGGCCACCGTCGCGGAGGTGTCCTGTGTGGCACCCAGCCAGGCGGGGGCGGACGGCGACTACGCGCTCGCCCCGTGTACCGGCACCGGGCCTGCGGGTGAGGCGGGAATCCAGCCCGGTGACGTGATCGTCGCTGTGGACGGCCAGGAGGTCGAAGGGTTCTACGCGCTGGTCGAGGCGACACGCGCCGCCACGGGTACCGTCGACTTCACGGTCGAGCGGGGTGGGGAAACCCTCACCGTGCCGGTGACCGTCGAACAGGTGCAGCGGTACGTGGAGAACACCGCGACCGGGGAGATCACCTCCGAGACCGTGGGCGCGATCGGCGTGACGGGAGAGGAGAACCGTCCGACCGAGTACAACGCACTCACGGCGATTCCGGCGACGTTCCAATTCACCGGCGACCTGGCCGTGATCACTGCCCAGTCGCTCATGGATCTGCCCAGCAAGGTGTCGGATCTGTGGACTGCGGTGACAGGCGGTGAGCGCGCCATCGACACCCCGGTGAGCGTGGTCGGTGCCAGTGTCATCGGCGGGCAGTTCGCGGAGCGCGGGATCTGGCAATCCTTCGTCCTGCTGCTCGCGCAGCTCAACTTCTTCCTCGGTGCCTTCAATCTCCTGCCGCTGCTTCCGCTCGACGGTGGGCACATGGCCGTGGCGATCTACGAACGCATCCGCAACTGGGTGCGCGGATTGCGCGGGCTGCCGGAAGGAGCGCCCGTCGACTACATGAAACTGCTTCCGCTGACCTACGTCGCCGTCGTGATCGGTGGCGCGTTCATGGTCCTCACCCTCACCGCCGACATCATCAACCCCATCCAGCTGTTCTGACCTGCGCCGCTAGAATTGCCGGGTAGCTACGAAAGAAGGCGAACTGTGACCAGCCCCGTCGGATTGGGCATGCCCGAACTGCCCGCGGTCCTCGCGCCGCGACGCAAGACACGCCAGCTCATGGTCGGCAATGTCGGTGTCGGAAGCGATCACCCCATCTCGGTGCAGTCGATGTGCACCACCAAGACCCACGACATCAACGCCACGCTTCAGCAGATCGCCGAGCTCACCGCCTCGGGCTGCGACATCGTGCGTGTTGCCTGCCCTCGGCAGGAGGATGCCGACGCTCTCGCGACCATCGCGAAGAAGAGCCAGATCCCCGTGATCGCCGACATCCACTTCCAGCCCCGGTACATCTTCGCCGCCATCGACGCGGGATGCGCCGCGGTGCGGGTCAACCCCGGCAACATCAAGGAGTTCGACGGTCGCGTCAAGGAGGTCGCGAAGGCGGCCGGCGACGCGGGCATTCCGATCCGCATCGGCGTGAACGCCGGTTCCCTCGATCCGCGCCTGATGCAGAAATACGGCAAGGCGACGCCCGAAGCGCTCGTCGAGTCCGCGTTGTGGGAGGCGGGCCTCTTCGAGGAACACGGCTTCGGCGACATCAAGATCTCGGTCAAGCACAACGATCCGGTCGTGATGGTCGAGGCCTACCGTCAGCTCGCCGCCCAGTGCAACTACCCGCTGCACCTCGGTGTCACCGAGGCCGGACCGGCCTTCCAGGGCACGATCAAGTCCGCGGTCGCGTTCGGCGCGCTGCTGAGCGAAGGGATCGGCGACACCATCCGCGTATCGCTGTCCGCTCCGCCCGCGGAGGAGATCAAGGTGGGCACGCAGATCCTGCAATCGCTGAACCTGCGCCCCCGCAAGCTGGAAATCGTGTCGTGCCCGTCGTGCGGGCGCGCACAGGTCGACGTCTACACGCTGGCCGACGAGGTCTCGGCTGGGCTCGAGGGGATGGAGATCCCGCTGCGCGTCGCAGTGATGGGCTGCGTCGTCAACGGTCCGGGTGAAGCCCGCGAGGCGGATCTCGGTGTGGCGTCGGGTAACGGCAAGGGCCAGATCTTCGTCAAGGGCAAGGTCATCAAGACGGTGCCGGAAGCGCAGATCGTCGAGACGCTGATCGAAGAGGCGATGCGGATCGCCGAGGAGATGGAAGGCGACGCCGGAGCCGGAAACCCGGTCGTGTCCGTCGGCTGATACCCCGATTTCCCTGAGCGGGTGACGCGTGGCACCCTGATCTCGTATCGGCTTGTCGACGGGTGGTGAGCGAGTGCTCAAGCTTCTGGGTGTCCGGTCGCTGGGTGGCCGTGATACGGCCTCGGTGTTGCGGGTGCTCGCGAGAGACCCTGTGGCGTCGTGCATGGTGGCGGGTCGCGTCGAGGAGTACGGTCTCGACGGTCGTGCTGTCGGCGGCGACATGTGGAGTCGCGGCGGGCCGGAGTCCTCACTCTGCTTCGCCGGCGCAAACCTCATACCCCTGCTCGGGAACCCCGACGACATCCAGGCGTTCGCCGAGCGAGCCGTCCGCGGGCCGCGTCTGTGCTCCTCGATCGTGGGCCGCGCCGAGTTGGCGCTGCCGATGTGGGAAGCACTCGAATCCGCGTGGGGGCCTCCGCGTGAGGTTCGCGCCGAGCAACCGCTGCTGGTTCTCGACCGGGAACCCCGCATCGATCCCGATCCGCGCGTCCGGCGGGTGCGCCCGGAAGAACTCGACGCCTATCTCCCCGCCGCCATCTCGATGTTCATCGAGGAGGTCGGAGTCGACCCGCGTCTCGGCGACGGGGGAGCGGGATACCGGCGAAGGGTCGCGAGCCTCATCGCCGCCGGACGCGCCTGGGCGCGCTTCGAGGACGGCCGGGTCGTGTTCAAGGCCGAGGTAGGGTCACAGTCCTCGACGGTGGGCCAGATCCAGGGCGTGTGGGTCGACCCGGACAAACGCGGCGCCGGTCTCGGTGCCGCCGGAACGGCCGCGGTCGGCGCAGCCGTCACCGCGACGGGGCGTCTGCCGAGCCTGTACGTCAACAGCTTCAACACCCGGGCGCGCGCCACGTACGAACGCATCGGTTTCCGCCAGGTCGCGACATTCACGACCGTGTTGCTCGACTGACGCGCCTCGGCCGATTCGGGCGCTCGTCCGCTTACCATGACGGGCGATGAGCCCTCGACGTTCACCTCTGGCGCCCGCGCGGCCCGGTCGTGTCGCCGTCGTCGCGGTCTGGGTGGCGACGGCGCTGCTGTGCGGTCTTCTCGTCGCGTGCACGCCCGGCGTCACGGGCCCCCAAGCCGCCGCGCAGCTTTTTCTCGACGACTTCGCGGCGCAGGACTTCGCCGCAGCGGCCGCGCATTCGGACCGGCCGGACGAGGCCGAGGGCGCACTGGGCGAGGCATGGGACGGGCTGCAAGCCGAATCCCTGGTGGCGACCACCACCTCCACGCGCATCGACGGAGATTCCGCGACCGTCGGGTACAGCTACGAATGGCACCTGCCGCGAGAGAGGGTGTGGCAGTACACGGGTGAACTGCACATGGGGCGAAGCGGCGAGCAGTGGTCGGTCCGATGGGCGAAATCGGCTCTCCACCCGCAACTCGGCAACCGCCAGACCATGCAACTGCGCAGCACTCCGGCCCCGCGCGCCCGCGTCAACGAGCATGCGGGCAGCGACGTGCTCGTCCCGGGGACCGTGTACGGCATCGCCTTCGATGCGACGCAGAACAGAGACGTCTCGTCCGCGGCGAAGGCTCTGGCCGCCGCGCTCGTGCAGTTCGACTCGTCGCTGAGTGCTCAGGCGATCGCCGAATCGGTGACCGCGGTGTCCGGCCCTCGGTCGGTGATGCGGCTCGCGGAGGACGACTACGAACTCGTTGCCGACCGTCTTGCCGCGATACCCGGTGTGGTGGTGACCGAACAGTCCGATCTGGTCTCGACGGATCGTGCCTTCGCGCCCGACCTCGTCGGGCAGGTGAAGAAGGCGGTGATCGGCGAACTCGACGGGACCGCGGGGTGGAGCGTCGTCATCGTCAACCAGTACGGCGTCGACACCGATGTGCTCACCGAGACGAAACCCATGCCGGTGCCGTCGGTCTCCATCAGCCTCGACCGTCCGATCCAGGTGGCCGCGCAGAATGCGGTCGGCGCCCGGACGGAGCAAGCAATGACTGTGGTCATCGAGGCCTCCACCGGCGCGGTGCTTGCGGTGGCGCAGAACTCCGCTGCCGACCGCGACGGACCGGTGGCGCTCGCAGGGCAATACCCGCCCGGCTCCACATTCAAGATCATTACATCGGGCGCCGCCATGTCGAGCGGTCTCGCACTGCCCGACACCATCGTTCCGTGCCCGGGACGCATCACCATCGGCGACCGCAGCATCCCGAACTACAACGAGTTCGCGCTCGGCTCGGTCACACTCGCCACCGCCTTCGCGAGGTCGTGCAACACCTCGTTCGCCAAACTCGCCTCCGAGATGGAATCGGATGCGTTGCACACCGCCGCCGGGCGATTCGGCATCGGCGTCGACTACGAGGTGGTCGGCATGCCGACATTCACCGGGTCGGTTCCGCCCGCGGACGATCTGGTCGAACGCACCGAGGACGGATTCGGGCAGGGCAAGGTGGTCGTCAGCCCGTTGGGGATGGCGCTCGCCGCCGCGACCGTCGCGAGCGGGCGCACACCCGTCCCGTATCTGATCGAAGGCCGGGAGACGGTCGTGCAGGGTGATCCCGCTCCGGTTTCTCCGGAGGTGGTGGCGGGCCTGCGCGACATGATGCGCCTGGTGATCACGAGCGGCACCGCCGACCGCATCCGGGACCAGGGCGACGTGTACGGCAAAACCGGTGAGGCAGAGGTGGAGGGCGGTTCGCACTCCTGGTTCGTCGGCTACCGGGGTGACCTCGCGTTCGCGACCCTCGTGGTGCGAGGAGGCAGTTCGGACAATGCCGTCGCGGTCACGCGCGACATGTTCGCCGCGTTGCCTCCCGGCTACCGGGACGACGGAGCCTGATCGTCAGTCGACGGGTGGCTCCGCCGGTGCAGACGTCCGGTGCGTCATCCCGCCGTATCGTGCCAGCAGGCGGGTGGCGACCCACAGCAGTGCGCCGATTCCCAGCAGGACGCCTGCGATGCGGTATTGGGTGCCCGGTCGATCCACCAACGGGGACACGAGGAACAGGCAACTCGAGGCACCGATGACCGGCAGCACCGTGGGCGCCCGGAAATGGTTGTGGTCCACGTGATCACGGCGCAGGACCAGCACGACCACGTTGACGATCGTGAACACCATGAGGAGAAGCAATGCCGTCGTGCCGCCGAGTTCGGGGATCTCCCCGACGAACGTGATGAGCCCGACTGCGAGCAAGGAGGTGAAGGCGATCGCCACGTAGGGCGTGCGCCGCGTCCGGTGCACCTTGCCCAGCGCAGCGGGGACCACACCCTCGTGCGAGATCCCGTAGAGGAGGCGGCTCGCCATCAGCATGTTGATCAGGGCGGTGTTGGCGACCGCGAACATCGTGATGAACGCGAAGATGCCGAGGGGGAAGGCCGGCGCACCCGCTTCGACGACCCGCAGCAGCGGTGTCTCGCCCTCCCCGAGGAGGTCGGGGGGCACCAGTGCCACCGACGTGATGGAGACCAGCACGTAGATGAGCGCGGTGATGCACAGACCGCCGAGCAGGACCTTCGGGAAGATCCGCGTCGGGTGTTTGCACTCCTCGGCCATGTTCACGGAATCCTCGAATCCCACCATGGCGAAGAACGCGAGAGCCGTGCCCGCGACCACCCCGGTGAAGACGGAGCGATCACCGGTATCGATCTCGACCACTCGCGAGAAGTCACCGGTGCCGAACCCGAGCGCCCACATCCCGATGAAGATGATGATGAGCAGGCCCGAGAGTTCCACGACGGTGAGCACGACGTTCGTCTTGACGCTTTCGCTGACCCCGCGCACGTTGATCACGGCGACCGCGACAATGAACCCCAGCGCCACCACGGTGATCCCGATTCCGCCCGCGAGGTCGAGCTCGAACGCCTCCCCGAAATTCGCCGCGAACGCCCGTGCCGCTGTCGATGCGGAGGTGATACCGGATGCCATCACCGTGAACGTGACCATGTACGTGAGGAAGTGGATCCCGAAAGCTTTGTGCGTGTACAGCGCGGCACCCGCGGCGCGCGGATACTTCGTGACCAGTTCGAGGTAGCTGAACACGGTGATCGTGGCGACGACGAACGCGGTCAGGAACGGCAGCCAGACGACTCCGCCGACTTCGTTCGCGACGTTGCCCGTGAGTGCATAGATCCCTGTGCCGAGAATGTCTCCGACGATGAACAGGAGCAGCAGACCCGGCCCCATCACACGTTTGAGTTCGGGCGCTGCGGTGGTCTCCGGCATCGAACGCTCCTTCCCGATGCCCGACCGATCCGGAACCCGAAGGGGTCAGGGCAGCAGCCCTGATTTTCTCGCGGCGACCACCGCTTCGTGGCGGGAATGGACATCGAGTTTGCTCATGGCGCTGCGGAGGTAGCTCTTGACCGTTTCCGGACCGACCGACAACCGCCTCGCGATCTCGGCGTTGCTGCACCCGAGGGCGACGTAGGACAGGACATCGGTCTCGCGGGACGAGAGCGTCACCTCCGGCCGCCCCTTCTCGGTGCCTCCCATCGCGACAGCCAGTCGTTCGGACAGCTCGCGCAGGCGCCGCTGCAAGTGCTCGTCGCCGGCATCCCGTGCGAGAGTGCGCAACTCGGCGTGGACTTCTCGTATATGAGCGGTCGCGACCGGATCGTGCCCGTTCGGCCCGAGGTGCGTGAGCATCGCCATCCGCCGGTCCACTTCGTCGCGCACCGCGATTTCGTTCGCGAGCCGGCTTGCCGTCTGCGCGAAGGCATGTACCGCGCGTTCGCCGAGCGGTGCGCATTCCCGCGCGGCCCCGTACAACACCGCACGCGCGACTCCGCCGACCATCACCGGCACCGCCAGGATCGACCGGAGACCTTCCCCGAGGACCGGGCGATCGAAGTGGTGGGTGATCGACGACGAGCGTCCGTAATCGGCCACGGTGACGGGGCGGCCCTCCGAGAGCACACGGCCTCCCAGCCCCGCGCGGGGTGGCACGACGACGCCGGCGAGGTTGTTGGTGCGGGTCCCGAAGAACTCGCTCAGATGCAGGTCGTTGTTCTGGACCTGGCCGGCGAAGACCACGGGTACCTGTGCCTGCGCGGCGGTGCGACGGAGTTCGAGACGCAGTGCATCCCCGTCACGGGGGCGAAGCAGCGGCGATGAGACGACCGACACCGGATGTCACCCCTTTCCGGGGGTATCGGAACCAATGTGTGACTCGGATCATAGAGGCATACGAGTGCCGCGTAGAGCGCGGCCCGCCGGGATACGAGGAGAGGACGGACCTGATGGTCGACACAGCGACACGCGTTCGGGAACTGCTGGATCGTTACGACACCCCTGACGCGTGCGCTGCGCAGTTGCTGTGCGACGACCATCCCGCGGATGCGGTGGCATTCACCGTGATCGAACCCGACCTCACCTCCACCGACCTGACCTACGGCGAACTGCGCGAACGATCGCAGCGTTTCGCCGCGGCACTCGCGCACCTCGGCGTCGAACCCGGTGACCACGTCGCCACGCTCATGGGCAAGTCCGCCGACCTGGTGGTCGCGCTGCTCGGGATCTGGCGTCGCGGTGCCGTCCACCTCCCGCTGTTCACGGCATTCGCACCGCCCGCCATCGCTTTCCGGTTGCAGGCCGGCGGTGCGCGGGTCGTCGTCGCGGACGGCGATCAGGTGGGCAAACTCGCACCGGGTGACGACATGCCGCACGACGCTCCGTGGCAGGTCGTGGTCGCGGGAGAGAGCAGCGGAGTCGGTGTGCGCTTCGCGGACCTGCTCGAATCCCACTCGGCCGACGACCCGCGTGCCGAGGCGGTGGCGGTCGGCGGGACCGGTGGTCTCGTGCAACTGTTCACCTCGGGCACGACCGGCACCCCGAAGGGCGTGCCCGTGCCGGTCAGGGCCCTCGCGTCCTTCCACGCGTACCTCGAGTTCGGGCTCGACGTGCGCGAGGACGATGTGTTCTGGAACGCCGCCGATCCCGGCTGGGCGTACGGCCTCTACTACGCCCTGCTCGGCCCGCTCGCGGCGGGACGCCGCAGCATCCTCCTCCACGGAGGTTTCTCACCGGCGCTGACGTGGCAGATCCTCGACCGTTTCGGCGTCACGAACTTCGCTGCCGCGCCCACCGTCTATCGCAGCCTGCGAGCCGACACCGCGGCACATCCCGCGGTGACGCTGCGCCGTGCGTCGTCGGCGGGGGAGCCGCTCACCCCCGATGTGCTGGCGTGGTCCGAAGAGACCCTCGGTGCCGTGGTGCGCGACCAGTACGGCCAGACCGAGCACGGCATGTTCGTGGTCGACGCCTGGGCGGACGGGCTGCGCGAACAGGTTCCGCCGCAATCGATGGGCAAGCCGCTGCCCGGATGGACCTGCGCGGTACTGCGCGACGACAGCGACGAGGTCGCGGCCCCGGGAGAGGTGGGCAGAGTGGCGATCGACGTCCCCGCCAGCCCGCTCGTGTGGTTCACCGGCTACGTCGATGCGCCGGAGAAGACGGCGGACCGGTTCAGCGACGACGGCCGGTGGTACCTCACCGGCGACGCCGGGCGGGTCGACGAGAACGGTTTCTTCTTCTTCTCCTCACGTGACGACGACGTCATCATCATGGCCGGATACCGCATCGGGCCGTTCGACGTGGAATCGGTTCTGGTGATGCACCCGGACGTGGTGGAGGCTGCGGTGGTGGGCGTGCCCGACCAACTTCGCGGGGAGGTCCTCGAAGCGTTCGTCGTGGTGCGCGAAGGCGTCGAGGGCGACGATGCGCTCGAGGCCGATCTCCAGCAACTGGTGAAGAAGAAGTTCGCGGCTCACGCCTACCCGCGGACCGTGCATTTCGTTCCGCACCTTCCCAAGACGCCGAGCGGCAAGGTCCAGCGATACATTCTGCGCCGTCAGGGCGTCACTCCGTAACGAGGGCCGTCAGGGCGTCACTCCGTAACGAGGGCCGTCAGGGCGTCACTCCGTAACGAGAACCGCGGCTCGGCCGGGGTGTCGGTGCGAGCGCGGCGCGCGGGTTAATCTGATTCCATGCCTACCCGCGCCCCGCTCGTCCCCGGAACCGCGACACCGATCCGTGAAGTACCCAAGTCGATCGAGCGTCCCGAATACGTGTGGAAGCCGACCGCGAACGAGGGCAACGAGCCGTGGGTGCAGACGCCCGAGACGATCGAGAAGGTGCGGATCGCGTCGAAGATCGCTGCACAAGCGCTGATCGAGGCGGGTAAAGCCGTCGCACCGGGCGTCACCACCGACGAGATCGACCGCATCGCACACGAGTACATGTGCGACCACGGTTCGTACCCGTCCGATCTCGGCTACCGGGGATTTCCGAAGTCGGTGTGCGTGTCGCTCAACGAGGTGATCTGTCACGGCATCCCCGACACCACGGTGATCGAGGACGGCGACATCGTGAATATCGATGTGACCGCGTACATCCACGGCGTCCACGGCGACACCAACGCGACGTTCTTCGCCGGTGATGTGTCCGAGGAGGCACGGCTTCTCGTCGAACGTACCCGCGAGGCCACAGCCCGGGCGATCAAGGCGGTCGCGCCCGGGCGAGCCCTCAACGTGGTCGGTCGCGTCATCGAGTCGTATGCGAACCGGTTCGGGTACGGGGTGGTGCGCGATTTCACCGGTCACGGCATCGGTGAGACCTTCCACAACGGTCTGGTGGTCTTCCACTACGACCGCCCCGACATCGACACGGTCCTCGAGCCGGGCATGGTGTTCACGATCGAGCCGATGATCAATCTCGGCACTCCGGACTACGAGATCTGGGAGGACGGCTGGACCGTCGTCACCAAGGACCGCAAGTGGAGTGCGCAGTTCGAGCACACGCTCGTCGTCACCGACACCGGAGCCGAGATTCTGACGGTTCCGTAAACCGGCCGTCTCACCTACCCGTCGCCGGGTCCGCCGACCCGCCGGATCACCCCTCCGCCATCTGCTGTGCGCGGGCGTAGGCGAGGTGCAGGAAATCTGCGCCCGTCAGCGCTGTGAGTGCATCCACCACGACAACCGTGGCGGCGGGTGCGAACACCCTGCCCACCGTGACGGCGGTGATCGCCCACACGTCGAAGCAGAACGGGCACGTCAGCAACTCTCCGATGCTGTGCTTGAGGCCCGCACGCCCGGCCGGCCGGTCCATGACCTCGCCGGGGCCGCCTTTTTCACCGGGCTTCGTGAACGGGGCGCGCAGCGGGCGCGTGACCGACGTCTTGGTCACCGTCCTCGACAACTTGTGGGCCGCGGCGGCGGAGACGACGAGGTCGCGCACGGTCAGCCGTCCCGGCAGTCGCCGAGGGGTGACTGCGGTCAGGACGGCCACCACCGCCACGAACAGCCCGTACAGCAGCAGGGTTGCTACGTAGCCACCGAGCTTGCGGTTCTCGTGTCGGGTGTTCGCCGGTGCCGACGATGTCGCCGGTGCGTGTGCTTCCTGGTGTTCGGCGGTTCGGTCGAGGGTGGAGACCGAATCGTGGCCGGACACGGTGTCGGACGGGTCGTTTCGGGGCGAGCGGTCGCCGTTGCTCGTCGGAGTCATAGCGGCCGATTTCCCGGGCCGGATCCGGTTAAACCCGGAGACACCGATCCGTCGGGAAATCGCAGAAGCGGCGGGCGTGCCCGTCCGGGTTTCCCGGGTACGGGACGCAGGGCCGGTCGTCGTGGGGACGTGTAGCGTTTCGGGGCATGGAATCGACGATGGTGACCACCGATTCGGGTTCGATCGAGGTGCGCGTCGACGGACCGGACAGCCGGCACTCCGTGCTGCTGCTGCCCGACGCGGGGGAACGGGCCGACGTATTCGACTCGGTGTGCGAGCGACTGCACAACTCGGATCTGCGCACGATCGTGCCCGAGACTCTCGACGGGTTGACTCCGGACGGCGTCTTCGCCGTGCTCGATCAACTGTCGCTGCCGTGGGTGCACCTCGCCGGCATCGGCGCCGGCGCCGAAATGGCCTGGACGGTCGCTTCCGGCCGCTTCGGCCGCTTCGCGAGTCTCGTTGTGGTCGACCGCGGCCATCCCGTCGTCCCGATGTTCGACGGCGCCGTACGCGACGCGTCGGCACCGGTGGCGGAAGTACCCACCACCATCGTGATCGGAGACCCGGCCCGCAAGCCGGAAGCGGACGCCTCGATGCGGTACGTGACCGGAGAGTTTCGCGTGGTCGACCTCGGCAGCATCGACAACGTGCCCGCACGGGCAGCGGCAGAGTTCGCGTCGGCGATCGCGTTGCGCACCGGGAGCTGGTAGGCCACAACGCATCCGGCCCCCGCAGCCGCGGAGGGTGCGAGGGCCGGAGGAGTTCGGCTCTACAGGCCGAGCAGTGCGTTCTCCACCAATTCGGGAAGTGCCGGATGGATCCAGTACTGGCGTGTGGCCATGTCCTGTGCCGTGATACCGAACACCATGGCCTGGATGAGCGGCTGGATCACTGTCGATGCCTGCGCACCGATGATGTGGGCACCGAGAAGCAGGCCGGTGGACCGGTCTGCGATCAGCTTGCAGAACCCCTCGGTGTCCTCCATCGCCCAGCCGTAGGCGACATTTCCGTAGTCCTGGATCTTGACGGAGATGTCGTATCCCGCGGCGCGGGCCTCCGCCTCGGTGAGTCCGACGGTCGCGATCTGCGGATCGGTGAACACCGCGGCAGGCACGAACCGGTGATCGGTGCGCTGTAGTGCGGAGGTGTCCGGTCCCCACGCGTCGTGCAGGAGATTGTGCTGCACGACACGCGCTTCGTGATTCGCGACGTGCTTGAGCTGGTACGGCGACGACACGTCGCCCAGCGCGAAGACACCTTCCGCCGTTGTGCGCTGGAAGTCGTCGACGACGATGGACCCGGACGCGTCGAGTTCGATCCCCGCCGCCGCGACGTCGAGGAGATCGCCGTTGGGGTGCCGGCCCGTCGCGACGAGCAGCACGTCTCCGGCCACCACGGCGCCGTCGGCCAGTTCGACTTCCACTCCGTCGCCCACCGGCCGGAAGGCACGGGCCGGGTTCTCCAGGTGGACGTCCCACTTCTGCTGCGCGAGTGCGGTGAAGCGTTCGGAGACGTCGGTGTCGAGGTGGCGCAGCAGTCTGCCGCTCCGCCCGATCACCGACACCCTGGTGCCGAGGGCGGAGAAGACGTGGGCGAACTCCATCGCGATGAAGCCGGTTCCGAGAATCACCATCGATTCGGGGAGCTTCGGGAGCCGCATGATGTTGTTGCTCGTGTAGTAGGTCACCCCGCCGTCGAGCACTTCCCGCGGGATCTCGGCGCGCGCGCCGGCTGCCACGACGATCTGGTCGGCGGTGATCGTCTCGCCGGTCCCGGTGTCGAGCGTGCGTTCGCCGACGAACCGTGCATGACCGTCGTACACCGTGACGTTCGCGCAGCCCTCACGCCGGTACTGCTCACCGCCCGCGGCAATCGGATCGATGCGGCCGAAGACCCGGTCGACGATGTCGTTCCACCGGATCCCGTCGATCGTGGCGTCGATCCCGTACTTGGGCGCCGACCGGATGGTGCGGGCAACGTCCGCTGCGTACACGTACATCTTGGTGGGGATGCAGCCCACGTTCAGGCAGGTGCCACCGAAGGTGCCCGCCTCCAGTAACGCGACGCGTTTGCCGTCGTAGCGCTCGTCGAGGATCGAGTTGCCCGATCCGGAGCCGATGATCGCGAGGTCGTAGTGGGTCACGCGTGTTCTCCCGTGGGTTGTGGCGGTGCGGAAACATCCCCGGCCCCGGCGGGCTCGCCCGCGGTTCCGTCTCCGTTCAACCATCCCAGCCACAGGTCCAATTCCCGGAATGCCGCAGCCAGGGGCCCCGGTGTGGAGAGAAACACATCGTGTCGCGCGCCCGCGATCGGCACGATCGTGGTGCGGTCTCCCAGGCAGCCCGCCCACCGCGCGATCTGACGCACGTCGAGGACCGCATCGACGGTGTCGATGGTGGCGTCGTACTTCGGAGCGAAGCGTGACGCCCCGGAACGAAGGATCAGCGACGGCACCCCGACATCGAGACCGCGATGCAGGCGAGCGTGCCCGATGCGCACGGCACGCAGCCAGCCGAACCGGATCGGAAATCCGGTCAGCGGTTTCATGTCTAGGTCGTAGGACCAGCCGCCGTTCTGCAGGCTGACACCGTAGGTGTCGAGCTTTCGCCCGGGCACGGCGGAGTGTGGGCGAACGCGTCCGAGCACGTCGATCGCGGCGGTACCGACGTTGCGCAGATACGACGGGCCCTGCAGGTCGAACCACGGACTGTTGAGGATGAGCCCGCTCACCCCGGCCGAGGCCGATCCGCCGGGGCGACGCTGTAGGCGGTCGAGCCACAGCGGAAGCACGAGGCCACCCGTGGAGTGCGCGGCCAGTACGACGCCGCCACCGGAGACCTCGGCCGAGACGATGCGCAGCGCGTCGTCGAGTTCCTGGTCGTAATACTCGAGGTCGGTGACGAAGTGGGGCGTTTGGCCCGGGGCGCGCGAGCGTCCGCATTTTCGGAGGTCGAGTGCGAAGAACCGGTACCCCTGCGCGGCGAAATGTTCGGCGAGGTGCTGTTGGAAGAAGTAGTCGGTGAAGCCGTGAACGTAGAGAACCGCGCGACGGGGCAGCGTGCTCGGCTCGCCCACCGCGCCGGTGGCGGGTTGATATCGCACCAGGGTCGCGGTGATGTCGCCCTCACCGTCCGGGTCGTCGCCCAGCGGCAACACGAGTTGCTCGTATCCGTCGCCCAGGATGTCGGGCTGCCAAGTAGTCACTATCACACTCTAGGAGGGTTCGGCGGGGGGTGCTGCGGGTAGACAATGAGGTGAAAATGAAGAGCCGGTATACGCCCGGGTAACCTGTGCGTCGCAGTCGCGCGGCTGCGGACGAATCCTGAAATCGGGGATTGTGTGCGGGCGCGTTCGGGACACTCACGTAAGCGGTGCGCGAAGGCGCGACGGCGCGTGCGAACAGACAAGGAAGTCGATTTCCCCGTGTCAGAGAACGTGGTAGAGGCGAAAACCGATGTAGTGCTCGTGGGCGCCGGCATCATGAGCGCGACCCTCGGCGCGCTGATGCGTCAGCTCCAGCCCGACTGGTCGATCACCGCCTTCGAGCGGCTCGACGCCGCGGCGGCGGAGAGCAGCGACCCGTGGAACAACGCGGGTACCGGCCACTCGGCGCTGTGTGAGTTGAATTACACGCCGGGCAAGCCCGACGGCTCGGTGGAGATCGCCAAAGCGGTCAACGTCAACGAGCAGTTCCAGGTTTCGCGCCAGTTCTGGTCGTACGCGGTCGACAACGGCATCCTGAGCGACCCCAAGGATTTCATCAACCCGATCCCGCACGTGAGCTTCGTGCACGGCGCGGACGACGTGAAGTACCTGCGTGCCCGGTACGACGCCCTCGCGGGCCATCCGCTGTTCGCGGGCATGGAGTACTCCGAGAGCCCCGAGTTCTTCGCCGAGCGGCTGCCGCTCATGGCCGCCGGCCGGGACTTCTCCGACCCCGTCGCGCTGAACTGGACCGAGACGGGAACCGACGTCGACTTCGGTGCCCTCACCAAGCAGCTCATCAACAATGTGGCGGCCTCGGGTGGCACGGTCTTCTTCGGCCATGAGGTCACCAACATCAGCAAGCAGTCCGACGGCAGCTGGATCGTCAAGGTGCGCAACCGCCGCACGGGCGAGTCCCGCAAGGTCCACGCCAAGTTCGTCTTCGTCGGCGCGGGTGGCGGTGCCCTCCACCTCCTGCAGAAGTCCGGCATCAGCGAGGCCAAGGGCTTCGGCGGATTCCCCGTGTCGGGTGCCTTCCTGCGCTGCACCAACCCCGAGGTGATCGCTCGTCACAGCGCCAAGGTGTACGGCAAGGCCGCGGTGGGTGCGCCCCCGATGTCGGTGCCTCACCTCGACACCCGCGTGATCGGCGGGAAGCAGGGTCTGCTGTTCGGGCCGTACGCCGGATGGTCGCCCAAGTTCCTCAAGCAGGGCGGCATCATGGACCTGCCCAAGTCGGTCAAGCCGAACAACCTGATGTCGATGCTCGGAGTGGGCGTGACCGAACTCGGCCTGGTCAAGTACCTCGTCGGTGAGCTCACCCAGTCGCCCGCCGATCGCATCGGCACCCTCGCGGAGTTCGCGCCCGAGGCACGACTCGAAGACTGGGAGCTGATCGTCGCCGGCCAGCGCGTGCAGGTGATCCGCCGTAAGGGCGCGGGCGGCGTGCTCGAGTTCGGTACCGCCGTGGTCAGCGCTGCGGACGGTTCGATCGCGGGTCTGCTCGGAGCGTCGCCGGGTGCGTCCACCGCAGTCCCCGCGATGCTCGACGTTCTCGAACGCTGCTTCCCGCAGCAGTGGGACGCATGGCAGCCCAAGCTCCGGGAGATGGTCCCCTCCCTCGGGGTCAAGCTCACCGAGAACCAGGATCTGTTCCGTCAGGTGTGGGACCACACCACCAAGACGCTTCAGCTCGACGTCGTTCCGGGTCGCGGTCAGGTCGCACCCATGGAAGCCGCCGCGGTCTGATCCGCGGCACGGATATGGCGGCCCGGCTCCGAGCCGGGCCGCACTCGTCCGCGACGGGCGGGCGAGACGAGGAGCGCTCCCGGGGTTGATCTCTCGACGGTTCGCTTCGACACGAGAGATGGGGAATGCCGGTGCCGGTAGCCGACGACGAGACCAATTACCTGGTGGGGCTCGACCTTCGGGGACGACGTGTGGTGGTCGTGGGCGGCGGCAGCGTTGCGCAACGTCGTCTGGGCCTGCTGGTGGCCTCGGGCGCCGATGTCCACGTCGTGGCACGGGCCGCCACACCCGCGGTGGAGAGCATGGCCACGAAGGGCCGTCTCTCGCTCGACATCCGCGACTATCGCGACGGCGACCTCGAAGACGCCTGGTACGCGATGGCCTGCACCGACGAGCCCGAGACCAACGCCGCCATCGTCGCCGAGGCGGAACGCCGCCGGATCTTCTGCGTGCGCGCCGACAGCGCACGCGAAGGTAGTGCCGTCACACCCGCGACCGCTCGCTACGACGGGCTTTCCGTCGGAGTCCTCGCCGGCGGCGACCATCGCAGGTCCGCGGCAGTGCGCACCTCCATCCGGGACGCCCTCGCGGGCGCGGCGCTGTCCGAGGTCGCCGACGACGCGGCGCAGAAACCGGTCGGCGTGGCGCTGGTCGGCGGTGGACCCGGTGATCCGGACCTCATCACCGTTCGGGGCCGCCGGTTGCTGGCCCGTGCCGATGTGGTGGTGGCGGATCATCTCGCCCCCCAGGAACTCCTCGCCGAACTGGATCCGCACGTCGAGGTGATCGACGCGGCCAAGCTGCCGTACGGCCGCGCGATGGCGCAGCAGGTCATCAACGACACGCTGATCGATCGGGCGAAGGCCGGAAAGTTCGTGGTCCGGCTCAAAGGTGGCGACCCCTACGTCTTCGGACGGGGATACGAAGAGCTCGAGGCGTGCACCGCCGCCGGAATACCGGTGACAGTCGTCCCGGGCATCACCAGCGCGATCTCGGTGCCGGCCGCCGCGGGTGTTCCGGTGACCCATCGCGGGGTGACACACGAGTTCGTCGTGGTGAGCGGGCACGTCGCGCCCGACCATCCCGATTCGCTCACCGACTGGAGTGCCCTCGCGAAACTCCGGGGGACGCTCGTGCTGCTCATGGCCGTCGAACGCATCGAGAAGTTCGCCGACGCCCTGACGGCCGGGGGCCGGCCCGTCGACACCCCGGTGGTGGTGGTTCAGGAAGGAACCCTGGCCACCCAGCGGGTGCTCCGGACCGATCTCGGCAACGTCGCCGCCCGGGTCCGCGAAGAGGGGACCCGTCCACCCGCCATCATCGTCATCGGTCCGGTCGCCGGGTTCGGTCCGGAAGGTCGGTAACGTTGGACCCCGTGGCACACACCTCGGATACCGCACACGCCTCCGGCGCCGCGCACCCCATGACCGCTCGCGCACTCGCTCTGGCCACCCTGGTCCTCAGCGGATTGCAGCTCATGGTGGTGCTCGACGGCACCGTTGCCAACCTTGCTCTCGCTCCACTGCAGGCGGAACTCGGGTTGTCCGACGCCGGCCGGAATTGGGTCCTCACCGCGTACGCGCTCGCATTCGGTGGGCTGATGCTGCTCGGCGGCCGCCTCGGAGACAGCTTCGGGCGCAAACGGATGTTCATCGCCGGCGTGGGCCTGTTCACGTTCGCGTCGCTGCTGTGCGGTCTGGCCACCAACGAGGCGATGCTCATCGGTGCGCGTGCGCTCCAGGGAGTCGGCGCCGCGATCGCGTCACCGACGGCGCTCGCGCTCGTCGCGACCACGTTCGCCGCCGGTCCCGCCCGTAACCGGGCCATTGCGGTCTTCGCGGCGATGACCGGCGTCGGATCGATCGCAGGCCTCATCCTGGGTGGGGCGCTGACGCAGGTGTCGTGGCGATGGATCTTCCTCATCAACGTCCCGATCGGTGTCGTGATCGTCGTATTGGCCCTCAGTGCATTGCGCGAAACGTCGTCCGAACGTCTGGCACTGGACGTTCCGGGTGCCATCCTTGCGACGCTCGGTTGCACCGGCATCGTGTTCGGCCTCACCGAAGGTCCCGAACTCGGCTGGGGCAGCGCCGCCGTGATCGGTGCGCTCGCCGCCGGCGTCATCCTGCTGGGGATCTTCCTGCTGGTCGAGCGCCGTGCCGAGAACCCACTCCTGCCCTTCGTGCTGTTCCGCAACAAGAACCGCGTGGCGACCTTCGTGGCGATCTTCTTCGCCGGCGCGGTGATGTTCAGCCTCGCGGCGTTCGTCGCGTTGTTCGTGCAGGACGTTCTCGGTTACACGCCGCTGCAGGCGGGCCTTGCGTTCGTGCCGTTCGCATTCGGTCTCGGGGGAGCGGCCGCAGCCTCGTCCAAGCTCGCGGCACGGGTGCAGCCCCGATGGCTCGTGGTCACCGGTGCCGTCATCATGACCCTGAGCCTGCTCTACGGGTCGACGATGGACGAGACGGTGCGGTACTTCCCGACGCTGTTCGTGCTGGTGCTGGTCGTCGGGTTCGGGGTGGGTCTGGCCGTGGTCCCGCTTCCGCTGTGCGCCATCGCGGGCGTCGGCGCGCACGAGATCGGGCCGCTGTCCGCCATCGCGCAGGTCGCGCAGACGCTCGGCGGACCGCTCGGCCTCGCCGTCATCGGCGCGCTGGCCACCTCGAAGACGATGTCGCTCGGAGGCACGTCCGGCGCGGTCGCGGACATGACCGCCGCGCAACTCACCGCGCAGGGTGAGGGATACATGTTCGCACTCGTCGGATGCGCCGCGTGCGCGGTGATCGCCGGCATCGCGGCATTCTTCATCCGGTTCACCTCCGAAGAGGTCGCGCAGGCTCAGGAAGCCGAGAAGTCCGCTCAGTCCGGATGAGGTGTCACCCCTGACTCCCGGCCCGTCGCGCCGGGAGTCAGGTGAGGACGACCAGTTCCGTCGGGGAGGCGATCTCCACCCGCAGTCCGGCCTTCGACGCCACGCGCGCGAGACCTCGCACATCGGCCGGCTCGGCCCGGGTCTGCACAAGTGCGCGGGCGAGGAGCCCCTTGTGGTGCTTGTTGAAATGGCTCACGACCGAGCGGGTGCCGTCGGGCTTTTCCGTCAGCACCGTCGCGGTGATCGCGCCGGGAACCGGACCGAGTTGCTGATAGGCACCCGAACGGAGATCGACGACGAGGTCACCTCCGGCCTCGGCGACGAGCGCGTCGGTCAACTCGGGCCGCCACAACGCCGCGAGGGTGCCGAACCCGGGAAGCTTCGAGCCACCCGAGAGGCGGTAGGCCGGAATGGGGTCGCTCGCACGCACGGCACCGAACAGCGCCGAGCCGACGGCCAGTCGCCGGTACGCCTTCTCGCGCTGCACCTTCGTGAAGCGTGCGGCGTCGAGGGCGTCGAACAGCACCCCGGTGTACCGCTCGAGTGCGGGACGGGTGGGGGAGACCCACAACTTGGCGTTGCGTTCGATCTCGTCTGCTCCGTTCGCGCCCAGGCCGAGCGCCCGGCTCGACGCGTCGTAATCGGCGGCGAGCTCGACCAGAGCCCGGACGAGCAGCTCGCGGGTCTCGGTCAGCTGCGGCATCGAGAGGTCGCCGAGATCCAGCGGCCCGCCGTCGCCGCCGGTGGATTTGGTTTCGGAAGGGGGGAGAAGCACCAGCACAACAGCCCACCGTACCGAGGGCCCGATTCCGGCGAGCGGTAGGCTCATCGACCGTGATCACTCGCATGTCGCACCTGTTCCTCCGCACTCTCCGCGACGACCCGGCCGATGCCGAGGTCGCCAGCCACAAACTGCTCGTCCGGGCCGGGTACGTGCGGCGCATCGCGCCGGGCATCTACTCGTGGCTGCCACTGGGGCTCAAGGTGCTGCGTCAGGTCGAGCGGGTGGTCCGCGAGGAGATGAACAGCATCGGAGCGCAGGAGATCTCCCTGCCCGCGTTGCTGCCGCGCGAGCCCTACGAGACGTCGAACCGCTGGACCGAGTACGGCGCCGGACTGTTCCGTCTCCAGGACCGCAAGGGCAACGACTACCTGCTCGGGCCCACGCACGAGGAACTGTTCGCGCTCACCGTCAAGGGTGAGTACAACTCCTACAAGGACTTCCCGGTCACCCTCTACCAGGTGCAGACCAAGTACCGCGACGAGGAGCGCCCCCGCGCCGGCATCCTGCGCGGCCGCGAGTTCGTGATGAAGGACTCGTACAGCTTCGATCTCACGGACGAGGGCCTCGCGCAGTCGTACCAGGCACACCGCGACGCCTACGAGCGGATCTTCGCCCGCCTGGGCGTGAAGTATGTGATCGTGTCCGCGACGTCGGGCGCCATGGGCGGCAGTGCTTCGGAGGAGTTCCTGGCCGAGAGCGAGGTCGGGGAGGACACCTACGTCCGGTGCGTCGAGTCCGGTTACGCCGCCAACGTCGAGGCCGTCAAGACGCTCGCCCCCGCACCGATTCCGTTCGACGGACTGCCGGACGCGGTCGTCCACGACACGCCGGACACCCCGACGATCGGTTCGCTCGTCGAGGTGGCCACCGAGATCCTCGGCCGTGACGTCGACGCCTCCGAAACCCTGAAGAACATCCTCGTCAAGGTGCGGCAGCCCGGCGGAGAGTGGGAACTGGTCGGAATCGGCATCCCGGGAGACCGCGAGGTCGACGACAAGCGTCTCGAGGCGTCGTTCGAGCCGGCGGAGGTCGCGCTGCTCGACGAGTCCGATTTCGCCGCCAACCCGTTCCTCGTCAAGGGCTACATCGGCCCGAAGGCGCTGCTCGCCAACGGCGTCCGTTACCTCGTCGACCCGCGCGTGGTCGACGGAACGGCATGGATCACCGGCGCGGACGAGAACGGCAAGCACGTCTTCGGGCTCGTCGCCGGTCGTGACTTCGTCGCCGACGGCACCGTCGAGGCCGCAGAGGTCCGCGACGGTGACCCGTCGCCGGACGGTGCCGGCCCCTTGGTGTCCGCCCGTGGCATCGAGATCGGCCACGTCTTCCAGCTCGGCCGCAAGTACACCGACGCGTTCGCCGTCGATGTGCTCAACGAGAACGGCAAGCCGGTGCGCCCCACGATGGGCTCGTACGGCGTCGGCGTGTCCCGCCTGGTCGCGGTGATCGCCGAGCAGCAGCACGACGAGAAGGGCCTGCGCTGGCCGTCCGAGGTCGCGCCGTTCGACGTGCACGTCGTCATCGCCAACAAGGACGAGCAGGCTCGCGCCGGGGCGGAAAACCTCGTCGAGGAACTTTCGAACGCCGGCCTGGACGTGCTGTTCGACGATCGCAAGGCGTCGCCCGGTGTGAAGTTCAAGGATTCGGAACTGCTCGGGATGCCTCTGGTCGTCGTGGTGGGACGCGGATTCGCCGACGGCAACGTCGAAGTGCGCAACCGCCTCACCGGAGAGTCGAGCGAGGTGCCGGTGGGCGAGGCGGTGCGGGAGATCCTCGGGCGCTGATCGCACACCCGGAGCCGGTGGGCCAGAATGGGCCCATGTCCGAGAACTGGAGCGCGACCGACATCTATCTCGCCGATTTCCTCATCGGTGACGATCCCGCCCTCGACGCCGCCCTCGAGGCGAACGCGGAGGCGGGACTGAGGCCCATCGACGTCGCGCCGGTTCAGGGCAAGTTCCTGTACCTGCTGGCCCGGATCCGAGGTGCCCGCCGGGTGCTCGAGATCGGCACGCTCGGCGGGTACTCGGCGATCTGGCTGGCACGCGCGGTCGGCGAGTCGGGACACGTGACGACTCTCGAGTACGAACCCCGGCACGCCGAGGTGGCGCGTGCCAACCTCGACCAGGCCGGCGTCGGAGCGCGCGTCGACATTCGCGTCGGCGCGGCGCTCGACACGCTCCCGCACCTCGAAGGACCGTTCGACCTGGTGTTCATCGACGCCGACAAGGAGAACAACAGCAACTACGTGCGCGAGGCGTTGCGGTTGTCACGTCCGGGCACGGTGATCGTGGTCGACAACGTGGTCCGCGCCGGCGCGATCAGCGATCCGGAGGACGACGACTCGAAGGTCCGCGCGTCGCGGGAACTGCTCGCCGTGCTGGCGGCCGAACCTCGTCTCGACGCCACGGCGTTGCAGACCGTCGGGGTCAAGGGCTGGGACGGTTTCGCGTTGGCACTGGTCGTCGAGCAGTAGCCGTAGCCGGGACCGCCGGTCCGGCAGAAAATCGGTGGCGCCCGGCACCCGGGACGGCGGACATTGTTCGTGTGAGCGAGAACCGGGAAGCGGCCGACACCGAGCGCGTGATCGACACCGAGCGCATGGTCGACACCGAGCGTTTCATCGACGAGGGATATCTGAAGATCGCAGGCGCCGTTCCGCGCTCGATCACGGAGCGGTGCTGCGATCTCCTCTGGGAAGATCTCGACGCAGACCGATCGGACCCGGGCACGTGGACCGAACCTGTCGTGCGGGTCGGAGGTCGATGGGATCCGCCGTTCGTCGAGGCCGCCACGATGCCGGTCCTACTCGACGCCTACGACCGTCTGCTGGGATCCGGCCGCTGGGTTCGGCCCCGCGGCCTCGGCACGTTTCCCGTCCGGTTTCCGCATCCCGCCGATCCCGGAGATACCGGATGGCACGTCGACGGTAGTTTCGCCGTCGAGGGACAGACCTGGCCGTACGTCGATCTCCGCTCACGCGGCCGGGGTCTGCTGGTGCTGTTCCTGCTCACCGACGTAGGACCGGACGACGCTCCCACCAGGATCAAGGTGGGTTCGCACCTCGACGTGCCCGGCTACCTCGTCGACCACCGCGACGGGCGTTCGGTGCTGGAGTTGTGCCGCGCCATGGACGAGGACGGCATGCTCGACGCGGCTTCCCGGCCGACGGTCGAGGCGACCGGTGCCGCGGGCGATGTCTATGTGTGCCACCCGTTCCTGGTGCATGCGGCCCAGCCGATGCGCAGCGCTCAACCGCCGAACAGTGGGCAGGGGTGCGGAATTCGGCCACCCCGCATCATCGCCCAGCCGCCGATCGAGACGGTCGCACCCTTCCGGCTCGACGCCACCGGCACCTCCCCGGTGGAGATGGCGGTACGGCGCGCACTGAACCGGTGACGGTCGGGACTGTCCCGGAAACCCGGCCCTGCCGGTCACCGGCCCTGAGCTCGCCGCGGCGGCGTGGCACGAGCGTCGAGCCGGCGGACGGATTCCCGCACCGCGCCGTGCAGCATGATCTCGAGATCGCCGACCACCTGGTACGGGTGCTCGACCATGCCGTCCGACACCCACCGCAGCACCACGGCGAGCACCGCCGAGGTATAGAAGTCGACCACCAGTACGCGGTCCTGCGCGCGTGCCGGTCCGCCGCCGTCCTGGTCCATCACGGCCTCGGTGACGGGCCGCATCTGGCCGAACAGGAAGCGCTCGAGCCCGGATCTGCCCAGCCCGTCGAGCACCCCGAGCGTTGACGAGCGATTGTCGCGCATGTACAGCAGCAACCGGACCAGACCGTCGGCCCATCCCTCCTCGGACGCGTACGTGCGGACACGGCCGGCGACCTCTCTCTCGAACACCCAGACAGCGAGGTGCCGCACGTCGGGGAAGTGGTAGTAGAACGCCTGCCGCGTCAGTCCGCAGTCGCGCGTCAGCTCCGTCACGGTCACCTTGTCGAGCGGCTCGGTCCGTAGCCGGGCCTTGAGCGCGGCCGCCAGCGCGTCGCGTGCACCTGCACGCCGCTGCGCATCGGCACTCTCGTCGGCCATGGCTCACGGTACCGCCCGAGGTCCCTGGACACATCGCGTCAGATGTCTAGTGACGCCCTGTGTCGGGATTCCTACCGTAGATATCCGGACGGCACGCATGCCGCGGGCCGCGAAAGATATCCGGACGGCACGCACGCCGCGGGCCGCGAAGAGGAGCTCCGATGTTCTTGTTCGAATCCATTCCCTGGTACTCCTGGGTGATGTGGTGCGTCGTGCTGGCCGCCCTCATCGCCCTCAACGAGGTAACGCGCCGCTGGAAGTGGGCCGGTCTCGGCTTCTTCGTGGCGCTGCCTCTCGTCCTGACATTGTTCGTGTGGCCGACGACGGCCGGCGCAGGCTCGTCGACGGGCACCTGGTTCCACTGGGTGAAGGTGTACTCGGCGCTCATCGGGTGCCTGGGCTTCATGCTCATCCGGTACGTCCCGCGTCTGGCGAAGAACCGCTGGATGCTGATGTTCCCCGCCCTGATCCTGGCGATCAACATCGGCGAGGCAGTCATTCGTGACTTCGAGGTCGCGGGCATGCAGGGCATGCACGACGGCGTCTTCATGGTCGGCGGCCCGTGGAACTACATGAACGGCATCGCCGGGATCCTCAACCTGGTCACCATCTGCGGCTGGGCCGGGATCATCGTCTCGCGAGACAAGTCCAAGGACATGATCTGGCCCGACATGATGTGGTTCTGGATCATCGCGTACGACCTGTGGAACTTCGCCTACGTCTACAACTGTGTCGGTGACCACGCCTTCTACGCCGGTGCGGCCCTGCTCATCTCCTGCACCATCCCCGCCTTCTTCATCAAGAAGGGCGCCTGGCTGCAGCACCGCGCCCACACGCTGGCCCTGTGGATGATGTTCACGATGGCAGTCCCGACGTTCGTGACCTCGTCGCAGTTCGCCGTCGAGTCGTCGCACAACCCCACCGCGCTGTTCGTCGTGTCGGCGCTGTCGCTCGCGGCCAACATCGCCGTCGCGGCCTACCAGGTGTTCACCATCGTCACGCGGCACCGCAACCCGTTGCGCGACGAGCTGTACACCCACCTGCGCCCGTACCGCGAGGTGCGCGACGCGAACCTCCCGGTCGAGTCGCCGTCGGTTCTGCCGGAGTCCCGGGACTCGGACCGATTGGCCACGGTCTGACCGCCGCGCGTCCGGCCCCGGCCGGGCGAGCAGCAACACCACGCGCCGTGGTCGAGCCTGCGGGCTAGGCCGCGGCGCCGCTGTCAGGGCCGGCCGGGAAAGGCGACGGTCGGGGGAACCCCTTCGACGACACGCCAGCGGGCAGCGCGCAAGGCGGCTTCGGTGAGCGCGTCGAGTGCGTTTCCACGCGTGGCCTCACTGCGTGCGCGCTCGACGACCGACCGCCACGCGACCGCCGTGTCACTCTCGATCTGCACGGCCAGCCGGGCTGCTTCGACGGGGTCGGTCACCGGGAACGGAACGGTGTACCCGGGCGCGGCGGTGGGCGGTGTCACTCCGGCGGACTGGAGTGCGTCGACGGTTGCATCGCGGCGGGCACGGTGCGCGGCGGCATCGGCGGCGACGTCACCCGAACGGGAGGGGTCCGCGAACGCGGCGACGAGTCCGTACCCGAAGACGGCCGAATGCTCCGCTTCCAGCGCGTCGACAAGGGCTTGTTGCTCGGGTCCGAGCTCCGGGGAACTCACAGCAGAACCTCCGTCTGGACTCCACATGCTGCGCTGATCGAGGACAGGAGACCGGCTCGGTAGCCGGTGAGCGTGCGGGCGAGGTCCGCCGCGCTGCGCTGCGACCGGACCAGCATTTCCCGCAACTGTTCGACGGTCGGCTGCTCCGCGCCGGGCGCAGACGTGGTGGACGAGGTACCCGATGTGGTCGTGTCGGCAGTGATTCCCGCCATGCGAGCGACGTCCGCGTCCAACGCGTCGGCGTGCGCGGTGCGTTCGTCGGCGATCACGCTCAGCGCGCCCGCCCGATCCGGGTACAGGGCGGTGAGTGCGCGGGCGGTCGCGGCATCCCGCCGCGCGCTCGCGGCCTGCGCCAGCAGCGGATCCGGCTCCGATTCGGCGTCGTCGTCGGAGAGCCCGCATCCGGTGACTCCCAGGACACCGACCCCGCCGATCGTCGCCGAGGACCATCGCAACAGGGCTCGTCGGGACAGGGTGGTACGGGTAACTGACATCGGCACCGCACCATCGTGCCAGCAGACCCCGGTAGCGAACCACGGCGGCCTGGTCACGGCGCCCCGATTTGCGCGTTACGCTTGACCCAGCCGGTTCGGATCCGTATCGGCCGGCTGTCCGCTGTGACCACAACTGAACGAGGAGCCCGCCCGCAATGCCTGTGCCGCCCCCGGAACGGATCGTCGAGCTCGTCTCCGATCTTCTCGCCGAAGAGGGATACGACCTCGAAGACGTGGTGGTGACCGCGGCCGGAAAACACAGCACGGTCCGGCTGCTCGTCGACAGCGATGCCGGGCTCAGCCTGGACGAGGCCGCGCGACTGAGCCGGGTGGTCTCCGAGGCGTTCGACTCCGTGTCGGACTTCGGGGAGGCGCCCTACATGCTCGAAGTGACCAGTCCGGGTGTAGGCCGCCCGCTCGTCCACGACCGGCACTGGCGGCGGGCTCAAGGACGCAAGGCGAAGATCCAGCTCGCCGACGAGACCATCGTCGCGCGCGTCGGAGAACTGGTCGGTGACGAGATCCGCGTCGTGCTGCCGGATCGTGCCGGCCCGTTCGTGCGCGCCATCCCCTTGAGCGAGATCCGGCATGCGGTGGTCGAGGTGGAGTTCGCCAAGCCCAACCCGCGCGAGCTCGAACTGGCCGGGGGACTCCCGGACGGCAGGGCGGCCGCAGGCGAGATCGCCGAGGTCCTCGGCGACGAAGAAGACGAAGAAGAAGACGTGAACGAAACGAGGCTGGACAAGTGAATATCGAGATCGCGGCTCTGCGAATGCTGGAGTCCGAGAAGAACATCCCGTTCGAAGAACTGATCGAGACGCTGGAAACCGCGCTGCTGACGGCGTACCGCCACGTGGACGGCCACCAGCCGCACGCCAGGGTCGCCGTCGACACCAAGACCGGTACGATCCAGGTGCTCGCGGAGGAGCGCGACGAGGACGGCAACGTCGTCGCCGAATGGGACGACACCCCCGAGGACTTCGGACGCATCGCCGCAACGACGGCGCGCCAGGTCATCATGCAGCGCATTCGCGACGCCGAACACGAAAAGCGGTTCGGCGAGTTCGCCACCCACGAGGGCGAAATCGTCAGCGGTGTCGTCCAGCGCGACTCCCGCGCGAATGCCCGCGGCATGGTGGTGGTCAAGATCGGCGGCGAGACGACCAGCACCGAGGGGCTCATCCCTCCTGCCGAGCAGGTCCCCGGCGAGACGTACGAGCACGGCGACCGCATCAAGTGCTACGTCGTGGGCGTGTCCCGCGGCCAGCGCGGACCGCAGATCACGCTCTCGCGTACGCACCCGAACCTGGTCCGCAAGTTGTTCGCGCTCGAGGTGCCCGAGATCGCCGACGGCTCGGTGGAGATCGTCGCGGTCGCTCGCGAGTCCGGTCACCGGTCGAAGATTGCCGTGCACTCGCTCGTTCCGGGTCTCAACGCGAAGGGCGCGTGCATCGGGCCGATGGGTCAGCGCGTGCGCAACGTGATGCGCGAACTGGGCGAGGAAAAGATCGACATCATCGACTACGACGAGGATCCTGCGAAGTTCGTCGGAAATGCCCTGTCGCCCTCGAAGGTGGTATCGGTCACGGTCGTCGACCCCGAAGCACGCGCCGCGCGCGTGGTGGTGCCCGACTTCCAGTTGTCCCTGGCCATCGGCAAAGAGGGTCAGAATGCCCGCCTGGCAGCACGCCTGACCGGCTGGCGAATCGACATCCGCAGTGACGCTGCACCCGCCACGAACGAGGCTTCCGGTAACGCGCCGACAGGCAGGTAGGCGTGGAATGCGGGATTCTTCGCAAAACAACGGTAGAGTGGTCGATGGTTCAGCATGAACTGCCCTCGGCCCATGGGTCGCGCACCGGCTCGGTGCGTACCTGTATCGGTTGTCGGCAGCGAACGCTGGCTGCCGAGCTGCTGAGGGTCGTGGCACGCGAACACGGATCACGAACGTTCGTCGTGGTTCCCGACCCCGGGCACAGGCTTCCCGGGCGAGGTGCATGGTTGCACCCCACCCCGGAGTGCCTGGGTCAGGCCGTTCGGCGCCGAGCATTCGGCAGAGCACTCAAAGTATCCGGAAACCCGGATACAGCGGCGCTGGATCAGCTGGTCGGGTCCGCGGCGGCGAGATCACAGAACGTGGCGGAGTCCGGCGATTGTCACCGGACTGCGTGACAGTGAGATCGGCGACGAGGCACCAACAGTGACATCGAACTCTGAGAAGAACAGGTACGAACACTCATGAGCACACCGTGAAGCACCAGCGATGAACGTCCATCGGAGATAACCCGAGGTCGTGCGGGCATTGGCCGGCTCGACCTCATCAGTGAGGAGAGCAGTGGCAGGCAAGGCCCGCGTGCACGAGTTGGCTAAAGAACTCGGTGTCACCAGTAAGGAACTACTCGCACGGCTCAAGGAGCAGGGCGAGTTCGTGAAGTCGGCGTCTTCGACCGTCGAGCCGCCGGTTGCGCGTCGTTTGCGCGAATCGTTCGGCAGCGCGAAGGAAGACGGCGCTACGGCCGGTAAGGCCGCACCCACCCCGGGACCGCGTCCCGGCGGAGGACCCCGTCCGGGTCCGCGCCCGGCGGCACCCGCGCCGGCGGCTGCAGCCCCGGCCCCCGAAACAACACCGGCGGCACCCGCGCCGGCCGAGACCACACCGGCTCCGAGCCCGGCCGCCGGTTCGCGGCCGAAGCCCGGCGCTCCCAAGCCGGTCGCCCCCAAGCCGGCTCCCGCAGCTCCGGCTCCGGCCGCGCAGGCTCCGGCCGCTCCGGCTGCCGAGGCTCCGGCTGCGTCGGCTCCCGAATCAGCGGCACCCGCTGCGGCGGCGTCCCCGCAGGCTCCGTCGGCCAAGCCCGGTCCCAAGCCGGCAGGCCCGCGTCCCGGCCCCAAGGCCCCGCGCGTCGGTAACAACCCGTACTCGTCTGCTCCGGCAGAGCGTCCGGCTCCGCGTCCCGGCGGTCCTCGCCCGACTCCCGGCCAGGGTCGTCCCGCCGCAGGTCAGGGCGGACCCCGCCCGGCTCCCGGCCAGGGTCGTCCCGCCGCAGGTCAGGGCGGACCCCGCCCGGCTCCCGGCCAGGGCGGTCCGCGTCCGGCTCCCGGTCAGGGCGGACCTCGCCCGACTCCGGGTTCGATGCCCCCTCGTCCCAACCCCGGTGCCATGCCGCAGCGGGCTGCACGTCCGGCTCCGGCCGGCCGTCCGGGTCGTCCCGGCGGTGCTCCGGGCGGTCGTCCCGGTGGCGGCGCCGGCGGTGGCGGCGGCTACCGCGGTGGTGGCGCCGGTGGCGGCGCGCCCGCAGGAGCAGGTGCTCCCGGTGGCTTCCGCGGTCGTCCCGGCGGCGGTGGCGCCGGCGGTCGTGGCCGTGGCGGCGCAGCCGGTGCGTTCGGTCGCCCCGGTGGTGCTCCGCGTCGCGGTCGCAAGTCGAAGCGGCAGAAGCGGCAGGAATACGATTCGATGCAGGCGCCGTCGGTCGGTGGCGTGCGGTTGCCGCGTGGCAACGGCGAGACCATCCGGCTCGCTCGTGGCGCATCGCTGTCCGACTTCGCCGAGAAGATCGACGCGAACCCCGCTGCACTCGTGCAGGCACTGTTCAACCTCGGTGAGATGGTCACGGCCACTCAGTCCGTGAACGACGAGACCCTCGAGCTGCTCGGCTCGGAGATGAACTACGTCGTGCAGGTCGTCTCCCCCGAGGACGAGGACCGTGAACTGCTCGAGTCGTTCGACATTCAGTACGGCGAGAACGAGGGCGGCGAGGAAGACCTCCAGCAGCGTCCGCCCGTGGTCACCGTCATGGGTCACGTCGACCACGGCAAGACCCGACTGCTCGACACGATCCGTCAGGCCAAGGTCCGCGAGGGCGAGGCCGGCGGCATCACGCAGCACATCGGTGCCTACCAGGTGCTCACACACCTCAACGGTGACGATCGCCTGATCACCTTCATCGACACCCCGGGTCACGAGGCGTTCACCGCCATGCGTGCCCGTGGCGCGAAGTCCACCGACATCGCGATCCTCGTGGTCGCGGCCGACGACGGTGTCATGCCGCAGACGGTGGAAGCGATCAACCACGCCCAGGCGGCCGACGTGCCGATCGTGGTCGCGGTGAACAAGATCGACAAGGAGGGCGCGAACCCGGACAAGATCCGTCAGCAGCTCACCGAGTACGGCCTTGTCACCGAGGAGTACGGCGGCGACACCATGTTCGTCGACATCTCGGCGAAGCAGGGGCTGAACATCGACCAGCTGCTCGAAGCGGTGCTGCTCACGGCAGACGCATCGCTCGATCTGCGGGCCAACCCCGACATGGAGGCGCAGGGCGTCGCCATCGAGGCGCACCTCGACCGCGGTCGCGGTCCGGTCGCCACGGTGCTGGTCCAGCGCGGCACGCTGCGGGTCGGCGACTCCATCGTCGCGGGCGACGCCTACGGTCGCGTCCGGCGAATGGTCGACGAGCACGGCGAGGACGTCCTCGAAGCGCTTCCGTCGCGGCCCGTCCAGGTCATCGGCTTCACGTCGGTGCCCGGCGCCGGCGACAACCTGGTTGTTGTCGACGAGGACCGTATCGCTCGCCAGATCGCCGACCGGCGCAACGCACGCAAGCGCAACGCGCTCGCTGCGAAGAGCCGTAAGCGGATCAGCCTCGAGGATCTCGATGCCGCTCTCAAGGAGCACAACGAGCTCAACCTCATCCTCAAGGGCGACAACTCCGGTACCGTCGAGGCTCTCGAAGAGGCCCTCATGGGTATCGAGATCGACGACGAGGTGCGTCTGCGGGTCATCGACCGCGGTGTCGGTGGCATCACCGAGACCAACGTCAACCTGGCAGCTGCGTCCAACGCGGTGATCATCGGCTTCAACGTCCGCGCCGAAGGCAAGGCGACGGAGCTGGCGAACCGCGAGGGCGTCGACATCCGCTACTACTCGATCATCTACCAGGCGATCGACGAGGTGGAGAAGGCTCTCAAGGGCATGCTCAAGCCGGTCTACGAGGAGGTCGAGCTCGGCCGCGCCGAGATCCGTGCGATCTTCAAGTCGTCGAAGGTCGGCAACATCGCGGGTTGCCTCGTGCAGTCCGGCATCGTCAAGCGCAACGCGAAGGCTCGTCTGCTCCGCGACAACAACGTTGTCGCCGAGACGATCACCATCTCGTCGCTGCGACGCGAGAAGGACGATGTCACCGAGGTCCGCGAGGGCTACGAGTGTGGTCTGACGGTCACCTACTCCGACATCAAGGTCGGCGACGTGATCGAGGCGTACGAGCTTCGCGAGAAGCCGCGCGACTGATACACCCCGCGCCTGTGGCGGCGAACGATTCGTCGTTCGCCGCCACGGGCGTGTCGGGACGCCACCACCGACACCGAGGATGCGGATGTACCTGGGAGCGCTCGAGCTGGACATCCTGCTCGGAGACGTGCATTCACTCAAGGAGAAGCGGTCGTACATCCGGCCGGTCCTCGCCGAATTGCGTCGCTTCGGTGTGTCCGTCGCGGAAACCGGCGAGCACGACCTCTATCGGCGCTCCACCCTGGCTGTGGCGGTGGTCGCACCCGACTTCGCGCACGTGCGCGACATACTGGACACCTGCGAGCGACTGGTCGCACAGCGCCCCGAACTCGACCTGCTGTCCACCAGACGAAGACTGTTCGGTCCGGAGGATTGACCCGGCCGACGGACATCACGGCCACCGGCACCGGTGGCCGAGGAGAGGAACGAACGACATGGCCGATCCAGCACGGGCCCGCCGACTCGCCAAGCGCATCGCCACCATCGTGGCCACGGCGATCGGCACCGAGATCAAGGATCCGCGGCTCGAGTTCGTGACGATCACCGACGCGAAGGTCACCGCCGACCTGCACGACGCGACCGTCTACTACACCGTGCGCGGCGCCGACCTCGACACCGAACCCGACGTGGAGGCAGCCGCCGCCGGTCTCGAGAAGGCCAAGGGCGTTCTGCGGACCATGGTCGGTGCGGGCACCGGTGTGCGCTTCACCCCGAGCTTGACCTTCGTCACCGACACCGTGCCGGACACGGCACGGCAGATGGAGGAACTGCTTGCGCGGGCACGCGCAGCCGACGAGGATGTGGCCCGCGCCCGCGAGGGCGCAGTACCCGCCGGCGATCCCGATCCGTACAAGGAGCCCCGTGAGCGTGACACCGGTGACGACGCCGAGTAACGATCCGAGCAGCGAACCGAGGTCTGCTGCTCCTCGCGCGGACGCCACCGCGCCCGCAGTGGGGGCCTCGGTCGACCTGCCGGGCGCCGTGGCCCTGCTCGACGCCGCGACGACGGTGACCGTGCTGTGTCACATCCAGCCCGACGCCGACACCCTCGGCAGCGGGCTCGCACTCGGTCTCGCGCTCGAGCGGCGGGGCGTCGCTGTGCAGGTGGCCTTCGCCGCTCCCGCCGAGGTGCCGGAGTCGATGCGCTCACTGCCCGGCGGGCATCTGGTTACGCCCGCCGCCGCGGTGCGCCGGGATGCGGACCTCGTGGTGACCGTCGATTGCGGAACGGCGGGGCGCCTCGGCGATCTGCGTGACCGCCTGACAGGTGCTGCGCGCACCCTCGTCATCGACCATCACGTGTCCAACACCCGGTTCGGGACCGACAACCTCATCGTGCCGGACGCGGAGGCCACCGCCGTGGTGCTCGCCGACCTGTTCGACGAGTGGGGTGTCGTGCTCGACGCGGACCTCGCCCATTGCCTGTACGCGGGGCTCGTGACGGACACCGGTTCGTTCCGCTGGGGCCGGCCTGCGTCGCATCTCCTCGCGGCACGTCTTCTCGCGACCGGAATCGACGGATCCGCGATCACCCGCGGGCTCCTCGATACCCACCCCTTCGGGTGGTTGCCGATGCTCTCGTCGGTGCTGGCGTCCGCGACCCTGGTACCCGAGGCGGTGCGGGGCAGGGGATTGGTCTACGCATTCGTTCGTCGCGTCGATTCGGCACACCTCGGTTCGGAAGAGGTGGAGAGCGTGATCGACATCGTGCGGACCACCGCAGAAGCGGAGGTCGCCGCGGTGTTCAAGGAGGTCGGGACCGAAGTGTGGACGGTGTCGCTCCGGTCGAAGACCGCAGTGGATGTATCCGCAGCCGCCACCGACCTCGGCGGCGGCGGCCACGCGTTCGCAGCCGGCTACACCGCGCACGGCGCACCGGACTCGGTGGTGGCGGCACTGCGTGGCGTACTCGGGTGACGACGGAACCCACGGGAGACACCGCGACGACGCCGGAGATCTCCGGCCGTCGCATTCTCGGTCTGGCCCTACCCGCGCTCGGTGTCCTCGCCGCCGAACCGCTGTACCTGCTCTTCGACATCGCTGTGGTGGGGCGCCTCGGTGCGTTGCCCCTCGCGGGACTCGCGATCGGCGGACTCGTCCTGGCCACGGTCAGCACACAGTTGACGTTCCTGTCGTACGGCACCACCGCCCGATCGGCGCGACTCCACGGCGCCCGCCGCCACGACGACGCCGTCGGTGAGGGCGTCCAGGCGACCTGGCTCGCCGTCGGAGTGGGGTTGCTCATTCTGCTGGCCGGGCAACTCCTCGCCGGACCTGTCTCGCGCCTGATCGCCGGTGACGACGAGATCGCCGCCGAAGCCGTGTCGTGGTTGCGGGTGGCACTGTTCGGAGTGCCTCTGATCCTCATCGGTATGGCCGGCAACGGCTGGATGCGGGGAGTGCAGGACAATTTCCGGCCGCTGCGCTACGTGATCGCAGGTCTCGCCCTGTCCGCGGTGTTGTGTCCCGTGCTGGTGCACGGACTGCTGGGAGCACCGCGATGGGAACTCGTCGGCTCCGCCGTCGCGAACGTGCTCGGCCAGACGGTCTCCGCGACGTTGTTCGTGGTGGCGCTCTTGCGGTCGGGAGTGCCGCTGCGACCCCGGCCCGAGGTGATCGGCGCCCAGTTACGGCTCGGACGGGACCTGATCGCCCGCAGCCTGGCATTTCAGGCGTGCTTTCTCTCCGCCGCGGCCGTGGCCGCGCGGTTCGGCGCCGCGGCAGTTGCCGGCCACCAGGTGGTCCTCCAACTGTGGAATTTCGTGACGCTCGCGCTGGATTCGCTGGCGATCGCGGCGCAGGCGCTCGTCGGTGCTGCGCTCGGGGGCGCCGATCGGCGCGGTGCCACCCGGCTCGCATGGCGGGTCACCGCGTGGTCCGCGTTGTTCGCCACCGGTCTCGCCGTCGTGTTCCTGCTCGGGCGCACGGTGATCCCGGGCTTGTTCACGTCGGACCTCGCGGTACTCGGTCAGATCGACGTGGCATGGTGGTTCTTCGTCGCGATCATGCCGGTCGCCGGTGTCGTCTTCGCGCTCGACGGGGTACTCCTCGGTGCGGGTGATGCCGCGTTCCTGCGTACGGCAACGCTGCTGTCGGCCTTGATCGGGTTCCTGCCGTTCATCTGGTGCTCTCTCGTCTTCGACTGGGGTCTGGCGGGGATCTGGACGGGGCTTACGGTGTTCATCGTGTTGCGGATGCTCGCCGTCGTGGGACGCACGGTCTCGGGTCGATGGGCGGTGACGGGCGCGGACCGGCAGGTCGGCGTGCACAACGAGTCGGGAGGTTGATGCCGGTGGCAGCGAAGCTGTGGGCGATCAGTGATATTCACGTAGGCCATCGAGGCAACCGGCCGGTCACCGAAGACCTGTATCCGGAGTCGCCCGACGACTGGTTGATCGTGGCCGGCGACGTGTCGGAGAAAACCGACGACATCCGCTGGGCTCTGTCGCTGCTGAGCAGCCGGTTCGCGAAGGTCATCTGGGTTCCGGGCAACCACGAATTGTGGACCACCGCGAAGGATCCCGTGCAGATGCACGGGGTGGCCCGCTACGACTACCTCGTCACGATGTGCCGCGAACTCGGGGTGCTCACGCCCGAGGATCCCTATCCCGTCTGGGAAGGCGAGGGGGGACCGGTAGTGCTCGTACCGATGTTCCTGCTGTACGACTACTCGTTCCTTCCCGACGGCACCACCACCAAGGCGGAAGGCCTCACCGTCGCACGCGACCGCAACGTCGTCGCGACCGACGAGTTCCTGCTTCGGCCCGACCCGTATGTCACGCGGGACACGTGGTGCGCGGTGCGGGTGGAACAGACCCGGGCTCGGCTCGACGCGCTCGACCCGGCTCTGCCCACGGTGCTGATCAATCATTTCCCGCTTGTGCGTGAACCCACCCGAATGCTGTTCTACCCCGAGTTCGCACTGTGGTGCGGGACCACCGAGACGGCCGACTGGCATCTGCGCTACCGCGCGCTGTGCAGCGTCTACGGGCACCTGCACATTCCCCGGACGACGTACTACGACGGGGTCCGCTTCGAAGAGGTGTCGGTCGGCTACCCGAGGGAATGGCAGCGGCGCGGACTGCCCGATCGGCTTCTCCGGCAGATCCTTCCGGTGCCGGACTACCCGCCGGGAACCCTGAACAAGTGGGGCGGTCACTTCACGGTGACACCCGAGATGGAAGCCGAAGCCGAGAAGATGCGAGCACAACGACAGAGGGAGATGCGGTGACCGAGCCGTCCGCCGGAGAACAGGCCGAGACACACGCGGCGCTGCTGTCGCGCATCGTGCCGGAGGGGGTCGCGGCTGCGGAAATGTTCTCCGACCCGCCGGGACTGCGGCCGCATCCGCAGGAGGAACCGCTCGTCGCACGCGCGGTGGACAAACGCCGCCGGGAGTTCGCCGGCGCCCGGCACTGTGCCCGGCAGGCGATGCGGCACCTCGGGGTCGAACCCGGCCCCGTCCTGCGGGGTGAGCGCGGCGCTCCGGTGTGGCCGCGTGGGCTGGTGGGCAGTCTGACCCACTGCGACGGGTACCGGGCCGCGGTGCTCGGCTACTCGCTGCAGGTGCGGTCGCTGGGGATCGACGCAGAGCCTCACGACGTGCTCCCCGACGGGGTCCTGCCGGCGGTCAGCCTCGAACCGGAACGGGAATGGCTCGCGTCGGCGGGCGACGACCTGCACTGGGACCGTCTGCTCTTCTGCGCGAAGGAAGCCACCTACAAGGCATGGTTTCCGCTCACCGGCCGGTGGCTCGGGTTCGAGGACGCGCACATCACGTTCGAGCGCGACACCACCGCCGATGCCGTGACCGGCACCTTCCACTCCCGGATTCTGGTGCCCGGCGACACGCCGGACGGTCCACCGCTCACCGGATTCGACGGACGATGGCTCGTCGCCGACGGCCTCGTTCTCACCGCGATCACGGTGCGCTGAACGATGACCGACCGAACCCACGAATTCTCCGACAATCCTGCCGTCGCCCGCGCGGGCCTGCTCGTCGTCGACAAGCCTGCCGGTATGACCAGCCACGACGTGGTGGCGCGTTGCCGCCGGCTGCTCGGCACCCGCAAGGTCGGCCACGCCGGCACTCTCGATCCGATGGCCACGGGTGTGCTCGTGCTCGGCGTCGAGCGGGCCACCAAGCTTCTCGGTCTGCTGTCGCTGACCACCAAGTCCTATACCGCGACGATCCGGCTCGGCCGGAGCACCGTCACAGACGACGCCGAAGGCGACGTCGTGGAGACGTCGGATGCGTCCGGCGTGACCGACGAGCGGATCGCCCAGGTGGTGGAGACGCTGACCGGAGACATCGAGCAGATTCCGGCGAGCGTGAGTGCCATCAAGATCGACGGTAAGCGCGCCTATGCCCGCATGCGCGAGGGGGAGACCGTCGAGATCCCCGCGCGGCCGGTGACGGTGTCGCGGTTCGACGTGCTCGCGCGCCGCAACGACGGTGCCTTCGTCGACCTCGATGTCGAGGTGGACTGCTCGTCGGGAACCTACATTCGCGCACTCGCCCGTGACCTCGGGGCCACCCTGGGAGTCGGGGGACACCTGACGGCCCTGCGCCGCACCCGGGTGGGCCCGTTCGGACTCGAACACGCGCGCACCCTCGAGGAACTCGCGGACGATCCCGTGCCGAGTCTCGGCATCGACGACGCGATCCGCACCGCGTTCGAGTGCCGGACCGTGAGCGACGACGAAGCAGCAGTGCTCGCGAACGGACGCTGGCTCGAACCCGTGGGGATCGAGGGGGTCTACGCGGCGGTCGACGAGCACGGCCGCGCGGCGGCGCTGGTCCAGGAGAAGGGGCGTCGCGCGGCGTCGGTGTTCGTGGTCCGGCCCGCGAACATGTGACGGCTCAGACGAGCCAGATCGCGCCTGCGGCAAGGGTGCCCAGGTCCACGGTGCGGCCGTCGGTGCCGATCCCGATCGAGACCGTTCCGGCGAAATCTCGTCGTTCCACCACGCGGATATCGGTGTCGAGGGCGATGCCGACCTCGTCGAAGTAGCGCAGCATCGCCGGGTCGGCGTCGGAGATCCGCGCGACCCGGCCGTGCTCGCCGTCGCTGAACGTGGTCAGTGGACGGGCGGGCGGCGCCGGAATACGGCCGTCGTGCGACGGGATGGGGTCGCCGTGGGGGTCGCGTTCCGGGTAACCGAGCTTGGCGTCGATGGCGGCGACCATCCGTTCGGATACCGCGTGCTCGAGCACTTCGGCTTCGTCGTGGACTTCGTCCCAGCCGTAGCCGAGTTCCCGTACCAGGAAGGTCTCGATGAGGCGGTGCCGCCGCACCATCGAGACGGCAGCGGTCCGGCCTGCATCGGTGAGCGAGATCGACCCGTAGCGTGCGTGGTCGAGCAGGCCCTGATCGGCCAGGCGCCGCACCGCCTCGGACACGGTCGACGCCGAGACTCCGAGCTTCTCGGCAAGCAGTTTGGTGGAGATCTTCTCTCCGGACCACTCCTGGACCGTCCAGATGATTTTCAGATAGTCCTGGGCCACCGAGGACAGTGTCTCGGTCGCGGTGGTCTCGCTCGTGTCCGTCACGCGTTCAGTTTAGGTAACCGGCAGCACGGATTCACCCGCGTCGCCGGCACCGGTGCGATGCCGGATCGCTTTGGTGACCACTCCGTGGCGCGGCGAGAACAGATACACGGCTGCGAACACCACTGCCTGCGCCAGCACCACGACACCACCGGTAGCGGCGTCGGTGTAGTAGCTCGTGTACACCCCGACCACCGAGGCCGCGACCGCAAGGACGGGGGCGATGACGAGCATCCGCGCGAGACGGTCGGTGAGCAGATACGCGGTTGCGCCCGGAATGATGAGCATCGCCACGACCAGAATGACGCCGACGGCCTGGATCGCGCTGACGATGGTCACCGCCAGCAGTGCGAGCAGCAGAGCCGACAACCTGCCGGGCGAGATACCCAGGGCGTGCGCCTGCACTCGGTCGAACGCGAACAACGTCAGGTCGCGGCGTTTGACCACCAGCACGATCAGCACGACCGCCGCGAGCGCCGAGACCTGCCAGACGTCGCTCGAGGCGAGTCCCAGCAGGTTGCCGAAAAGTACGTGGTTCAGATCGACCTGGCTGGGATTCTTCGAGATCAGCACGACACCGAGCGCGAAGAGCGTGGTGAACACGATGCCGATCGCCGCGTCTTCTTTCACACGGCTCGTGCTGCGCACGAGTCCGATCAAGGCAACCGCGATCCCGGCGAACAGCAGGGCGCCGAGCGCGAAGGGTGCGCCGACGAGATAGGCGAGCACGACACCGGGCAGGACCGCGTGCGAGACGGCATCGCCCATGAGCGACCAGCCGATCAGGACGAGCCAGCAGCTGAGCAACGCGCACACCACTGTGGCGGCGACCGCCACGATCAGCGCGCGCTGCATGAATCCGTACTGCAGAGGATCGACAAGGAGATCCAGCATCACTGCACCTCTCGCGCGACCGGCGCACTCGCCGGCGACTCGGTGGGGGAAGCGCCGAATGCGAGCGCCAGGTTCTCGGGACGCAGCACCTCCTCGGGTGGACCGTGGACGAGGAGGCGTCGTTGCAGCAGGACGGCTTCGTCGCAGAGAACCGGCAGTCCGGTGAGGTCGTGCGTGGCGACCAGGACTGCGCGTCCCGAGGCCGCGAGGTCCCGGATCACCGCTGTCAGTGCCTGTTGCGTCTTCGCGTCCACGCCGGCGAACGGTTCGTCGAGCAGGAGTAGCGGAGCTTCCTGCGCGATCGCGCGCGCCACGAACACGCGTTTGCGCTGTCCTCCGGAGAGCTGGCCGATCTGCCGTGTCGCGTAGTCGGTCATGCCGACACGGTCGAGTGCGGACTCGACTGCCGCGCGGTCCGCCGGCCGGGGCCGGCGCATGAATCCCTGGTGACCGTAGCGGCCGGTCATCACCACTTCCCGCACCCCGATCGGGAAATCCCAGTCGACGGCCTCCGATTGCGGCACATATGCCACTGCGCCGGTCCGGCGCGCGACCACCGTGGATTCGCCCGCGATGGACACGCGCCCCGACACCGGCCGGACCAGACCCATGATCGTTTTGAACAGGGTCGACTTGCCCGAGCCGTTGGTTCCGACCAGACCACACACCGTTCCCGGCGACAAGCTCAGGGACACCCGGTCGAGCGCGGTGACGGTGTCGTAGCGGACGGTGACCGTATCGATGTCCAGTGCAGGTGCCGTCATCGTGTCAATCCTGCCGTGATCGTCGAGATGTCGTGCCGCAGCAGGTCCAGGTAGGTGGGGACGGGACCGTCCGGGCCGGACAGCGAATCGACGTAGAGGGTGCCGCCGAACCGCGCCCCGGTGTCCGCCGCGACCTGCTGCTGCGCCTTGTCCGACACGGTCGATTCGCAGAACACCGCGGGGACCCGGTTCTCGCGCACGAAGTCGACGGTCCGGGCGACCTGCTGGGGCGTGCCCTGCTGGTCCGCGTTGACCGGCCACAGGTAGGCCTCCCGCAACCCTGCGTCGCGCGCCAGATAACTGAACGCGCCCTCACACGTCACGAGGGCTCGCTGCTCCTCCGGTAGTGCCGAGACACCGGCGATCAGTTCGTCGTGGAGCGCCGCGAGTTCGGCTTTGTACGTGGATGCGTTCGCCGCGAAGTCGTCCGCGTGTTCGGGTGCGAGATCGGACAACGCGGCGGCGATGTTGTCGACATAGATCTGCGCGGTGAGCGGTGACATCCACGCGTGCGGATTGGTTTGCCCGGCGTAGCTGTCTCCGGTGATGTACACCGGTTCGATGCCGTCGCTGAGGACGACGTGCGAGGCGTCGGCGTCTTCGAGGAACTGTTCGAACCAGCGCTCGAGCCCGAGTCCGTTGTCCAGGACGAGATCGGCGTCGGCGGCGTTGCGGAGGTCGCTGGGAGTGGGCTCGTAGCCGTGGACCTCGGCGCCCGGTTTCGTGATGGATTCGACGCGCACATGGTCTCCGGCGACGGCGCGGGTCATGTCGGCGATCACGGTGAACGTGGTGAGGGCGAACGGCCGCTCGTCGGCGTCCGTCGGTGAGGTGCAGGCGGTGAGGGCGACGGCAGCAGCCGCCAGAACGGCGGTTTTGACCCATCCAATGGAAATCTTCGGCACACCGAAATTATGCATTCGGGTGCCGGATGTTGTCCACGTGGGCTACGGAGCCGGTCGAGGATGACCGACCGGCGCGTGCGCCGTAGGCTGCCGATGTGCAGAGATGGCGAGGTCTGGACGAGATACCTGCGGACTGGGGTCGTTGTGTGGTGACGATCGGGGTGTTCGACGGCGTACACCGGGGGCACCAGCAGCTGATTTCGAGCGCTGTGAAAGCCGCGACGGAACGAGGTGTCCCGAGCGTGCTCATGACGTTCGATCCACACCCCATGGAGGTCGTGCGGCCGGGAAGTCACCCCGCGCAGCTGACGACACTGGCGCGGCGCGCCGAGCTGGCGGAGGAACTGGGAATCGACGTGTTCTGCGTCGTGCCGTTCACCCCCGAATTCATGAAGCTCTCGCCGGAGCGGTACGCCCACGAGATCCTCGTCGAACGACTCCATGTCGCGGAAGTGGTCGTGGGGGAGAACTTCACCTTCGGCAAGAAGGCGGCCGGCACCGTCGACCTCCTGCGCTCGATCGGCGCGCGATCCGGTTTCGCGGTGCAGGGCCTGACCCTCGTCGCCGAGCACGCCGTCACGTTCTCCTCGACCTACATCCGGTCCTGTGTCGACGCCGGTGATGTCGCTGCGGCGGCCGATGCGCTCGGCCGCCCTCATCGCGTCGAAGGAGTCGTCGTGCACGGCGACGGGAGAGGGCGCGGGCTCGGCTTCCCGACCGCGAACGTCGCGCCGCCGATGTACGCCGCTATCCCGGCCGACGGCGTCTACGCCGCATGGTTCACCGTGCTCGGCTCGGGATCACCCGTCGACGGTGTCTCGGTCGGGGAGCGGTACATGGCCGCGGTGTCCGTCGGAACCAATCCCACGTTCTCCGGACGCAAGCGCACCGTCGAGGCATACGTCCTCGACGAGGAAGCCGATCTCTACGGTCAGCACGTGGCGGTGGACTTCGTCGAACGGCTGCGCGGCATGGAGAAGTTCGATTCCGTGGAGGCGCTGATTTCTGCGATGCACCGCGATGCCGACCGCGTGCGCGAGGTACTCGCTGCCGGCTGACCGCATGTACCGGCCGCCGGGTATCCCCGTCGGCCGAACGTACGGGAGAGGCGGGCGCGCGGGGGGCGGGCGCGGCTCTGGTAATATCGACCGCTGGTGTGTGCTGCGGTTCGCGGCGGCCGCACCGGCGGACCCGGTCCGCTATCTGTCACGCGGACGTCAGTTGTTCAGGAGAACTACCAGTGGCATTGACCACCGAACAGAAGAAGTCGATCCTCGGCGAATACGGCCTGCACGAGACCGATACCGGGTCGCCCGAGGCTCAGGTTGCGATGCTCACCAAGCGCATCGTCGACCTCACCGAGCACCTCAAGCAGCACAAGCACGACCACCACTCCCGCCGCGGCTTGCTGCTGCTGGTCGGTCGTCGTCGCCGCCTGCTGAAGTACGTCGAGAAGGTCGACGTCGAGCGTTACCGCTCGCTCATCCAGCGTCTGGGCCTGCGTCGCTGACGCAGCCGAGAAGCGACACGATCTGCATCCGCTGATCTTTTCCGACAGCCAACGGGGCACCCACTACACTGGGCCCCGTTGGCTATCGGTGTTTGTGCCGGTATAGCCGGCACGCCACACCGCCGACGGCGGTGAACCGTATGCACCGATGGTGTCGGTCCTCGGTAGTGACTTTCCGGTCCGGGCACGGCGTCCGTAAGAGACGCCCCCGCCGGAGGGTTTCGATCGACGACCGCCTCCGTGAATCGGTGCGCTACCACGGCCAAGGGGGCCGTGGAGCCCGCGCGGGTACGGCGAAGACGAAGAGGGAAGAGAAGATACAAAGATGACAAGCAATTCCGCAGTCGAGACCGACGAAGGCGTCTACGAAGCCGTCGCGACACTCGACAACGGTGCCTACGGCACCCGCACCATCCGTTTCGAGACCGGCCGCCTCGCACAGCAGGCCGCCGGCGCCGTCGTCGCCTACCTCGACGACGAGACCATGCTGCTGTCGGCCACCAGCGCGTCGAAGCACCCCAAGGAGCACTTCGACTTCTTCCCGCTCACGGTGGATGTCGAAGAGCGTATGTACGCTGCCGGGCGCATCCCGGGCTCGTTCTTCCGTCGCGAGGGCCGTCCCTCCACCGACGCGATCCTCACGTGCCGCTTGATCGACCGGCCGCTGCGCCCGTCCTTCGTGGACGGCCTGCGCAACGAGATCCAGGTCGTCGTCACGGTTCTGAGCCTGAACCCGAACGACCTGTACGACGTGGTCGCGATCAACGCGGCGTCGGCGTCGACGCAGCTCGCCGGACTGCCGTTCTCCGGACCCGTCGGCGGTGTGCGTGTCGCACTCATCACGTCCGACGACAACAAGGCCGGCCAGTGGGTTGCCTTCCCGACGGTCGAGCAGCTCGAGAACGCCGTGTTCGACATGGTGGTCGCGGGCCGCATCGTCGGCGGTGCGGACAACCCGGACACCGCTGATGTCGCGATCATGATGGTCGAGGCGGAGGCCACCGAGAACGTCATCGCACTCGTCGAGGGTGGCGCACAGGCGCCGACCGAAGCGATCGTCGCGCAGGGCCTCGAGGCCGCCAAGCCGTTCATCGCCCGCCTCTGCGTCGCTCAGCAGCAGCTCGCTGTTGCTGCCGCGAAGCCGACCGGCGACTTCCCGCTGTTCCCGGCCTACGCGGACGACGTGTACGCCGAGGTCGAGGCTGCGGCGTCGACGAAGCTGGCCGAGGCGCTGACCATCGCCGGCAAGCAGCAGCGTGACGAGCGCACCGACGAGATCAAGGTCGAGGTTCTCGAGCAGGTCGGCCCGAAGTTCGAGGGCCGCGAGAAGGAGATCGGCGCGGCCTTCCGCGCGCTGACCAAGAAGCTGGTTCGCCAGCGCATCCTGCGTGACCAGTTCCGTATCGACGGGCGCGGGATCACGGACATCCGTGCACTCTCGGCCGAGGTCGCGGTCGTTCCCCGTGCACACGGTTCGGCTCTGTTCGAGCGTGGCGAGACCCAGATCATGGGTATCACCACCCTCGACATGGTCAAGATGGCTCAGCAGGTCGACTCGCTCGGCCCGGAGACCAGCAAGCGCTACATGCACCACTACAACTTCCCGCCGTACTCGACCGGTGAGACCGGCCGCGTCGGTTCGCCGAAGCGTCGCGAGATCGGCCACGGCGCCCTCGCGGAGCGGGCACTCGTGCCGGTGCTCCCGAGCCAGGAAGAGTTCCCGTACGCGATCCGTCAGGTGTCGGAAGCGTTGAGCTCCAACGGTTCCACGTCGATGGGTTCGGTGTGCGCCTCGACCCTGTCGCTGCTCAACGCCGGTGTTCCGCTCAAGGCTCCGGTCGCGGGTATCGCGATGGGCCTGGTCTCGGACGAGGTCGACGGTGAGATCCGCTACGTGGCACTGACCGACATCCTCGGAGCCGAAGACGCCTTCGGCGACATGGACTTCAAGGTCGCCGGAACGAAGGATTTCGTCACCGCGCTGCAGCTCGACACCAAGCTCGACGGAATCCCGTCGCAGGTGCTCGCGGGTGCGCTGTCGCAGGCACACGACGCGCGCGCCACGATCCTCGAGGTCATGGCCGAGGCCATCGACGCTCCGGACGAGATGAGCCCGTTCGCGCCGCGCATCACCACGATCAAGGTTCCGATCGACAAGATCGGCGAGGTCATCGGGCCCAAGGGCAAGATGATCAACTCGATCACCGAGGAGACCGGCGCCAACATCTCCATCGAGGACGACGGCACCGTGTACGTCGGAGCTGCGGACGGTCCGTCCGCGCAGGCAGCGATCGACAAGATCAACGCCATCGCCAATCCGCAGCTGCCGAAGGTCGGCGAGCGTTTCCTCGGCACCGTGGTCAAGACCACGGCGTTCGGTGCGTTCGTCTCCCTGCTCCCGGGCCGTGACGGTCTGGTGCACATCAGCAAGCTCGGCAACGGCAAGCGCATCGCGAAGGTCGAAGACGTCGTGAGCGTCGGGTCCAAGCTGCGGGTCGAGATCGCCGACATCGACAACCGGGGCAAGATCAGCCTCGTGCCCGTCGAGGACGACGCCGCCGCCGAGGCCGCTCCGGCCGAGGCAGCCACCGAGTCCTGATCGGCTCCTCCCGGTAGCCTCCCGCTCCGGGACAGGCAATCACCGCGCGCTGTTCCTTCCCTTCGGGGCGGGAACAGCGCGCGGTGTCGTTGCGCGAGGGTCCTGTCCGGTCGCCGACCCGACCTGCGGCGGAGCGTCGCCGATGGCTCGCAACATGGAGAATCGAAGACCACCCCCGTGTAAACCTTTAGGCAAAAGGCGTACGGCGATTCTGCCGAGGGTGTTCCCTGGTGGTGTGAGCACGGTTACAGCCTCAGGAATCGGGGCACGTCCAGGAGTCAACCTGGCACTGGCGACCTGGGTGTCGGCCATGAACTTCTGGGCCTGGAACCTGATCGGACCGCTGTCCACCACCTACGCCGGCGACATGTCGCTGAGCAGCTCCGAGACATCGATGCTCGTGGCGACCCCGATCCTCGTGGGGTCGCTCGGCAGGATCGTGGTGGGCGCCCTCACGGACCGCTACGGCGGCAGGGTCATGTTCATCACGATCACGCTCGCGTCGATACTGCCGGTCCTCGCGGTCGGCTTCGCGGGCAGTGCGGGCTCGTACCCGCTGCTGCTCGTCTTCGGATTCTTCCTGGGAATCGCCGGCACGATTTTCGCCGTCGGGATCCCGTTCGCCAACAACTGGTACGACCCGTCGCGTCGTGGCTTCGCCACGGGTGTATTCGGTGCGGGCATGGTCGGCACGGCACTGTCGGCCTTCTTCACGCCGCGTTTCGTCGGATGGTTCGGGCTGGTCGCCACCCACGTGATCATCGCAGTGGTGCTCGCACTGACCGCGGTGTTGTGTCTGACCGTCATGAGGAACGCGCCCGCATTCGTTCCCAACACCCAGCCGGTGGTGCCCAAATTCCTTGCGGCATGCAAACTCCGGGTCACCTGGGAAATGTCGTTCCTGTATGCCATCGTCTTCGGCGGTTTCGTCGCGTTCAGCAGCTACCTGCCCACCTACATCAGGACGGTGTACGAGTTCTCCGCGGTGGATGCAGGTACCCGTACCGCGGGGTTCGCCGTCGCCGCGGTGATCGCCCGCCCCATCGGCGGAACCCTCTCCGACCGGATCCCACCGAAGTACGTGGTGATCGCATCCTTCGCCGGCACCGCCGTGACCGCATTCATCGCCACGTTCAAGCCACCGCCGGACTTCTGGTCGGCCGTTGTCTTCATCTCGATGGCGATCTTCCTCGGCATCGGCACCGGAGGCGTGTTCGCCTGGGTGGCGCGGCGTTCGCCCGCGCAGTCCGTCGGCAGCATCACCGGAATCGTCGCGGCGGCAGGTGGCCTCGGCGGATACTTCCCGCCCTTGGTCATGGGCGCGACCTACGACCCGGTGGGCAACGACTACACCGTGGGCCTGTTGCTCCTGGTCGCGGCGGCTCTCATTGCACTGGTCTACACCGCGGTCTGGCTGAAGGCACGTGAACCTGCCGCATCGCGGGACGCTCCACACAGGCAACCGGAGGAGAGCACGTGACTACGGAAAAAGTCGCTGTGGGTGGGACGCTCGAGGAACTGCTGGTGCGTAGCGGCCGGTTCTTCACGCGTGGCGAAGAATCCGCCGACACCCGCAGCATCCTGCACCAGGGCGGCAGAGAAGGTGACATCTTCTACCGCGACCGGTGGAGCCACGACAAGGTGGTGCGATCGACACACGGCGTGAACTGCACCGGTTCGTGCTCGTGGAAGATCTACGTCAAGGACGGGATCATCACCTGGGAAACCCAGGAGACGGACTATCCCACGGTGGGAGCGGACCGCCCCGAGTACGAACCGCGCGGTTGCCCCCGAGGAGCGGCCTTCTCCTGGTACACCTACTCTCCGACACGGGTGCGGTACCCGTACGCGCGCGGAGTCCTCGTCGAGATGTATCGCGAGGCCAAACAGCGTCTCGGTGATCCGGTACTGGCGTGGGCGGACATTCAGAACGACCCGGAACGCCGGCGCCGGTACCAGCGTGCGCGAGGCAAGGGCGGGCTGGTGCGGGTCACCTGGGCCGAAGCCACCGAAATGGTCGCCGCGGCCCACGTGCACACCATCAAGGAGTACGGGCCCGACCGGATCGCCGGTTTCTCCCCGATTCCCGCCATGTCGATGGTGTCGCACGCAGCCGGTTCCCGGTTCGTCGAACTGGTCGGCGGCGCGATGACCTCGTTCTACGACTGGTACGCGGACCTTCCGGTCGCGTCCCCGCAGGTGTTCGGGGACCAGACCGACGTCCCCGAATCGGGCGACTGGTGGGACGCGTCGTACCTGTTGATGTGGGGTTCCAACGTCCCGGTGACCCGCACCCCCGACGCACACTGGATGACGGAGGTGCGGTACCGCGGGACCAAGGTCGTCGCGATCAGCCCGGACTACGCGGACAACACGAAATTCGCGGACGAGTGGATGCCGTGCGCTGCCGGAACCGACGGTGCCCTGGCGATGGCGATGGGCCACGTCCTGCTGCGCGAGTGCTACGTCGAGAAGCCCGTACCTTTCTTCACCGACTTCTCCGCGCAGTACACCGATCTGCCCTTCCTCGTGAAACTCGAAGAGCGCGGCGGAAAGTGGGTGGCGGGCAAGAACCTCACCGCGGCCGACCTCGGGCAGGACGTGGAGAACGCCCCGTTCAAACCGGTGCTCCTCGACAGCGCCACCGACAGCGTGACGGTTCCTCACGGCTCCCTCGGATTCCGCTACGGCGAGGAGGGTATCGGCAAGTGGAACCTCGAACTGGGTGACCTGTCGCCCGCCCTCACGGTGGCACCGCCGGCCGGCGGCACAGCGGAGGTCCTCGCCGTGCATCTGCCGAGTTTCGACACGATCGACGGTCGGGGCGGAAGCCTCGAGCGCGGTGTGCCGGTCCGCCGGGTGGGTGAGCACCTGGTCTGCACGGTGTTCGACCTGATGCTCGCCCAATACGGCGTGCAGCGGGCAGAGTTGAATCTGCCCGGGCAGTGGCCGACCGGGTACGACGATCCGTCGACGCCCTACACGCCGGCGTGGCAGGAATCGATCACCGGAGTGTCTGCGGCGCAAGCGATCCGGGTGGCCCGGGAACTCGCGCGAAACTCCGAGGAATCGGGCGGGCGCTCCATGATCATCATGGGAGCCGGAATCTGCCAGTGGTTCCACGGCGACGCGACCTACCGGGCCGTGCTGTCCCTGCTGCTCCTGACCGGGGCAATGGGACGCAACGGCGGCGGCTGGGCGCACTACGTCGGGCAGGAAAAGTGCAGAACCGCCACCGGATGGGCCACGATGGCGATGGCCACCGACTGGAGCAGGCCACCTCGTCAGATGGCGGGCACCTCGTACTGGTACGTGCACACCGACCAGTGGAAGTACGACGGGTACCGGGCGGACGCCCTCTCGAGCCCGCTGTCGCGGGGGCGCTTCCGGGACAAGCACACCATGGATGTGATGGCGTCGGCCGTCGCGATGGGCTGGTCGCCGTTCTATCCGCAGTTCGACCGCAACACACACGATCTGGCGGACGAGGCTCGTGCGGCCGGTCGCGACATCCCCGAATATGTTGCCGAACAACTGGCCAAGGGGACGGTGAAACTCGCCGTCACCGATCCCGGGTCGCCGCGTAACTGGCCGCGCGTGCTGAGCGTGTGGCGGTCGAATCTTCTCGGCTCCTCCAGCAAGGGCAACGAGTACTTCCTGCAGCATCTGCTGGGTACCGACTCGAACATTCAGGGTGCTCAGACCGCGCCGGATTTGCGGCCCAACGACGTCACCTGGCGGGAGGACGTCCCCGACGGCAAACTCGACATGCTCATGTCGATCGACTTCCGGATGACGTCGACGACGCTGTTCTCGGATGTCGTGCTGCCCGCAGCGACCTGGTACGAGAAGGGGGACCTGTCGAGTACCGACATGCACCCCTACGTGCACGCGTTCAGCCCCGCGATCGATCCGCCCTGGGAGACCCGCTCGGACTACGAGGCGTTCGGTGCGGTCGCGAAGGCGTTCAGCGCCCTGGCACGCACGCATCTGGGAACGCGGACCGACGTGGTGATGGGGACGCTCCAGCACGACACGCCCGGTGCGATGGCGTATCCCGGTGGAACGGAGAACGACTGGAGGAAAACCGGTGAAGTGCCCATCCCGGGGAAGACCATGGGGCCTCTCGTGGTCGTCGAGCGGGATTACACCGCCGTCGCCGACAAGTGGGCCACGCTCGGGCCGCTCGCGGAGTCGGCAGGGCTGACCACCAAGGGGGTGACCACCCACCCCGACCAGGAGGTCGCCGAACTCGCCGTCAAGTTCGGCGTCATGGATTCCGGTGCCGCCGCCGGGCGCCCGGCGATCACCACTGCGGAACGGATGTGCGACGTGATTCTCGCGCTGTCCGGGGCGTCGAACGGCCGGCTCGCCGTGCAGGGGTATCGCGAACTCGAGAAGCGAACCGGGCGCAGGCTCGTCCACCTCGCCGAAGGCAGTGAGGAACGCCGGATCACCTACGCCGACACGCAGGCCCGGCCGGTACCGGTGGTCACGAGCCCGGAATGGTCGGGCAGCGAAACAGGTGGTCGCCGCTACGCACCCTTCACCACCAACATCGAGGAACTCAAACCGTTCCACACCCTCACCGGCCGGATGCACTTCTACCTCGACCACGACTGGATCGAGGAGATGGGCGAGCAACTTCCGACCTACCGGCCCCCGCTGGACATGAACCGTCTGTTCGGTGAGACATCCCTCGGTACCGGTGACGGAGTGGGGCTGACGGTGAGATACCTGACCCCGCATTCGAAATGGTCGATCCACTCGGAGTATCAGGACAACCTGTTCATGCTCTCGCTCTCGCGCGGCGGACCGACGATGTGGATGAGTCCGGCGGACGCGGCGAAGATCTCGGTGCGCGACAACGACTGGATCGAGGCCGTGAACCGCAACGGCGTGGTGGTGTGCCGGGCCATCGTGTCGCAGCGCATGCCCGAGGGCGTGGTGTTCGTCTACCACGCGCAGGAACGCGTCATCGATGTCCCGCTCACCGAAACCACCGGAAAGCGTGGCGGGATCCACAATTCGATCACGCGGATCCTGATGAAACCGAGTCATCTGGCGGGCGGCTACGCCCAGACCTCGTATGCCTTCAACTATCTCGGACCGACCGGCAACCAGCGCGACGAAGTCACGGTCGTGCGCCGCCGGTCTCAGGAGGTGACGTACTGATGTACACGATCGGACCCCACGGACGGGGGCACTCATGAAGGTCATGGCACAGATGGCGATGGTCATGAACCTCGACAAGTGCATCGGGTGTCACACGTGCTCGGTGACCTGTAAACAGACCTGGACCAACCGTTCCGGAACCGAGTACGTCTGGTTCAACAACGTGGAGACCCGTCCGGGTCAGGGGTACCCCCGCACCTACGAGGATCAGGACAAGTGGCGCGGCGGCTGGATCAGGGACAAGAAGGGCAGGATTCGGCTGCGCGACGGCGGCCGCCTCCACAAGCTCAGCCGGATCTTCTCCAACCCCAAGATGCCGTCGATCGACGACTACTACGAACCGTGGACGTACGACTACGAGACCCTCACCAACGCCCCTGCGGGGGAGAACATCCCGGTGGCGCGACCGCGCAGTCTCCTCAGCGGCGAACCGATGAAAGTGGAGTGGTCGGCCAACTGGGACGACAACCTGGCGGGCTCGCCCGAGATCGTTCCGGACGACCCGATCCTGGCTAAGATCAACGAAGAGGTCAAGACGTCGCTCGAAGAGACGTTCATGTTCTACCTGCCCCGGATCTGCGAGCACTGCCTCAACCCGTCGTGTGTCGCGTCGTGCCCGTCCGGAGCGATCTACAAGCGCTCGGAGGACGGCATCGTCCTCGTCGACCAGGACCGGTGCCGCGGCTGGCGGATGTGCATCTCCGGATGCCCGTACAAGAAGGTCTATTTCAATCACAAGACCGGCAAAGCCGAGAAGTGCACGTTCTGTTATCCCCGCATCGAGGTCGGGCTACCGACGGTGTGTGCCGAAACCTGCGTCGGGCGTCTGCGCTACATCGGGCTGGTGTTCTACGACGCCGACCGGGTGCTCGACGCGGCGGCGGTGGAGAACGAACAGGATCTCTACGAAGCCCAGCGTCAGGTCCTGCTCGACCCCCACGATCCGGAGGTCATCGCGGGGGCCCGGGCCGAAGGGATTTCCGACGACTGGATCGCCGGCGCACAGAAGTCACCGATCTACTCGCTGATCAACGTCTACAAGGTCGCGCTGCCGTTGCATCCGGAGTACCGGACCATGCCGATGGTCTGGTACGTGCCGCCGCTGTCGCCGGTCGTCGACGCGGTCAGCCGCGACGGTCACGACGGGGAAGATCTCGGAAACCTGTTCGGAGCACTCGAGTCGTTGCGCATTCCCATCCGCTACCTCGCGGAGCTGTTCACAGCCGGGGACACCGCGGCCGTGGAAGCCGTCCTGCAACGGCTCGCCGCGATGCGGTCGTATATGCGCGACATCAACCTCGGTCGCGACACCCAGCCGCATATCCCGGAGTCCGTGGGCATGACGGAGGAGCAGATCTACGAGATGTACCGGTTGCTCGCCCTCGCCAAGTACGAAGAGCGCTACGTGATCCCGACGGCCTACGCGACCGAAGGACACAAGCTCGAGGAATCCGCCACGGACTGCTCTCTGTCGTTCGACGGTGGACCGGGAATGTACGAGTCCGGGCCCTTCGGTGAGTCGAGCGGCGGACCCGTCCCGGTCGCGGTGGAAACGTTCCACGCGCTCGCAGAGCGCCAGACCACGGAAGGCCTCGCGGTCAACGAGCGCGAGCCCTCCCGCGTCAATCTGCTGAACTGGGACGGCAAAGGAGCGCCCACGGGTCTGTTCCCGGGTGCCTGGCCCGGCGACGGCGAGGAGCGGCGGTGACATTGTTCCGGCGGGCGTCACGCCGAGAGGATCCCGCTCGCCGGTTGCAGACCCGGCTCGTCCACCAGGCGGCCTCGTTGCTGCTGGCGTATCCGGACGAGCAGATGGCGGAGCGTCTCGACACCGTCGAGGCACTCGTCGACCACATCGACGAGCCCGCGCGCGGCCGGCTCACCCGGACCGCCGCGTACCTGCGTCGTAGCAGCCTGCTCGATGCGGCCCAGGCGTATGTCGACACGTTCGACCTGCGTCGGCGCTCGACGATGTACCTGACCTACTGGACCGCGGGAGACACACGCAACCGGGGATCGGAAATCCACGCGTTCGTGCAGACCTATCGGGAGGCGGGCGCCGAACCTCCGGTCGGCGAGGCGCCCGACCACCTCCCGGTGGTCCTCGAGTTCGCGGCCACCGTCGCACCCGAGGCGGGAGAACGGCTGCTCGTCGCGCACCGGGTACCGATCGACGTCCTGCATCGCGCGCTGGTCGGCGACGATTCGCCGTACGCGGACACCGTCGCCGCGGTGTGCGCCACGCTGCCTCCTGTGGACGAGGCCCAGGAACAACGGGCCCGCCGGCTGATGCACGCCGGACCTCCGGCCGAGGCGATCGGCCTGCAGCCGTTCACCCTGACCGTTCCGCCACGCCGGGACGCCCACGACCGACGAGAAGGGCCGTAAACGATGAGCGCGGGTGCAATCTTCTGGGACATCGTGCCGTACGTGACACTCGCGATCCTGATCGTCGGCACGTGGTGGCGGTACCGATACGACAAGTTCGGCTGGACCACCCGCTCGTCACAGCTCTACGAGAGCAGGCTGCTGCGCATCGGCAGTCCGCTGTTCCATTTCGGCATTCTGGTGGTGATCATCGGCCACGTCATCGGCTTGCTGATCCCGAAACAGTGGACGTACGCGATAGGGATCAGCCAGCACGCGTACCACGTCCAAGCTCTCGTGCTCGGGACCATCGCCGGCGCCGCGACCCTCATCGGGGTGTGCCTGCTCATCTACCGCCGGCGTACCAACGGCCCGGTGTACTCCGCGACCACCCTCAACGACAAGGTCATGTACGTAGTCCTGGTCGCCGCGATCGTCGCGGGTCTCGCCACCACCCTCATGGGCGCGGGAGTGGTCGGCGAACACAATTACCGCGACACCGTTTCGCCGTGGTTCCGGTCCATCTGGATCCTGCAGCCACGCGGCGAACTCCTCGTCGAGGCGCCGGTGTCGTTCCAGATCCACACCCTGATCGGTCTGGTGCTGTTCGCGATCTGGCCGTTCACCCGGCTCGTCCACGCATTCAGCGCACCGGTGGGATATCTGTTCCGCCCGTACATCGTCTACCGCAGCAGGGGAGAGGCGCGAGAGGGTCAGCTGGTCGGCTCCCAGCCCCGGCGCCGCGGTTGGTGACCGTCGCCGGATCCGCCCGCGCATGTATCGTGTGATGTTCCGTTCCCGGACGTATGTGCCGGACCCCGACCGCAGGACCGTAGAACTCACACATGGCTCCCACCCGGCACGTTTCTCCTTCCGATACCGCTTCCGCCCCCGCAGTGGATTCCGGCGTTCGCCGCACCGTTCTGCCCGGAGGCGTGCGAGTGGTCACCGAGCACGTGCCGGGCGTGCGATCGGCGGCGGTCGGCGTGTGGGTCGGAATCGGCTCCCGCGACGAACAGCCGTCCGTCGCCGGCGCGGCACACTTTCTCGAGCACCTGCTGTTCAAATCCACCCCGACGCGCACGGCGCTCGACATCGCGGAGCTCATCGACGGGGTGGGCGGTGAACTCAACGCGTTCACCAGCAAGGAACACACCTGCTACTACGCGCACGTCCTCGACGACGATCTTCCGCTCGCAGTCGACGTCGTCGCCGACGTGGTGTTACGGGGCCGGTGCCGCAGCGCCGACGTGGACGTCGAACGGCAGGTCGTACTCGAGGAGATCTCGATGCGCGACGACGATCCCGAGGATCTCCTCGGTGACTCCTTCCTCACCGCGCTGTACGGAGATCACCCCATCGGCCGTCCCATCATCGGTTCCGTCGACTCCATCGAGGCGATGACCCGCGCTCAGCTGCACTCCTTCCACGTGCGCAGGTACACCCCGCAGCGGATGGTCGTCGCGGTCGCCGGCAACGTCGATCACGAGCACACCGTCGAACTCGTCCGCCGCGCCTTCGCCGGGCACCTGGACGGCACGGGCGGGCCGGTGCCGCGCCGGGAAGGCCGGCTCGAACTGCGCACCACACCCACCCTGAGCATCACCGAGCACGACGGCGAGCAGTCGCACCTCTCGCTCGGCGTTCGTTCCTTCGGCCGGCACGACGACCGCCGCTGGGCACTGTCGGTGCTCAACGCCGCGATCGGCGGCGGATTGAGCTCACGGTTGTTCCAGGAGGTGCGCGAGAAGCGGGGTCTGGCGTACTCCGTCTACTCCGGTATCGACACCTTCGCCGATACCGGCGCGTTTTCCGTGTACGCCGGGTGCCAGCCCGAGAATCTCTCCGAGGTCGCGGCCGTGATCCGCGAGGTGCTCGGCGCCGTCGCGAAGGACGGCATCACCGACGCGGAATGCGCTCGCGCCAAAGGCTCGTTGCGCGGTGGTCTGGTCCTCGGTCTCGAAGACACCGGGGCGCGAATGCACCGCATCGGACGCAGCGAGCTGAACTACGGCCGGCACTGGAGCCTCACCGAGACCCTCGAGCGCATCGCGACCGTGTCGTCGGAACAGGTGCGTGAGGTCGCAGCCGAACTACTGCACCGTCCGTTCGCCGCCGCGGTGGTCGGGCCGTACCGACGCCCGCGCGATCTCCCCGCCGCGGTGCGCGACATCGTCGGCTGACCCTGTTCCGCCTGCCGGGCACCTGCGCCGTCGCGGTGACCACCCGTGCAGACCACAACCCCGGTTGCGTACGCTTTCCTCGGAAAGACGTGACGGGAAGGTCGTGGACGGCAAAGTGAACGCAGCAGCAGTTCGGGTGGGTGTGCTCGGGGCCAAGGGCAAAGTCGGCCAGGCCATCTGCGCGGCAGTCGAGGCGGCCCCCGACCTCGAACTCGTCGCAGCGGTGGACCGAGGCGACAGCCTCGACGACTTCGTGACCTCCGGCACGCAGGTCGTCGTGGATTTCACGCACCCCGACGTGGTCATGGGCAACCTGCAGTTCCTGATCGACCACGGCATCCACGCCGTCGTGGGCACCACCGGCTTCGACGACGACCGCCTCGCGCAGGTCCGCAGCCGCCTCGCCGATCAGCCCGCCGTCGGTGTGCTCATCGCTCCCAACTTCGCGATCGGCGCGGTGCTGTCGATGCGCTTCGCGCAGGCCGCCGCCCGATTCTTCGACTCCGTCGAGGTCATCGAACTGCATCATCCCAACAAGGCCGATGCGCCGTCCGGCACCGCCTACCGCACCGCGGAACTCATCGCCGAGGCACGTGCCGCCGCAGGCGTGGGACGCAGCCCCGATGCCACGACCACCGAACTCGACGGTGCGCGCGGCGCCGACGTCGACGGGGTGCGGGTGCACTCGGTGCGTCTCGCCGGGCTGGTCGCGCACCAGGAGGTGTTGCTGGGAACCCAGGGTGAGACGCTGACGATCCGCCACGATTCCATCGACCGTTCCTCGTTCGCACCGGGCGTACTCCTCGCAGTCCGCGAGATCGCTTCCCGTCCCGGCCTGACGCTGGGCATCGACCCCCTCCTCGACCTGTGAAAAAAGATCTCGTCAAGGTCCTCGTACCGATCGCGTTCATCGTCGCCGCGCTCGCCTTCTACTTCGTGTTGCTCGGCAGCCGCGGAGTCGAACTCGTCCGGTCCGGCGGCGTCGCCGCGGTCGGGCTGGGTATCGGCGTGTTGCTGCTCCCGCTCGTCGGAGTCTGGATCGTGTACGCCAGTCTGCGTGCGGGCTGGCAGCACCAGCAGCTTGCGCAGCGCATCCACGAGGAAGGTCTCGAACTCGATGTCACCGACCTTCCGCGACGGCCGTCCGGAAAGATCGACCGCGACGCGGCGGACGCCCTGTTCGAGACCGTCAAACGGGAATGGGAAGCCGATCCCGACAATTGGCGGAACTCCTACCGGCTGGCGCGCGCCTACGACTATGCGGGTGACCGGGGGCGTGCCCGCGAGACGATGCGCCGGGCGGTTGCCCTCGAAAAAGCAGAACGCGACAGCACGACGTAGCGGGCGCGGTATCGCGGCTCGGGCAACGCCCCGTCGTAGTCTTCGCCTGTGACCGAACAACCCGAACGAACCGACGCCACGGACCGGACGCTGCTCGTCGTCCACCACACGCCGTCTCCGGCGACGCGCGAGCTGCTCGAAGCGGTGCTGGCGGGGGCGAACGACCCCGACATCGACGGGGTGACTGTGCGTGCGGTGCCCGCCCTCGGCGCGACCGTCCCGGACGTGCTTGCCGCCGACGGCTACCTGTTCGGTACTCCCGCGAACTTCGGATACATGTCGGGCGCGCTCAAACACTTCTTCGACACCGTGTACTACCCGTGTCTGGACGCCGTTGCGGGCCGCCCGTACGGCATGTGGGTCCACGGCAACGACGACACCGCGGGAGCGGTGTCGTCGGTGCGCAAACTGGTGACGGGGATGGGGTTGACGCAGGTGGCTGCCGACCTGGAGATCACCGGCCCGATCGACGCGCAGGTCCGCGAACGCTGTTACGAGCTCGGTGGGACGGTTGCGGTGACTCTCGCCGACAGGGTGTGAGGGGCTGCCCGCGTCAGCGGTAGTTCTCCTCGACGAACTTCGTCAGGCCTTTGCCGGCTGTCTCGATCGCCGTCTTCTCGGCGCGTCGGACGAGGAATCCGGGGACCGGAATCTTCGGATCGATGGTCAGGCTGAAACCGACCTCGGTCGCTCCGCCTGCCGGTGTGAGTGTGTAGGCACCGTCCTGCTGGTTCTGCTGCGTGCTCTCGACGAGCGTCCAGGACATCGACCGGTCGCCGTCCCAGGTGTAGTCGACGACCTGCTCGTCGGTGAGTCCGATGACCGAGACGGTCATGCGCACCCGGTGCGGGCGGCCGTCCGGGTAGGTGGACTCGACAACGACCTTCTTGTGCGTCGACGACCACTCGGGCAACCGGTCCACCGCTGCGATAGCCGCCATCACCTGCTCCGGTGTCGCCTTGATCTCGAAGCTTCTGGTGCTGCTCACGGCCATCGGTTCGGTGTCCTCTCGTTCCCGCGTTCGGTGCGTCGGGAATCTACCGCACGGGAGGGGTTTTCAGGCCGTATCGCCGTCTTCGTCCTCTCGGGGAGCCGGCGCCGGGGGAGCGGTGGGTGTGGTGCCTTGCCGGCGCCACTCTTCGGCGCGCTTCTGATACCGCTTCTGATCCTTCAGTGCGCCCTGCACGGCCTGCGCCACCCAGGAGTTGAGCGAGACACCGCTCTGCGCGGCCGCTTCCTCGGCGCGGGATTTGATCTGTTCGACGAGACGCAGGGTGACCCGGCTGATGTCTCCGGTCATCTCCTCGAAGGTCTGCGACGGCGAGTCGGTGTGCGGCGTGGCATCGCTGCGCACATCCACGACGGCTTCCGTGCCGTCGAGCCGAACCGTGACGGTGTGGTCGTCCAACTGCTTGCTGATTTCCCCGGCCATATCCGACAGCGCACTGAGAACGGCCAGCCGGGCCGGCGCGGCGAGAGCGGCGGAGAGGGCCGCTGCGGTACGGCGGGTCTGTTCGTCGCCGAGTTCGGCGGCGTTGACGACGGCGTCGGTGATCGCCGCGGTATAGGTGTCGATGTTCATGCCGTCAGTGTGACGCCATGCGTGACATCAGTCAACAGGCCTATGACGCCACGAGTGCCGTCGTGGTGGCGTCATTGAGGTGGCGGTGAGCGCGCGGAGGCTCCGGGTCGCTAGGGTGCGATCACGCACCGGGAGGAGACGCGCATGATTCCCGAACCCGCAAACCTGAAGGTCAGGCTCGTCGCAAAGACCGAATTCCTGCCGCCGGACGACATCCCTTGGGAAACCGATGCCGACGGAGGGGAAGCGCTCGCCGAGTTCGCCGGACGTGCGTGTTATCAGAGCTGGTCGAAGCCGAACCCGCGGACCGCGACCAACACCGGATATCTGCGGCACCTGCTGACCGTGGGCCACCTCTCGGTACTCGAGCACGCCTCGGTCACCTTCTACATCACCGGGATCTCCCGTTCGTGCACCCACGAACTGATCCGGCATCGGCACTTCTCGTTCTCCCAGCTGTCCCAGCGTTTCGTCGCGGACGGCGATGCTCCGGTCGTCGTTCCTCCCGCGATCGCGGGCGATCCTCATCTCGAGGAACTGTTCTTCGCCGCCACCCGGCGCAGCCGCGACGCGTACGTGGAACTGCTCGACGCACTCGACGAGAAGATGGCGCATCTGCCTCCCGGGCCCCTGCGGGCGAAGCAGGTGCGGGAAGCGGCGCGAGCGGTGCTCCCCAACGCCACCGAGACCCGCATCGTGGTCACCGGCAACTACCGGTCGTGGCGGCACTTCATCGCGATGCGCGCGACCGAGCACGCCGATGTGGAAATCCGGCGGCTCGCCGTCGAATGCCTGCGGCAACTCACCGATGCGGCGCCGAACGCGTTCTCCGACTTCACGATCACGGCGTTGCCCGACGGCAGCGAAATCGCCGCTCCCACCTTTGCCGCAGACCGCTGACCCACCCGGCGGAGGCGGGCGTGTGTCGGACCTGTATCCCCACGCGGTAGCCTTCTGACCATGACCAACGGTGAATCCGCAACTGCTGTCGAGCTCCCGTTCGGCACCGTCGCCACTGCGATGGTGACCCCGTTCACTGCCGACGGCAAGCTCGACGTGGACGCGGGTGTGCGTCTTGCGAACTACCTCGTCGAGGGTGGCTGCGACGCGCTGGTACTCGCCGGTACCACCGGCGAGTCGCCTACCACCACCGAGAACGAGAAGCTCGAACTGATGCGGGCTGTTCTCGCTTCTGTCGGCGATCGCGCGAAGATCATCGCCGGTGCCGGAAGCAACGACACCGCGCACAGCGCCGAACTCGCCCGCGATGCCGCGCGCGCCGGCGCGCACGGCCTGCTGGTCGTGACCCCGTATTACTCCCGGCCGCCGCAGGCCGGTCTCTACGCGCACTTCGTGGCGGTGGCCGATGCCACCGACCTTCCCGTCATGCTCTACGACATTCCGCCACGCTCTGTGGTGCCCATCGAAACGGACACGCTGCGGTTGCTCGCCGAGCATCCGCGGATCGTGGCCGTGAAGGATGCGAAGGGTGACCTCAATGCGGGAGCCGAACTGATCGGCACGACCGATCTGAAGTTCTACTCCGGTGACGACCCGCTGAACCTGCCGTGGTTGTCGGTGGGTGCTGTGGGATTCGTGAGTGTCATCGGTCATCTCGTGCCCGGCCGGTTGCGCGAACTGCACACCGCCTTCGAAGCAGGCGATCTAGAACTGGCCCGCACGATCAATCTGTCCATGGTGCCGATCTACCGCGCGGTCGCTCGACTCGGTGGTGTCAGCGCTTCCAAAGCAGGGCTGAGACTGCTGGGTATCGACGTCGGCGAGCCGCGCCTTCCGCAGGTCGCACCGGTATCGGCCCAGATCGACGCCCTCGCGGCCGATCTTCAAGCAGCAGGGGTTCTGTAAATGAGTCGTCCCACCAGTAGTCGTGGCCGCGCCACCCGTAACGCCGGCCCGCCGGCGTCGCGGCCGCAGCGCCGCATCGTCCAGAACTCGGCATCGGCGCAGCGTCCCGACCCGCGTCCGCCCGTCGATCCCACCGCACGTCTCGGGACCCCTCCCAAGGCGCCCAAGAACGGTCTGCGGATCGTCGCTCTCGGCGGCATCGGCGAGATCGGCCGCAACATGACCGTCTTCGAGCACCAGGGCCGTCTGCTGATCGTGGACTGTGGCGTGCTCTTCCCGGAAGACCAGCAGCCGGGCGTCGACCTGATCCTTCCGGACTTCCGGCACATCGAGAACCGGATGGACGACGTCGAGGCGATCGTTCTCACCCACGGTCACGAAGACCACATCGGTGCCGTCCCGTTCCTGCTGCGACTGCGCCCCGACATCCCGGTCGTCGGCTCGAAGTTCACTCTCGCGCTTGTTGCTGCGAAGTGCCGCGAGCACCGGCAACGGCCCCGCCTCGTCGAGGTCACCGAGGGCGAACGCACCGATCACGGCCCGTTCGAGTGCGAGTACTTCGCCGTCAACCACTCGATTCCCGATGCGCTCGCGGTCGCGATCCGGACGTCGGCCGGTCTCGTGCTGCACACCGGTGACATCAAGCTCGACCAGTTGCCGCTCGACAACCGGCTGACCGACCTGGCCGGTTTCTCCCGCCTGGGCGACGAAGGTGTCGACCTCTTCCTGGTCGACTCCACGAACGCCGAGGTCCCCGGATTCGTCACCCCCGAACGCGAGATCGGCGGGGTGCTCGACAACGTCATCGGCAAGGCCAACAACCGGGTCATCGTGGCGTCGTTCGCGAGCCACGTGCACCGGATCCAGCAGGTCGTCGACGTCGCACACCGCTACAACCGTCGGGTCGCCTTCGTCGGGCGCTCCATGGTGCGCAACATGCAGATCGCGCAGGACCTGGGGTATCTCCACGTTCCCGACGGCGTCGAGGTCGATCTGAACGCCGCGGCGTCGTTGCCCGACAACCGGGTCGTTCTGGTGTCCACCGGCTCGCAGGGTGAGCCGCTGTCGGCCTTGTCGCGCATGGCGCGCGGCGAACACCGCCAGATCAACATCCGCGCCGACGACCTCGTCGTGCTCGCGTCGTCGCTGATCCCCGGCAACGAGAACTCCGTGTTCGCCGTGGTCAACGGTCTCGCCAAGCGCGGCGCCACGGTCGTGACGCAGCAGAACGCGAAGGTGCACGTGTCCGGCCACGCCTCCGCGGGCGAACTGCTGTACCTGTACAACGCGGTGCGGCCGACGAACGCGATGCCGGTTCACGGCGAATGGCGGCACCTGCGCGCCAACGCCGCACTGGCCGAAGCCACAGGCGTGCCCAAGGAACGAATCGTCCTCGCCGAGGACGGCGTCGTCGTCGATATGGTCGACGGTCTCGCCGAGATCGTGGGCCGCGTTCCGGTGGGCTACGTGTACGTCGACGGATTGTCGGTCGGCGATGTCGGCGAATCGACACTGTCGGACCGTCTCGTCCTCGGCGAAGGTGGATTCATTTCCATCTCGGTCGCGGTGGACGCGACCACCGGCCGCGCCGTGAGCACACCCGAGGTCTCCGGCCGAGGGTTCTCCGACGACCCGACCGCGCTCACCGAAGCCGCCCAGCTCGTCGACAAGACCCTCAGCGAACTTGCGGCCGAAGGCGTCACGGAGACGCACCGCATCGCGCAGGGTATCCGGCGCGTAGTGGGCAGGTGGGTGGCCGACACGTACCGCCGTCGCCCCATGATCGTGCCGACCGTCATCGCTGTGTCCTGACATAGTTCGCCCGCCCGACCAGGCATGTTCGCGCGGCACGGGACTCTTCCCGTGCCGCGCGCCCGTGCCGTCGATAGAGTGGCCGGATGAGTCTTGCCCGCACGGAACGACATGCCCTGGTCCGCACGATGTCCGAGGTCGGTCCCGACGCGCCCACCCTCTGCGGCGACTGGACGACCCGCGATCTCGCCGCGCATCTCCTCGTCCGAGAGCGCCGGGTCGACACGATGCCCGGAATCATGATCCCGGCCTTCGCCGGCCACACGGAGAAGGTCCGTCGCGAGGCGACCGACAAGCAGTGGTCTCACCTGCTGTCCGAGGTCGACTCCGGTCCGCCGAAGTGGTCGCCGCTCTTCCTCCTGGACTCCGTGGCCAACGCAGTGGAAATGTTCGTGCACCACGAGGATGTGCGCCGCGCCCAGCAGGGATGGGAACCGCGACGCCTCTCCACCGAGGTCCAGGACCAGTTGTGGAAGACCGGGCGGATGTTCGCGCGCACCAGCTACGGCGGGTCCGACGTCACCGTCGTCTTCGAGCGCCCCGACGGCGAGCGCGTCACCGTCCGGAAGCGTGGGCCTCGCAGCGTCGTCCTTCGCGGCGAGCCCGCGGAACTACTTCTTCACGCGTTCGGGCGCGACGCGGTGCACGTCGACAAGGAGGGCGAGCCGAGCGCCGTCGCCGAGATCGACGGATCCAAGCGCGGAGTGTGACCGGCCGGTCCCGCATCGTCGCGGCGTCGTGGCCGAGAGCGCCGCACCACCTGTGACCAGTGCCGCCCGGCGTTACCCGTGTTGCACATGGTTCACGAGAGGCCCGGGCGGTTACCCTGGCGGTTATGGCAGGAAAGTCGGGCAGTCGCGCTTCGTCCTCAACGACCTCACGGTCGCGGACGGGGGCACGCGGCTCGTCCGGCGGTGCCAACCGGTCCCGTGCGGCCTCGGCCAAGTCGGGAAAGGCGAAGGCCGGTACCGGTAGGGCAGCAGCAGGCAGAGGCTCGACGGCGAAGACGTCGGGCGGAGCGCGAACGTCCCGCGGGACGGGCTCGGCCGGAACCCGCCGCTCGCCCCGGCCCCGCGCCAACACCCCGCGCGGCGCCGCAGCGCGGCGGTCCCGCACCTCCGGCGGGGTACTCGGCGCGCTCGGCAAGGGCGTCGCCGCCGGATGGTTCATGGCGGCGCGGGCGCTCGGTGCCACCGCGCGCACCATGGGCATGGCCACCGACATCGAGCACGGCCATCGGCGGGACGGTATCGCGCTGGGACTCGTCGCAGTCGGGGTGGTCGTCGCAGGATCGCTGTGGTTCGGTGTCGGAGGTCCGGTCGGGGACTGGGTCGAGACCGGTGTGCGCGCCGTTGTGGGCGGCGCGGGAGCGGTGCTCCCGCTGGTCGCCATCGGCATCGCCCTGACCCTGATGCGTACCGAACCGTTCCCCGAGATCCGCCCGAGGCTCGTGCTCGGTGGGCTTCTCGTCGCTCTCCCGGCATTCGGCCTGTGGCACGTTGCGTCCGGCCTCCCGGGGGATGCGACCGGTCGATCCGAGGGTGCCGGTTTCGTCGGCGCCGCGGTCGGCGGACCTCTCACCGCGGGACTGACCGCGTGGCTGTCCGTTCCGCTGATGCTCCTCGCCGCCGGATTCGGCATTCTTCTGCTCACCGGCACCACCATCCGGGAACTGCCCGAACTGTTCCGTGAGTACTTCGGCCTGGAATACCCCGCGGACGACGAATACGGGGACGAATACGGGGACTACTACGACGACGATCCTGGTCTCTACGACGACGGGTATCGCACGGAAAAGCCCAGGTCGCGTCGTCGCCGCACCCCCGTCGAGAACTACCCACCCGACGAATTCGAGGCCGAGACCGAGATACTGCCCCTGTGGCCGGACGACGAGGCCACCGCCGCGGCGCCGCCGCCCGAACCCGAGCCGGAAACCGCCCCCGCACCGGCGCGCACCCGCGCGAAACGTCCGGTCCCGGCGGCACCGGTTCCGGAGCCCGAACCGGTGCCGGAGCAGTCCGATGCCCATGCTCTCGTCGTTCCCGACCGCGAAGTCGACGGCGATTACGTCCTGCCGTCGCTGAGCCTGCTCACCAAGGGCGATCCGCCGAAGAAGAGGTCGCCGGCGAACGACGAGATGATCGAGTCGATCACCGAAGTCCTCGAACAGTTCAAGATCGATGCGGCGGTCACCGGCTTCACCCGGGGGCCCACCGTCACCCGCTACGAAGTCGAACTCGGACCGGGCGTGAAGGTCGAGAAGATCACCGCGCTGGCCCGGAACATCGCGTACGCGGTCGCGACGGACAACGTCCGGCTGCTCGCGCCGATTCCCGGTAAGTCGGCGGTCGGTATCGAGGTACCGAACTCCGACCGCGAACTGGTCCGGCTGTCGGATGTCCTCGCCGCCCCGTCGACCCGCCGCGACCACCATCCGCTGGTCATCGGTCTCGGCAAGGACATCGAGGGAGATTTCGTCTCCGCGAACCTCGCCAAGATGCCTCACCTGCTGGTGGCGGGTTCCACCGGGTCCGGTAAGTCGAGTTTCGTCAACTCGATGCTGGTCTCGCTCCTCATCCGGGCCACGCCCGACGAGGTCCGGATGATCCTGATCGACCCCAAGATGGTCGAGTTGACGCCCTACGAAGGCATTCCGCACCTCATCACGCCCATCATCACGCAGCCGAAGAAGGCCGCGGCCGCGCTGGCGTGGCTGGTCGAGGAGATGGAACAGCGCTACCAGGACATGCAGGCCAATCGCGTCCGCCACATCGACGATTTCAATTCGAAGGTGAAGTCGGGCGAGATCACCGCCCCGCTCGGCAGTGAACGTGTCTACCGGCCCTACCCGTACATCCTCGCGATCGTCGACGAGCTGGCGGACCTGATGATGACGGCTCCGCGCGACGTCGAAGAAGCGATCGTCCGGATCACGCAGAAGGCCCGCGCCGCCGGCATCCACCTCGTCCTGGCCACCCAGCGTCCGTCGGTGGACGTGGTGACCGGCTTGATCAAGACCAATGTGCCCTCGCGGCTCGCGTTCGCGACGAGCTCTCTCACCGACTCGCGCGTCATCCTCGATCAGCCCGGCGCCGAGAAGCTGATCGGTATGGGCGACGGGCTGTTCCTGCCCATGGGTGCCGGCAAGCCGGTCCGCATGCAGGGTGCGTTCATCACCGACGAGGAGATCTCGGCGGTCGTCGACGCCGCGAAGAACCAGGCCGAACCCGAGTACACCGAGGGCGTCACGGCACCGAAGGCCGGTGAGAAGAAGGACGTCGACGCAGACATCGGCGACGACCTCGACGTGTTCCTCCAGGCCGTCGAACTCGTCGTGACGAGCCAGTTCGGCTCCACGTCGATGCTGCAGCGCAAGCTGCGCGTGGGATTCGCGAAGGCAGGCCGGCTCATGGACCTCATGGAGACGCGCGGGGTGGTGGGTCCGAGCGAGGGCAGCAAGGCGCGCGAGGTGCTCGTCAAACCGGACGAACTCGACGGGCTCCTGTACTCGATCCGCGGCGCCGGCGATCCGGACGACGCAGGATCCGGGTCCGGGGACGCCTGAGACACATATGGCACAATCGTGTCAGCTGTGGAGGGGAGTATCCCCTACTTCGCGGCGGTCTCGTCAACACGTACGGCGCCGATGCCGTTCCGGGGCCGTCGGTCCGGCATTCGTGCAGGGCGGGAGAGACCTCCGGCAGGTATACACCTACCGGAAGGCCGAGGTATGCACGTAACCCTGACGACCTGGTTGATCACCATCGCGGTGATCGTCGGACTTTTCGTCTTCGACTTCTATGCCCACGTACGCAAGCCCCACGCGCCGACGTTGCGCGAATCGGGTTTCTGGTCCGCGGTGTTCATCACGATCGCCATCATCTTCGGTGTGGTCGTCTTCATGGTGTGGGGGCCGACGTACGGCGGGGAGTACTTCGCCGGCTACGTCACCGAAAAGGCACTGTCCGTCGACAACCTCTTCGTGTTCGTGATCCTGATGGCGACGTTCGCGGTGCCGCGGGAGTATCAGCAGAAGGTGCTCACGATCGGCATCGTTCTCGCCCTCGTGATGCGCGGCCTGTTCATCGCTGTCGGCGCCGCCGCCATCAATGCGTACAGCTGGGTGTTCTACCTTTTCGGGATCTTCCTGATCTACACCGCCGTCAAGCTCATCCGCGACCACGGTGAGGACCAGGGAAGTATCTCCGAGAACAAGATGGTGGTTCTCGCGCGTAAGTTCCTGCCGGTCCACGACGAATACGACGGCGACAAGCTCGTCACCCGCATCGACGGCAAGAAGATGGTCACGCCGATGCTGCTGGCCCTCATCGCGATCGGGTTCACCGACATCCTGTTCGCGCTCGACTCGATTCCCGCGATCTACGGTCTCACCGAAGAGCCCTACCTCGTGTTCACCGCGAACGCGTTCGCGCTCATGGGTCTGCGGCAGCTGTTCTTCCTCATCGGCGGCCTGCTCGAGCGCCTGGTGTACCTGTCGTACGGACTCTCGGTGATCCTGGCGTTCATCGGCGTCAAGCTCGTGCTGCACGCGCTGCACGAGAACACGCTCGGCTGGATCAACGGCGGCGAACACGTGGCGGTGCCCGAGATCTCCACCGGCTTGTCGCTGGCTGTGATCGTCGGTGTTCTCATCATCACCACGGTTGCGAGTTTGCTGCGGACGCGGCACGTGGAAGCATCCGCCAAGCGATGACGGCGCCGATCGCCTAACCGCTGAAAGCGCCCATCACGGGAGTCCAGGCGGTGATGCGTACCGCATCGACGAGGCCGCGCTGCGCGAACGGATCCTGAGCCATCAGGTCCCGCGCCGCGGCCTCGTCGGCTACGTCGAGCAGGATCAGTGCCCCGGACCCGTCGGTCCACGGGCCGGTTGCCCGGACCCGTCCGTCCTCGACGAGACCGCTGAGCCATGCCCGGTGCTTCGGGCGGTGCTCGTCGCGGGCCGCGGCGGTGGCGTCGGAGTACGTGTATTCGACGGCGAACATGGCCATGAAGTTTCCTTCGATCCGGTGGGAGACGGGCGTCGCGGCTCAGAGTGTGAGCAACATCCGGGTGTTCCCGAGCGTGTTCGGTTTCACGTAGCTCAGGTCCAGGAATTCGGCGACACCGGTATCGTACGACCGGCACATTTCGGCGTAGACCTCGGCTGTCACCGGGGTGCCTTCGATTTCGGTGAATCCGTGGCGGGCGAAGAAGTCCACTTCGAAGGTGAGCACGAACAGCCGCTCGAGCTCGAGTTCCCGGGCCACCTCGATCAGCCGCGCGACCAGGAGATGACCGGCGCCGCGCCCTTTGACCTGCGGGTCGACGGCCACGGTGCGGACCTCACCGAGGTCGGACCACAGCACGTGCAGCGCTCCGCACCCGACGACACGCGCACCGACCTCGACCACCCAGAACTCCTGGACGGCCTCGTACAGGGTCACCAGGTTCTTCTCGAGAAGGATCCTTCCCGAGTAGATGTCGATGAGCCGCTTGATTTCCGGCACGTCGGACGTTCGGGCCCGACGCACGACCATTCGGTCGGTTGTGCTGGATTCCGGCGCCGCTGTTGTCATGCGGTGAACAGTAGCGCGTGCCCCAGGCGATATTGTGGGGCCCATGAGCACGCCCCGCCAGCACGTCGCCGCATCGGGCGGGAGCGGCGCCGCCCCGGGACCGAACGCCGGTTCCCCGCACGATCCGGTGCCTTTGTGGAACATCGCGAACATCCTGACGGTGCTGCGAATCGCGCTGGTCCCGGTGTTCCTGGTGTTGCTTTTCGTCGGCGACGGGCACGACACCGGGTGGCGCCTGGCGGCCACGGCCGTCTTCGCGGTCGCCGCGATCACCGACCGGATCGACGGCCAGTTGGCGCGCCGGTACGGCCTGGTCACCGACTTCGGCAAGCTCGCCGACCCCATCGCCGACAAGGCGCTCATCGGTGCCGCGCTGGTCGGGCTCTCGCTCCTCGGCGACCTCACCTGGTGGGTCACCGCGATCATCGCCGCTCGTGAACTGGGCATCACAGCTCTGCGATTCGCGGTGCTGCGGCACGGCGTGATCCCGGCCAGCCGGGGCGGCAAGGCCAAGACGTTCGTCCAGACCCTTGCCATCGGGATCTACCTGCTCCCGCTGCCCGACGCGATCGCGCCGGTGGCGGTGACGATGATGGTGCTCGCGGTGGTGCTGACCGTCGTGACGGGCCTCGACTACGTCGTGCAGGCGGCCAGACTGCGTACGGCGGTGCGGGCCGGCGAACCTGCGCACGACGGCGGCGGGGACCGGACGTCGTCGTGACCGCTGCCGACCCGCTTGCCTCCGCGACGCGGGCAGCCGAACTCGTGGCCGAGTTGTCGGCGCGCGGACAGACCGTCGCGACCGCGGAGTCGCTCACCGCAGGACTGGTCGCGGCGACGATCGCCGGCGTTCCCGGCGCCAGCGCGGTCCTGCGCGGGGGGCTGATCGTATACGCCACCGACCTGAAAGCCGTTCTGGCCGGCGTCGACACCGAGATCCTCGCGCACGACGGTCCCGTCTCCGAGTCCACGGCTGCGGCACTCGCGGACGGTGCGCGTACCCGATGCGACGCCACCTGGGGGCTGGGACTGACCGGCGTGGCCGGACCCGACAGCCAGGACGGACATCCCCCCGGCACGGTGTACATCGGAATCAGTGGGCCGGGAGGTACGCGTGTGGGCCGGCCCGAGGTGGCCGGAGACCGGTGGGGCATCCGGCTCGGATCGGTCGATGCCGCCGTGTCGGGACTACTCGCCCGCCTGCATACGACTTCGGCGTTGTAATGTCTGTTCACCGCGTTCTCGAGGTTCGATCGAGAAGTGGGAACCCGTAGGTGCTGTTGCACGTTGTCGGGGTATAGGTACGAAGGACGAAGGAGGATGCGATGGCGCTGTTGCTACGCGAAGCACTGGGGGACAGCCTTCGGCGTACCCGTGTGTCGCAAAGCCGCACCCTGCGCGAAGTCTCCAGTAGCGCAAGGGTCAGCCTCGGGTATCTCTCCGAGATCGAACGTGGGCGCAAGGAAGCGTCGAGTGAGCTTCTCGCGGCGATCTGCGACGCGCTCGCCGTCCCGCTCTCCGACGTCCTTTCCGACGTGAGCGAGTCGCTCGCCGATGCGGTTCCCCGCCGCAGTGGCATGAACGAGCGGGTTGCCGAGGTCGGTATCTCCGATCTCGCGGGATCCGACGGGGTGGCGCGGGATTCTGCGCGGATTGCGCAAGAGACCAGAGTTGTGATCCCTGCACCGGCGGCGCGGGCGCTTGCTGCCGCCTAACATGGATTGAAGATCGCACCGGGCATCCGGCGCGGACAAGCGACATATCCCGGCTTCGCCTCCAGGGTGATCCGGGCTCGGCAGGTTGGACCGCCGGGATTCGACCGGCAGGGCGGTCCGGAATCGGTGCGCGAGGGCCGCGCATCGGGTCGCGTTCTGCGCGGCGTACCAGATGGAGGCGGGATCACACCCATGGCTAATCCGTTCGTCAAGGGTTGGAAGTACCTGATGGCGCTGTTCAACTCCAAGATCGATGAAAAGGCCGACCCGAAGGTCCAGATTCAGCAGGCCATCGAGGACGCCCAGCGGCAGCACCAGGCACTCTCACAGCAGGCAGCATCCGTCATCGGGAACCAGCGGCAGCTCGAGATGAAGCTCAACCGCCAGCTGGACGAGGTCGAGAAGCTCAACGCGAGTGCCCGGCAGGCCGTGATGATGGCGGACCAGGCCAGTGCTGCGGGCGACACCGAGAAGGCCATTCAGTACACCAACGCCGCCGAGGCCTTCGCCGCGCAACTCGTCACCGCTGAGCAGTCGGTCGAGGACCTGAAGGTGCTGCACGACCAGTCCCTGCAGGCTGCGGCGCAGGCGAAGAAGGCTGTCGAGCAGAACGCTATGGCATTGCAGCAGAAGGTGGCCGAGCGCACCAAGCTGCTCAGCCAGCTCGAGCAGGCCAAGATGCAGGAACGGGTCAGCGAATCCCTGCGCTCCATGGATTCCACTTTGTCCGCGCCCGGAACCACGCCGAGTCTCGATGCCGTGCGCGAGAAGATCGAGCGTCGCTACGCCAATGCGCTCGGTTCTGCCGAGCTCGCGCAGAACACGGTGCAGGGACGGATGCTCGAGGTCCAGCAGGCGACCGTCCAGATGGCCGGACACAGCCGGCTCGAGCAGATCCGCGCCTCCATGAAGGGTGACGCCCTGCCCGGTGCGCCCGCGACGCCCGCCGTCGATATCGGCAAGGAGCCGCCGGCCGCTGCGGGCAGTGCCGGTAGCCAGTAACGCACGCGACCACCCCAGGAACGTGACCTCGCCATGAACGCACCCGGAAGCGGCCGGGCCGGAAGCATCTCCGGCCCGGCCGCTGCCGTGCTCAGAGACGCCACGGGCGCTGCGGTCGATGCTGCCCGCCGCTGGCGTGATCCCGCGGCGCGACTTCGTCGCAAGAAGCGCCGGGCCCGTCGTCGCGCCCGCTTGTTCGGCGCAGCAGGCGGCACCGGGGGTATCGGTACGGCCACACTCATCGCCGCGTCGGCGCCCGACTGGACGATCGTCGCCACCGGCGGAGCGACAGCCGCATTCGTCGTTCCCGCAGTCATGGCGGTGCGGACGTTCCGCCGCCTCGACGCGCTCCCGTTACCTCCACCCGGACCGGGCCGCCGGACTCTGCCTCCCGCAGGCTCGGTGGCGCGCGCCCCCATGGAGCGCCTGTCCGCCGACGAGCAGAGCCTGGCCCGGCTGCTCGCCGTCATCGCACGATCCGGCGCTGTCGCCGCCGACGACCTCGACGAGATCGGTGAGGCGGCGCGTGCGGCGTCGGCCGCGCTCGACGCAGTGGTCGAAGACGTCGTCGCGCTCGAAGCGGCGTCGCGGGGGAGTGCTGCCGCAGGCGCACACCTCGACACGGCGATCACCGCTGCGGGTCAGCGGCTCGAGTCGGGCGTCGACCAGTACGAGGAACTCGTCGCGGCCGCCGCCCGCCTGGCTGCCGCCCCGGAGGGCAGCCGCTCGATGGCGCTGCTCGAACAGCATCGAGCGGAGCTGATCACCACGTCGGACAAGCTCGAAAGCTGGGCACTGTCCTGGCAGGACGTCGCGCAGATCGAGCGGCGCTATCGCGGCCGTCCGTAGCCGGCGCGCGACCGAAAGCCCGCCCTCAGTCGTCGACGCCCCGCGCGGCGAGCGCTTCACCCATCGCTTCGGCGGTCATCAGCGCACCGACCACGACCGGCACGACCAGAGCGCGCAGCGAGAATCCGAGTCCGCGGGCTTTGCGTGCCTCCGTCACCCGGGTCACCACCGCCCCCAGCAGCGGGATCGCGCGGATGGTCATTACCAGCACGAGACCGACACGATCCGGGTCGACGCCCACACGGCGCAGCGGCCGCGCGGCGGACACGATCGCGTCGAGCATGTCCGTCATGCGTGTCGTCAAGGTGACGAGCGCGGCGAGTGCGACGGCGACGAGCAGTGAACCGCAGATCACGACAGCGCGTTCCCAGCCCGCGACGATCCATTGGAACGCGCCGACGAACGCCAGCATCCACACGATCGGCCGCAACTGGATCACCGTGAGCCGCAGGGGTATTCGTGCAACCGTGTACGTGATCACCGCGAGTACGGCAGCCGGAAGAACCTGCCAGGGCTGCCGGATCCACAGGCTCAGGACCACGATGATCGCTGCGGTGACGACAAGCTTCGGTCCGGCAGGCACTCGATGCAGCACCGACGTCCCGGGGTGGTAGAGGCCGAAGGTGTTCACCCGATCAGCTTCCGGTAGTACGCGACGGCCGGTCCGGGTTCGTCGTCGGCCACGATCAGACCCGAGTCCACCACGAGGACGCGGTCGAACTCCGTGAGCAGATCCAGGGCGTGGGTCACCACCACGAGTTGCTGGCGGAGCGAGGCGAACGTGCGGGCGATCAGCTTGGTGTTGCGCAGGTCCAGCAAGGTGGTGGGCTCGTCGGCCACCAGCACGTCCGGGTCGGTGACCATGATCGCCGCGAGTGCCAGCAGTTGTTTCTGCCCACCGGAGAGCAGGTGGCTCGGATGATCGTGGTGCCCGGCGAGACCGAACTCGGCGAGCACCTCCCGCACCCGGTCGGCGCGCTCCGCTTTCCCCAGTCCGCTGCGTCGCAGAGAGAATGCGACGTCTTCCGCGACCGTCGGCATCACGATCTGATGGTCGGGATCGGTGAAGACGAAGCCCACCCGCTTGCGGACCTCCCGGCCCTTCTTCGCGGTGTCGAAACCGTCGACCGTCACGGCGCCGGCGGAGGGCACCACGAGACCGTTGATCATGCGCGCGAGCGTCGACTTCCCGCTCCCGTTCGCCCCTACGATGCCGACCCGTCGCTCGGTCAGCGTCAGGTCGATGCCGTCGAGGACGGTCCGGTCACCGTAGGAGTGACGGACCTGCCGGAAGCAGATTTCGCTCATCGACCGGTGCGCTCCGTCCGTCAGTGCGTCGGGTCGGCTGCGGGCTGCCGCTGGATCCGGGCGGCGAGGAGCGCCGGGTAGGCCCGGTGGACCTGCGCCGCGACCGCAGCGGCGACGACAGCCTTGATCAGGTCGCCCGGAAGGAAGGCGACGTTCGCGGCGGCCGCGGCCCACACCGTCAGGTCGGTCCGGAGCACCATGCCGGCGATCCCGAGGGCGTACAGGACGACGATGCCGCCGAGCACGTTCACTCCGACACCCAGCACTGTCCGGTACCGGGGGAGCATCCGCATGCTCAGCCACCCGATGACGGCGACGGCGGGAATCCAGCCGATCAGGAAACCCGCGGTCGGTCCGGCCAGGGACGTGAGCGTCGTACGTCCGCCCGCCAGCACGGGGAGTGCGAGACCGATCACGATCACCGTCGTCACCGACAGGACACCCTTCCGGGCGCCGAGCAACGCGCCGGCCAGCATCACACCGAGAGACTGCAGGGTGATGGGGACGCCGGAAGAGCCGATGGTGATCTGGCCGGGCAGACCCAGCGCGATGATCAGAGCGGCGAAGACGGCGATCTGCGCGAGATCGCGAGCGGGCATACGACGGGTCGAGGACACGTTTTCTCAGCCTTCTGACGGCGGGTCGAGTAGCAGTGGGATCGAACGTGTAGAGCGTAAGGGTCCAGGAGGGTCCCCACGCCACCACCCCCGTTCGGGGTGCACCCCTGAGACGGCCGGGCCGCGCGCTGCGGGTATCCCCTGATCTTTTCCTGAACTACGCGATGACGTGGTGTTTTTCCGTCGTGACGGTGTGAGGATCGAGTGTGTACGACAGCGACGGTGCTCAGGTGCCAGGCGGGAGAACACGATGTTCTGGAAGATCGTAGGAATGGTCGCACTCGTGTGGGTGGGCCTCGCGGTGATCGGCGCCCTGTTCGACCACCTGTTCGGCATCCTCGTACTCAGCGCGATCATCTTCGGTGGATATCTGCTGTACAAAGCGATGTCGCGCAGTGACAGGGACGACCACGTCACCCGGTTCTGACCGGACGGTGGACAGCCACGGCGGCAGAGAGGGGGCCCGGCGGTAGAGGTACCGCCGGGTCTTCGTCCGCGCGGTGTGTCCCGGAGTCCGGTGAGCCGGACCGTGCGGGTGGATAGTGAGTGCATGGATCCTGTACCGGAGGACTGGCAACGCGCCGTCGTGGTGGTGGCGCACCCGGACGACATCGAATACGGCGCGGCGGCGGCAGTCGCGAGATGGACGCGGCAGGGCAAGGACGTGCGGTATGTCCTCGCGACACGTGGCGAAGCGGGTATCGCCGGTCTTCCGCCGGCACAATCCGCGCCTGTACGTGAGGACGAGGAGCGGGAGTCCGCTCGGATCGTCGGGGTCGAATCGGTCGAGTTCCTCGGGCACGCCGACGGCCTGCTCGTCGCGGGTCCGGAACTGCGCCGCGATATCGCGGCTGCGATCCGGCGGCACCGGCCGCAGATGGTCGTGACCGCCCATTTCGGGGAGACCTGGTTGCCCGGAATCCTCAACAGCGCGGACCATCGTGCACTCGGTATCTGCGTCCTCGACGCGGTGGCCGACGCCGCCAACGAGTGGATCTTTCCGGAATTGACCCGCGACGGGCTCGAACCCTGGCCGGGTGTGCGGTGGATCGCGGTGAACACTCCGTCACCGACGCACGCGGTCGACGTCACCGAGACTGTCGAGACCGCCGAGCGCTCGCTCGCGGCGCACCGGCGATATCTCGAGGCGCTGAGCACCGTGGACGTCGACGAGCAGGCCCGGGCACAGGTGCAGATGTCGTCGGGAGCGTTGCCGGGGTTCCCGGCCGAGCGTGCCGTCGGGTTCGAACTGTTCACCGTCGCGGGGTAGCAGCGGACCGTCCTGATCGGCTGTGGCAGTCTGAGCTGCGTGCGAGTGGCAGTGGTGGCAGGACCCGATGCAGGCCATGCGATTCCGGCGATCGAATTGTCGCGCCGGTTCGCCGCCGCCGGCCACGAGGCGATCCTGTTCACCGGTGAGCGCTGGTTCGGCATCGATGTTCCGGGCGTGACCGTCGCCGAGCTCAAGGGGCTGGCTCCGCGGTCGGACGATGACGACGCGGATGCCGGGGCCAAGATCCATGGACGGGCCGCTCACATCGCGACCGAGATGCTCCAGGACCTCAGCGCTCTGCTCCCGGACCTCGTGGTGTCGGACGTCATCACCGCCGGGGGCGGCATGGCGGCCGAGCGCCTGGGCATTCCCTGGATCGAATTGTCGCCGCACCCCCTCTACCTCCCGTCTCGTGGATTGCCGCCGATCGGAAGCGGGCTCGCCGTGGGCACCGGAGCGGCAGGACGCCTCCGCGACACCGTGCTGCGTGCCATGACCGCGAGTTCGGTGCGTAAAGGTGTCCGGCACAGGGCGGACGCGCGGATCGGGATCGGCCTGCCGGCCCGGGACCCCGGACCGTGCGCGCGCCTCGTCGCGACCGTGCCCGCCCTCGAGGTGCCCCGGCCCGACTGGCCCGCGCACGCCCACGTCGTCGGCCCGCTGCTGTGGGAACCCACCGACGTGGTGCTCGAGCCTCCGTCCGGCACCGGGCCGCTGGTGATGGTCGCACCGTCGACCGCCACGACCGGTGTCGTGGGACTGGTCGAGTCGGTGTGCGAGGGGCTGAGCGGCACGGGGATGCGGGTGGCGGCGACGATGCTCGACCCGCCGGCCGGTTCGCTGCCGGACTGGGCGGTCGCGGGGCGCGGCCGTCAGGACGTGCTGCTCCGTGCCGCCGATGTGGTGGTGTGCGGCGGAGGGCACGGAATGCTGGCGAAGGCGCTCAGCGCCGGAGTTCCCGCCGTGATCGTTCCCGGTGAAGGCGACCAGTGGGAGCTTGCGAACCGTGCGGCCCGGCAGGGCAGCGCCGTGGTCGTCCGGCCGCTGGATGCGGGCGCGGTGCGGACCGCGGTGGAGACGGTGTTGTCGCGCCCGGAGTTCGCGGCGGCGGCCCGCGCCGCGGCTGCCACGGCGGGAAGTGTCGAGGACCCGGTCGCGGTGTGCGAGGCTGCCCTCCGCTGAAGCACGGTGCGGTGAGGAACTCGGGAAGATCGAATTGCCGCGGGGCGGATGCGGCACCGCGTCGTCGGGGACGACTACCGTGGGGCGCGTGCGGTTGACGGAATTCCACGAGATGGTCCGAGACGAATTCGGGCAGATGCACGGCGACGCCCTGCTGCGCGACCACGTGCTCCTCGAACTGGGTGGACGTACCGCCGCCCAGGCGATCGAGACAGGCCAGGAACCTCGGGAGGTGTGGCGGGCTTTGTGCGAAGAGTTCGATGTGCCACCGGCGCGACGGTGACCGCAGCGCAGCGGGGAGTGCCCTGTTCCGACCATTCGAACAGATGTTCGTCTATGCTGATATGGCCGGGCGGTGACGACGCCGTCCACACGGAGCGAATCCATCCACAGAAGAGACGTTCTGTGCTCGCCGCAGCGAACTTGTCGGTACCGGCTTCTAACGTCGTCGACAAGCAGGACGAGATTCGATGAAGGGGACCAACATGGCAGCACAGACTCACGATCGCGAAAAGGCGCTCGAGCTCGCCCTCGCGCAGATCGACAAGAACTTCGGCAAGGGCTCGGTGATGCGACTGGGGGAGGAAGCCCACCAGCCCATCGCAGTGATCCCGACGGGGTCGATCGCTCTCGACGTCGCGCTCGGAATCGGTGGTCTCCCGCGTGGCCGCGTCGTCGAGATCTACGGGCCGGAATCCTCCGGTAAGACGACGGTGGCACTGCATGCGGTGGCAAACGCACAGGCGAACGGCGGTCTCGCCGCCTTCATCGACGCCGAGCACGCGCTCGACCCCGAATATGCCCGCAACCTCGGAGTCGACACCGACGCGCTGCTGGTCTCCCAGCCCGACACCGGTGAGCAGGCTCTCGAGATCGCAGACATGCTCATCCGTTCCGGTGCCCTCGACATCATCGTGATCGACTCGGTGGCGGCTCTCGTGCCCCGAGCCGAGATCGAAGGCGAGATGGGCGACAGCCACGTCGGCCTGCAGGCCCGGCTCATGAGCCAGGCACTGCGCAAGATGACCGGCGCGCTCAGCAACTCCGGCACCACCGCGATCTTCATCAACCAGTTGCGCGAGAAGATCGGCGTGATGTTCGGCAGCCCCGAGACCACCACCGGTGGCAAGGCGCTGAAGTTCTACGCCTCCGTGCGTCTCGATGTGCGACGGATCGAGACGCTCAAGGACGGCGGCGACGCGGTGGGCAACCGCACCCGCGTCAAGGTCGTCAAGAACAAGGTGTCGCCTCCTTTCAAGCAGGCAGAGTTCGACATCCTGTACGGACACGGCATCAGCAAGGAAGGTTCGCTGATCGACATGGGTGTCGAGCACGGCTTCATCCGGAAGTCGGGTTCCTGGTACACCTACGAGGGCGATCAGCTCGGACAGGGCAAGGAGAACGCCCGCAAGTTCATGCTCGAGAACACCGACGTGCGTGACGAGATCGAAAAGAAGATCAAGGAGAAGCTCGGCATCGGGGCGGTCGTCACCGCCGGCGAGGCCGAAGAGCCCGCAGACTTCTAGAGTTCGAGACTTCCACGAGGTTCGTGAGGAAGGGGCCGACCGGTGTGGTCGGTCCCTTCGCCGTATCCCGTCGGTGTCCTCCTCTAGTGTCCGCAGCATGGACGACAGCAGCCGAGGGGGCACTCGGGGGAGTAGCCGACGCAGATCCGAGCGAAGCTCCGGGCCCGACCGCAGTTCCCGCACCGACCGGGGCACCGGCAAGGAGCCCGGCGGAGGAACCGAAGCACAGGCGAAAGACGTGTGCCTTCGCTTGCTCACCGATCGCGCCCGCAGCCGCGCCGAACTTGCCGCGAAGCTCGAGCAGAAAGGCTTCACAGCGGAAGTCGCCGAACGCACCCTCGACCGTCTCACCGAGGTGGGACTGATCGACGACGCGGACTTCGCCCAGCAATGGGCGCGGTCACGTCACCTGTACTCCGGCAGAGGAAAACGTGCGATCGCGCTCGAGTTGCGGCGCAAGGGCATCGACGCCGACGACGCCGAAGCGGCCCTCGACCGGATCGACAGCGACGACGAACGAGAGCGCGCCGTCGAACTGGTCCGGAAGAAGCTTCGCACCCAGCCGCCGCTGTCCACCGAGGGCGACCGGCGCGAACGTGCGCTCGAGCGAGACAAGGTGGTGCGGCGGCTGGTGGGAATGCTGGCACGACGCGGCTACGCGCAGGGCATGGCCTTCGACGTGGTGCGGCAGGAACTCGCGGCCCTCGGTGCCGACACCGGCGACCTGCCCGCCGACTGACAGGTCACCGCTTGTCGGTGATGTCCATGCCCGGGACGGCCAGCACAGGGATCGTCTGAGGACTTTCCGCAGGCACTGCGCCCTTCTTCCCGCGTCCGGAACGCAAACGCTTCTCGAGTCGCGTCGCGAACTGGGTCAGAGCACTGTTGAGCACGATCATGATGGCGGCCACCACGAGCAGCGACGGCAGGTAGTTGGAGAAGAAGGCGCCGAGTTGCTGTCCGGAACGCACTACTTCGACGTATCCGATGAGGTAGCCGAGCGCGGAGTCCTTCAGCGCGATCACCATCTGCGACACGATCGCCGGCAACATCACTGTGACCGCCTGCGGCAGCAGGATGAGCCGCATGACCTGGTTCTTCCGCATGCCGATCGCCGATGCGGCCTCGGTCTGGCCGCGGGGAAGCGAGTTGATGCCGGCTCGCACGATCTCGGCGATCACCGATCCGTTGTAGAGCGTCAGGCCGGTGATCACCGCAGCGAGTGCCAGATAATCCGACTTGAACACGCGGTACTCGGCGAACACCTGGTAGGCGAAGATCATGAGGATCAGGACGGGAACGGCCCTGAACAGTTCCACGATGGTGCCGGCGACGATACGTACCGGGCGATGATCCGACATGCGTGCGATGCCCAGCACAGCACCGAGAATCAGCGCCAGAACGATCGAGACGGCCGCCGCGATGAGTGTTCCCCGGATGCCGGGGAGGAGATACGTTGTCCAGCTGGTCGATTCGAGGAACGGCTCCCACTTCGCCGCGGTCAGCTGACCCTGCGAGTCGAGTGCTCGGTAGATGAACCACGCGGCGAGCAGCAGTAGCGCGACCACCACCACCGACAGGATCCGGTAGATCGCCTTCGCGCGGGGGCCGGGTACGTCGTAGAGAACGCTTCCGCTGGCACTCATCGTGCTACCTCGAATCGCTTGCTGAGCCAGCCGAAGAGAAGGCCGGTCGGGAGGGTCAGGATCACGAACCCGAGGGCGAAGATGCCACCGATCGCAAAGATCGCGGCTTCGTTCTCGATCATCGTCTTCATCAGCAGCGACGCTTCGGAGACGCCGATCACCGAGGCGATGGTCGAGTTCTTCGTCAAGGCGATCAGCACCGAACCGAGCGGCGCGATCACCGCACGAAATGCCTGCGGCAGCACGATGAGCCGAAGGTTCTGCCCGAAGGTCAGGCCCAGTGAGCGCCCGGCCTCGGACTGCCCGAGCGACACGGTGTTGATGCCCGAGCGCAGGGACTCGCACACGAACGCGGCGGTGTACACGGTCAGACCGAGCACCGCGAGGCGAAAGTTGTTGTCGACGAGGAACGTCGGGGAGGACTCCGAGGCGAGTTTCACTCCGAGTGTCTGGGACAACCCGAACAGGCAGAAAATGATGATCAGCGTCAGTGGCGTGTTACGGAAGATGGTCACGTAGGCGGTGCCGATGGCCCTCGCGACGGGGATGGGGGAAACCCGCATGCCCGCGAGGATCGTTCCGAGGACCAGCGCGCCGATCGCCGACACGACCGTCAGCTGGATGGTGGTCCAGAACGCATCGAGCAGCTGGCTTCCGTACTTGCTCAACAGATCCACAGGTCTACTCCGGATCGAGGGGAGGGCGGTTGCCGGAGCGGTCCGGCCGGTTCGCGACGTCGTCGACGAACCGGCCGGGCGCTACTTCGGCGGGGACTTCCGGAACCGGATCGACCGGTGCCGGGTTCTACTCAGTACTTGTCGACCGACGGTGCTTCGGGGAGCGGGTAGCCCGACGCGCCGACCGTCTCCTGGAACGCAGATTCCCATGCTCCGCTGGAGATCATCTCTTCGATCGCGTCGTTGATCGCGGTGCGCGACTCGTCGTCGCCGAGGGCGACGCCGATGCCGTAACGCTCCTCGGTGAACGGCTCACCGACGACCTTGAACTCGCCGGGGCTCTGTGCTGCGTAGCCGGCGAGGATGATGTCGTCGGTGGTCACCGCATCGACGGCCCCGTTCCGCAGCGCCTCGACGCATGCCGAGTAGGTGTCGAATTCCTGCAACTGGACGTCCTGCGCGTAGGTGTCCTTGACCTTCTGCGCCGGGGTCGAACCTGCGACCGAGCAGAGACGCTTGCCACCGTTGAGCGAATCGGGGCCGGTGATGTCGGTGTTGTCCGAGCGCACCAGCAGCGACTGGCCGGCGACGAAGTACGGGCCGGCGAAGTCGACCTTCTCCTTGCGGGAATCGGTGATCGAGTAGGTCGCGACGACGTAGTCGACCTCACCGTTCTGGATGAGCGTCTCGCGCTGTGCCGACGGGGCTTCCTTGAACTCGATGTTCTCTTCCGAGACGCCGAGCTGGCCGGCGATGTACTTCGCAACCTCGACGTCGAACCCGGTGAAGGTTCCGTCGGGGTTGCGCAGGCCGAGCCCGGGCTGATCGAACTTGATGCCGACGGTCAGGTTGCCGTTCTCGGCAGAATCCGACACGCTGCGCGTCTCGTCGCCGCCGCAGGCCGTCGCGGTGACGGCAAGGGCAATCATGCCGATGCCCAGGCGGATCGAGCGGGACAGTTTCATCGAGTACCTCCGGTTTGCGGGTGTCGTGCGGGTGGAAACGGCGCGGACATCTCCGCACCGGCGCTTGCAGGGACCTCACGGGGCAGTCGCCCACGAGGTCGGCTCAGTGGCTGAGGATCTTGCCGAGGAAGTCCTTGGCGCGATCGGAACTGGGCGAGGTGAAGAAGCTGTCCGGGTCGGTGTCTTCGACGATCCGGCCGTCCGCCATGAACAGCACCCGGTCGCCGGCCTTGCGGGCGAAGCCCATCTCGTGGGTCACGACGACCATCGTCATGCCCTCCTTCGCCAGCGAGGTCATGACGTCGAGGACTTCCTGAACCATTTCGGGATCGAGCGCCGACGTGGGCTCGTCGAACAGCATCACCTTCGGGTTCATGGCAAGCGCCCGCGCGATGGCGACGCGCTGCTGCTGGCCACCCGAAAGCTGCGCGGGGTACTTGTCGGCCTGGTTGGCGATGCCCACGCGTTCGAGGAGCCGCATGCCGGTCTCGCGTGCGTCGTCCTTCTTCATCTTCCGCACCTTCACGGGCCCGAGCGTCACGTTCTCGAGGATCGTCTTGTGGGCGAAGAGGTTGAAGGACTGGAACACCATGCCGACGTCGGAACGGAGCTTCGCGAGAGCCTTGCCCTCGGCGGGAAGCAGCGTGCCGTCGACCCGGATCTCTCCCGAGTCGATCGGTTCGAGCCGGTTGATGGTGCGGCACAGTGTGGATTTTCCCGATCCCGAGGGACCGACCACGATCACGACCTGCCCACGAGGGATTTCGACGTTGATGTCCTGCAGCACGTGAAGGTCGCCGAAGTGCTTGTCGACTCGGGAGAGGGAGATCATCGAGGTGGTGCTGTCCGAGTTGTCGGACGGCTTCTCCGTCCCGGCTGCCGGTGATGTCATGGGGAGACCTTATGCGGTCCTTGCGCCGATTCCTCGCATTTCGGGCCGTGGAGTGAATGCTGTCACGGAAAATTTACGGCCGCCACCGGAACAGACCGGTTCGTCGGTCGCCCGGCGTCACCGGCGGGAAGACCCCTCGTCCGCGTGAGCTACCCTGAGACGTGTCACTGATCGACGAGAATGTCTCCCGCGCCGCTGCCCGGACCTACGAAGTCCGCACATACGGCTGCCAGATGAACGTGCACGATTCCGAGCGACTGTCCGGATTGCTCGAGGACGCCGGTTTTCATCGTGCTTCCCCGGGAACGTCCCCTGACCTCGTTGTTTTCAACACGTGCGCAGTCCGCGAGAACGCAGACAACAAGCTCTACGGCAACCTCAGTCATCTGCGGCCGGTCAAGGACGAGAACCCCGACATGCAGATCGCGGTCGGAGGCTGTCTCGCGCAGAAGGACCGCAGTCTCGTCGTCCAGAAGGCCCCGTGGGTCGACGTGGTCTTCGGCACCCACAACATCGGGAACCTGCCGGCGCTGCTCGAGCGGGCGCGTCACAATCGCCGCGCGGAAGTCGAAATTCTCGATTCCCTCGAGGCTTTCCCCTCCACGCTTCCCGCCAAGCGGGAGTCGCCGTACGCGGGATGGGTGTCCATCTCGGTCGGATGCAACAACACCTGCACGTTCTGCATCGTGCCGTCGCTGCGGGGCAAGGAAGTCGACCGGCGTCCGGGCGACATACTCGCCGAGGTCAAAGCCCTCGTCGACGAAGGTGTCCTCGAAGTGACGCTGCTCGGGCAGAACGTCAACTCGTACGGCCGGTCCTTCGCCGATCCCGAACAGCCCCGCGACCGCGGCGCCTTCGCCTCACTTCTGCGTGCGTGCGGTGACATCGAGGGCCTCGAGCGTGTGCGGTTCACCTCACCCCATCCGGCGGAGTTCACCGACGACGTCATCGAAGCGATGGCGCACACACCGAATGTCTGCCCGCAGCTCCACATGCCGCTGCAGTCCGGCAGCGACCGGATCCTGCGCGCGATGCGCCGGTCCTACCGCAAGGACCGGTTCCTCGGCATCATCGACAGGGTGCGCGCCGCGATGCCGCACGCCGCGATCACCACCGACATCATCGTGGGCTTCCCCGGCGAGACCGAGGAAGATTTCCAGGACACTCTCGACGTCGTCGAACAGGCCCGTTTCACCAGTGCGTTCACCTTCCAGTACTCGAAGCGCCCCGGCACCCCGGCAGCCGAGATGGACGGCCAGGTTCCCAAGGCAGTCGTCCAGGAACGCTACGAGCGGCTCATCGCACTCCAGGAGCGCATTACCCTCGAGGCGAACCGCGAACTCGTGGGTACCGAGGTGGAACTGCTCGTCGCCGCCGGGGAAGGGCGCAAGAACGCCGAGACCGCGCGCATGAGCGGGCGCGCACGCGACGGGCGCCTCGTGCACTTCCGTCCCGAAGGCAACATCGACACCGCTGTTCGTCCCGGCGACGTGATCACAGTCGTCGTCACCGGGGCGGCGCCGCACCACCTCATCGCCGACAACCCGATACTCACCCACCGCCGTACCCGCGCCGGAGACCATTTCGAGCAGGGCAAACTCCCCAAGACTCCGCCGATCGGCGTGGGTCTGGGCCTGCCCACGATCGGTGCTCCTGCCGACCTCCCGACCCAGATGGGATGTAACGCATGACCGAGGAGATCCGTGCCGGCCTCGAGGCCGCCGAACGGAACGCCGCCAAAGAGATCGATCCCGGTGCGCGTGCGATGGTCGTGGCGATCGCAGTGCTCGTGCTGCTCGGCTCGTTCGCTCTGCCGCACGCGGGTTCGGCGAACGGCTGGGAGGTGCTGGCCTTCGCCCCCGACGCCGTGACGCAGGAGATCGCCCTCCCGTCCCGGCTGTTCGTGTGGTTCGCCCTGATCTTCGGCGGACTCGGCTCGATCCTGGCGCTGCTCACCCGCAAATGGGTGCTGGCCTGGGTGACGCTGGCAGGTTCGTCGGTCACACTCGTGTTCGGGATGCTCTCCATCTGGACACGTCAGACGCTGCCCGTCGAGTCGGTGGCGAGCGGCCCGGGCTTCGGAGTCGTCCTGGGCTGGTTCGCGATGATGGTGATCGTCTTCCACTGGGCACGCGTGGTGTGGGCGCGGACGTCCGCACAACTCGAAGCAGAGAGCGACCTGCGTCGCGTCGTCGCCGAAAACGACCGCCCGCGGCTGTTCCGCGATACGTAGAGATCCCCCGGCGCTACATACGACGGTGCCCCTCCCGATTCCGGGAGGGGCACCGTCGTATGTCCGTCACAGTTCGCCGACGGCGCCTTCTGCGGCTTCGGCCCATTCACGCCACTGCGAAGCCTGCGCCAAGGCCTGCTCCGCTTCCTTCTCGCGGCCGTTCGCCGTCGCCTTGGCGGCCTGGTCCTCGAACTGACGCACCCGCTCACGGAACTGCGCGGCACGGGCGAGAGCTTCGGGGTCGGTGCGGCGCCACTCCGACTCGGAGGCGTCGCGGACGCGCTTCTCGATGGCGCGCAGGCGGCCTTCGAGGTCGTGGGTGCGCTCGCGCGGCACCTTGCCGATCGCCTCCCACTTGTCCTGCAGTTCCCGCAGTTGCGCCCGCGCGGCCTCCACGTCCGTGGACGGGTCGATCGTCGCGGCCTTCTCGAGCAAGGCTTCCTTCGCGCGCGCGTTCTCCTCGAACTCGGCCTCGCGCTCGGCGTTCGCGCTGTTGCGCGCCGCGAAGAACACGTCCTGCGCGGCCTTGAAACGCTTCCACAGCTGATCGTCCGCTTCGCGCGGCGCCCGGCCGGCGGCCTTCCACTCGGCGAGCAGGTCGCGGAAGGTGGCTGCGGTAGCGCCCCAGTCGGTCGAGTCCCGCAGCGACTCGGCCCGCGCGACCAGCTCTTCCTTGCGGCTCTTGGCGGTTGCCCGCTCACGGTCCAGTTCGGCGAAGTGCGCACCGCGACGACGGTTGAACGCTTCGCGGGCCTTCGAGTACCGGCGCCACAAGACGTCGTCGGCCTTCCGGTCGACTCCGCGGATGGACTTCCACTCGTCGAGGATCTCGCGGAGCCGATCGCCCGCCGCTTTCCACTGCGTCGACTCGGCACCGATCGTCTCGGCTTCCGCTGCGAGCGCTTCTTTCCGTGCGGTGCTCTCGGCGCGCTGTTGTTCCTTCTCGTGCTTGGCGGCGACGGCAGCCTGCTCCGACGCGGTGATGATGTCGGCGAGCCGCGCGGAGAGCGCGTCGAGGTCTCCGATCACCGCGGCCGTCGGGAGGGATTCGGCGAGGGCTTCCGCCGCGGCGCGTGTCTTCTTGATGTCACCGGTGCCGGAGGCGAGCCGCGTCTCGAGGATTGCTACCTCGGTGGCGAGATCGTCGTATCGGCGCCCGAAGTGGGCGAGGCCTTCTGCCGCGTCACCGGCTTGCCACGAACCGATGCAGCGTTCCCCCTCGGCGGTGACGACCCACGCGGTGCCGTCTTCGTCGACCCGGCCGAACTTGCTGGGATCGCCGGCCGGCACCGAGGGCATGTGTGGATGGCTCTGGGAGGTGACGGGGTGCGGCTTGGGGTGCGAGCCGGTGCTCTGGACGCCGGCGGTCGCGGCCTTCACCGGGCCGGGACGCGGGGCACCCGGCTTGGGCGGTCCGGGCCGGGGTGCATCGCCGGGCGTCCGCTCCACTGCGGGTTCCGGTGCATTCGGGTCACTCATCAGTACCTCATCTCTGCCGCGCGGCACGGCTGCCTGGTCGCATCGTTCTACCGCAGGTCGGGTCGCGGGAGTCCGTGACCACACATCCGCCCCCTATTGAAACAGGTCGTGGCGGCGCAGGGCGCCGGGTCCGGTCGACTACCGTTGCCGGTGTGTTGATCGCCGGGGCCTTCGTGCCCTCCCCACCGCTGCTCGTACCGGAGCTCAACGGTCTCGCCGTGGCCGAAACCGATGCCCTTCGCCGGGCGGTGCTCGACGTCGCCCGCGAACTCGCTGCGGTCCCCGAGTGGCTCGTCGTCGGCACAGGAGATGTTGCTGTCGAGGTCCCCCCGACGGCACGCGGCACCTTCCGCGGGTACGGGGCGGATGTTCCCGTCGCGCTGGGACCGGGCGCGCGTGGCGAGCCCGATCCCGATCTCCCGCTCGCTGCTCTCGTCGCCGGATGGCTTCGAGACCGCGTGGCTCCGGAAACCCTCGTCGACGTGCACATCCTGGCCGAAGACGCCGACCCCGCGACGTGCGCGAAGCTCGGCCGCCTGGTGCGCGAACGGCTCGACGCCGACTCCGTCCCACGTGCGCTGCTGGTGGTCGCGGACGGTCCCGCGACCCTGACGGACAAGGCGCCGGGAGCGTTCGACCCCCGATCCGGGAACGTCGACTCGGAGCTTGCGACGGCGTTGGCCTCGGGCGACCCCGACGGTCTGGCGGCGCTCGACCCGGCCCTGTGCGCCGAGGTCCGGCTGGCCGGCCGCGCGGCATGGCAGGTGTTCGCCGCGGCGTTCACTCGGGCGCCCGCCTCTGCGGTGGTCACCTATGCCGAGGCGCCGTACGGCGTGGGCTACTACACGGGGCTGTGGCGCCCGTGACCGGCGGGACGGTCCTGCGACCGGTCGCTGTCGTCGGTCCCACCGCAACCGGCAAGTCCGACCTCGGCCTCGATCTCGCGGACTCACTGGGCGGCGAAATCGTCAACATCGACGCGATGCAGCAGTACCGCGGCATGGACATCGGAACTGCCAAACTTCCCGTCGAGGAACGGCGTGGGATTCCGCATCATCAGCTCGACGTTCTCGACGTCTCCGAAACGGCGACGGTCGCGCGTTATCAGGTTGCCGCGACAGCGGATATCGAAGCCGTACTCGCCCGGGGACGCGTCCCCGTCATCGTGGGCGGCTCGATGATGTACGTCCAGGCGCTGCTCGACGAGTGGCAGTTCCCCGCGACGGACCCGCAGGTCCGGGCCAAATGGGAGGCGGTGCTCGAGGAAGGCGGGCCCGCAGCTGTGCACGAGGCGTTACGCCACGCCGACCCCGTCGCGGCCGAGACGATCCTTCCGACCGACGGCAGGCGGATGGTGCGTGCACTCGAGGTCGTCGAACTCACCGGCATGCCGTTCGCCGCATCCCAGCCGACGATCGGTGATCCCCGCTGGGACACCGTGATCCTCGGCGTCGACCGCGAGACCGAGGAACTGGACGACCGCATAGCCCGCCGCACCGACACCATGTTCGACCTCGGGCTCGTGGACGAGGTCCGGACGCTGGCCGAGAACGGATTGCGCGACGGCGTCACCGCCCGCCGCGCCATCGGGTACGCCCAGGTTCTCGAGTATCTCGACGGTGGGTACGACCTCGCCCATGCTCGCGAACGTACGTTCATCGGGACCCGCCGTTACGTCCGGCGCCAGCGCTCGTGGTTCCGGCGTGATCCGCGCATCCACTGGCTCGACGGCAGCGATCCGAAGCTCACCGAGTCCGCGCTGCGTGCCGTGCGGGACGCCGAGACCGGTGTGACGCCGAGACCGGTGTGACGCCGAGCTCTCGGATGACGCCGGACCTTCGTTGACCGCCTGTCCTCGATAAGGTGACCGGCATGGAGTTCAGCAAAGGGCACGGCACCGAGAACGACTTCGTGATCCTCCCCGATCCCGACGCGCGGTTGGATCTTGCACCCGAACGGATCGCGGCGCTGTGCGACCGCCGCCGCGGGCTCGGCGCCGACGGTGTTCTCCGTGTCGCGCGCACCGGAGCCCTCGTGTCCGCCGGGGTGCTACCCGAACTCCCCGAAGGCACCGGCGCCGACGACTGGTTCATGGACTACAGGAATGCGGACGGGTCGATCGCCGAGATGTGTGGCAACGGGGTCCGGGTCTTCGCGCACTACCTCACCGCCCACGGTCTCGAGACCGGCCGGGACTTCGTGGTCGGCAGCCGCGCCGGCGGAAAGCCGGTTCAGGTGCATGCGTCCGGGCCCGTCTTCGGCGATGTCACCGTGGACATGGGACTCGTCCGGCACCTCGGCACTTCCACCGCAACGCTCGACGGCCGCTTCTACAGCGGAATCGGCATCGACGTCGGGAACCCGCACCTGGCGTGCGTCGATCCCACTCTGACCGAGTCGAGTCTCGCGGCGCTCGATCTGACTGCGCCCGGCTTCGACCCGGGGTTCTTCCCGCAGGGGGTCAACATCGAGTTTCTGACGCCGATCCTCTCCGGGGCGGTGCACATGCGAGTGCACGAGCGCGGTGTGGGGGAGACCCGCTCCTGCGGAACCGGAACCGTGGCTGCCGCGGCTGCCGCGCTGAACTACGACGGCAGCGAGGAAGGCGTGGTCCAGGTGCGTGTGCCCGGCGGTTCCGTGGAGGTGCGTATCGAGCAGGGCCGTGCGTGGCTGCGGGGTCCCTCGGTCCTCGTCGCGACGGGGGAGCTTGCAGGCGACTGGTGGGCGTCCCTCCGGTGACCTGGCCTCTCCCCGGTGGGGGCGGCAGAAACTCGAATGCATCGATTCGGGCTTCATGGGAACATGGAGGCGTATGACAAACACATCGCACACCCACCGTGCCACCACAGAAGACAGTCCCGACGTTGCGAACACCGCACACGGAGACTGGACCGTCGACGATCCGTCCGTCGGCGAGATGCAACTCGACGATCGCGCCGCCCTTCGGCGCGTCTCCGGGCTGTCCACCGAACTCGAAGATGTCACCGAGGTCGAGTACCGCCAGCTGAGGCTGGAGCGGGTCGTGCTCGTGGGTGTCTGGACCGGCGGTACGTCCGCGCAGGCCGACGCGAGCCTCGCCGAGCTCGCCGCGCTCGCGGAGACTGCCGGCTCGGAGGTCCTCGACGGACTGATTCAGCGTCGCGACAAACCCGACGCCGCGACCTACATCGGCTCCGGCAAGGCGGAGGAACTCCGTCAGATCGTCCTTGCCACCGGCGCCGACACCGTCATCTGCGACGGTGAGCTCACCCCTGCGCAGCTGACAGCGCTGGAGAAGGTGGTCAAGGTCAAGGTCATCGACCGGACGGCGTTGATCCTCGACATCTTCGCGCAGCACGCGACGTCGCGCGAAGGTAAGGCACAGGTCTCCCTCGCACAGATGGAGTACATGCTGCCCCGCCTGCGTGGCTGGGGTGAGTCGATGTCGCGCCAGGCGGGCGGTCGTGCCGGCAGCAACGGCGGCGTCGGTCTTCGCGGTCCGGGCGAGACCAAGATCGAAACGGACCGTCGGCGTATCCGCGAACGGATGGCGAAGCTGCGCCGCGAGATCAAGGGTATGAAGGCAGCGCGCGACACCAAACGGACCAGGCGGCTGCGCAACCGGATTCCGTCGGTGGCGATCATCGGTTACACCAACGCCGGCAAGTCCAGCCTGCTCAACGCGCTGACCGGCTCGGGTGTGCTGGTGCAGAACGCTCTCTTCGCGACACTCGATCCGACGACCCGCCGGGCAGCCCTGCCCGACGGCCGCGAGTTCGTCCTGACCGACACGGTCGGGTTCGTCCGGCACCTCCCGACCCAGCTGGTCGAGGCATTCCGGTCGACGCTCGAGGAGGTCGCCGACGCCGATCTGCTGCTGCACGTCGTCGACGGTTCCGATCCGATGCCCACCGAGCAGATCAAGGCGGTGCGCGAGGTCGTCACGGAGGTGTTGCGCGAGAGCGACACACCGCCGCCGCCGGAACTGATCGTGGTGAACAAGGTCGATGCCGCCGATCCGGTGACGTTGACCCAGCTCCGGGGCCTGCTCACCGATGCGGTGTTCATCTCGGCTCGCACGGGCGAGGGCATGGACGAGTTGCGCACGCGCCTCGCCGGCGTCCTCGAGGACCCCGACGTGGAGGTGAAGGTGCTCGTTCCCTACACGCGCGGAGACCTGCTCGCCCGCATCCACTCCGACGGGCAGATCCTGGACTCGGCACACGAAGCCGACGGCACGCGAGTGCATGCCAGGGTTCCGATGGCGCTCGCCTCGGCATTGGGCGAATACGCCGCCTGATGCGCGGTGTGCGCAGCTCGGCTGCGGGGGTCCCGCTCCTGCTTGCCGTCGTGCTCGCGGCGCCGGCGGGTGCAGACGACGGACAGGTCCCGCCGGCCGGGGTGGTACCCGAGGTGCTCTGCACCCCGAGCGATCCCGCACTCGCCGAACTGTCGGGTCTGGCGGTGCTCGGCGGACGGGTGTTCGCGACGCCCGACGCGGGCCCCGACGAGAGAATCGTCGAACTCGATTCCGAGTGCGCTGTGGTGCAACGGTTTCCGGATCCCGTCGATCCGTACGACGTCGAGGACATGGCAGCCGGGTCCGACGGCCGGTTGTGGCTCGCGGATCTCGGCGACAACTCCCGTAACCGGCAGACCGTGGCGCTCGTCTCGCTCGATCCCGAGTCCGGCGCAGGCGACCTGTATCGCCTCCGCTACCCGGACGGTCCCCAGGACGCGGAAACTCTTCTCGTGTCGGCCGACGGCGAGCCTGTCGTCGTCACCAAGTCGTTGTTCGGGCCGAGCGGGATCTACCGGCCGGCCGGCGCCCGCACCGTGACCGAACTCGAGTCGCCCGGACCCACAGATCTCGAGCGGGTCGGCACTCTCGCTCTCGGCCCTACCGAGACCCCGGGCGGACCGGTCCCGGGAGCGTCCTCGTCGATGATCACCGGGGGAGCCGTCAGCGAGGACGGGACGGTCGCGGCGGTACGGACCTACACCGACGTGTACCTCTTCCACGCCCCGGACCGCGACATCGTCGCGGCGCTGTTGTCCGGCCCGGACCTGCGGATCGCCGTCCCCGGAGAACCACAGGGCGAGGCGGTAGCGTTCACCGCGGACGGTGATCTGCTGACGGCGTCGGAGGTGAACTCCGACACCGGGGAACAGCCCCCTGTCCGGATCGTGCGCGGGGTCACAGACCTCTTCGTCGCCGACAGTCCCGAGGACGCCGGCGACGAAGAGTCGTCGACCGCAGTATTGCCCGTGGTGGGCGCCGTGGTTGCGGCGGTGGTCGTGCTCGCGCTCGCAGCGGTGGTGACGATCAGGCGTCGAGGTCGGTAGCCACCAGTTTCGCCACCTGGTCGAGAACGGCGTCGTCGTCGCACGTGACAGTCACCTCGGTGCCCTGAGAGGCGCCGAGCGTCATGATCATCAGAGCCGAACCGGCATCCACCGGCTCGCCTCCGGCCACGGAGAGCGTCACGGGAACACCCGAGGCGACCACGGCCTCGGAGATGATTCCGGCGGGACGGGCGTGCAGGCCGATGGACGAGCCGACGGCGACGGTGGTGCTGGGCATGGGATCTCCTTCGATCGCGAACGGGACGGGTTCAGGAACGGACTGCGGTGGGCTGAGAATCGGACTCGTCGGCGATGGCGTCGGTGGTGTGGGTGACTTCCTTGGCGATCGTGACGGCGATTCCTGCCACGATCGTGCCCGCCACCAGCGCCACGAGGAACCACACCACGTGATCCATCGCGAAGAGGACGAACAGTCCTCCGTGCGGGGCGGACAACGTGACGCCCGTGGCCATGACGAGGCCGCCGGTGAGAGCCCCGCCGAGCATCATGGACGGGATCACGCGGAAGGGGTCCGCCGCTGCGAACGGGATCGCGCCTTCCGAGATGAAGGACGCCCCGAGCAGCCATGCGGCCTTACCGTTCTCGCGTTCGGCCTCGCTGTAGAGACGCGGCCGGATCTGCGACGACAGCGCCATCGCGAGCGGCGGGACCATACCGGCAGCCATGACCGCGGCCATGATCTGCAGCGACGCCAGGTTGTTCACGTCCAGTCCCGCGACGGCGAACGCGTACGCGGCCTTGTTGACCGGCCCCCCGAGGTCGAAGCACATCATCAGGCCGAGGATGACGCCGAGCAGTACTGCCGAGCCTCCGGAGAGGCCGTTGAGCCAGTTGGTCAAGCCCGAGGTGATCGCCGCGAGCGGACGTCCGAGCACGAGGAACATCAGGCCGCCGACGATGAGGCTCGCGAGCAGCGGAATGATCACGACGGGCATCAGGCCCCGAGCCCAGGCAGGCAGCGGGATACGGGCCACCCACAGCGCGGCGAAGCCGCCGATCAGGCCGCCGATCAGGCCGCCGATGAACCCGGCTCCCACGAAGACGGCGACGGCGCCGGCCGTGAAACCCGGTGCCAGGCCTGGTCTGTCGGCAATCGCGAACGCGATGTATCCGGCGAGAGCCGGCACCAGGAAGGAGAATGCCAGCGACCCGATCTGATACAGCACCGCACCGAGATAGGTTGTCAGGCCACCGTCGGGGAGATTGGTGAGGCTGTTGTCGAGGACGATGTCGGCGGCGAAGTCGCCGATCTCGTGTCCGGCGAGAAGGAAGCCGAGCGCGATGAGCAGGCCGCCGGCGGCGACGAACGGGATCATGTAGCTCACGCCGGTGAGCAGGATCTGCCGCAGGCGGGTGCCCCAGCCCAGATCGGATCCCGTGTCGCCGCCTTCCGGCGTCGCGGCGGACGTGTCGGTCTCCACCGTGCGCGCCGACGGATCGGATGCGGCCCGCAGCGCCTCGGCGATCATGACGTCGGGTTCGTTGATCGCGCGTTTGACTCCGGAGGCGATCACGGGCTTACCACCGAAGCGTTCGCGTCCCTTGACTCCGACATCCGTCGCGAAAATCACAGCGTCCGCCTCGGCGATCGCGGAGGCGGGAAGCGGTGTGCTGCCGCTCGAGCCTTGCGTCTCGACGCGGAGGGTCACTCCGGCGCGTTCGGCGGCAGCGGTCAATGCGTCTGCGGCCATGTAGGTGTGGGCAATACCCGTGGGGCACGCGGTCACCGCGACGATCGTCCGGGAATCGGGAGAGGTCGACGCCTCGGCGTCCTCCCGCGCGTGGGTGCCGGCCACAGCGCCCGTGGGGCTCTCCGTGGTGGCGCCCGGCGGGGCCGCGGCGGCTGCGGCCGGCTGCGGTTCACTTCCTGTTCCCGGTGTCCGGGGCGGAAGGACGCTCTCGACCAGAGTGATGACCTCGTCGGCGGACTTCGCGTCGCGCAGCGAGGCAACGAAGTCCGGCCGCACCAGCGCCCGCGCGAGCGCGGTGAGCACCTTCATGTGATCGGCACCGGCGCCCTCGGGGGCGGCGATGAGGAACACCAGGTCGGCGGGCCCGTCGGGAGCCCCGAAATCGACCTTCGGCGACAATCGGGCGAAGGCCAGGGAAGGCGTGGTGACGGAGTCGGCCCGGGCGTGGGGAATGGCCAGCCCGCCGGGAAGCCCGGTGGCCGACTTGGCTTCCCGGTCGAGGACCGATGCAGCGAGTGCTTCGGCGTCGGATGCGCGACCGGCAGCACCGAGGCGTCCGGCGAGTGCCGAGATCACCGACGCCCTGTCGGACCCCAGATCGACGTCGAGGGAAATGAGATCAGCGTCGATGATCGCCGGGCGGTCGCCGGGATCGGATGCGCTGTGTGTCATGACGTGTCCTTACGGGTGTGAGGGGAGAGCGCGGGTGGGTGGCTCCGGACGGTCTTGAAGGCCGGTGATGCGCACGGCGTTCGGATCGACGGATTCGGGTCCGGGAAGTTCGGTGCCGGGCAATTCGACGGCGGCGCTGCCGTACGCGACCGCGTACCGCAGGCAGTCCGCGCTTCCGTGCCCGGCACGCTCTGCGACGAGGTAGCCGGCCAGGGACGAGTCCCCGGCGCCCACGGTGCTGCGCACCGTCGCCGGGGCCGTCGATGCGTGCCACGCACCGTCGGAGGTGACGAGGACTGCGCCTGCCGCCCCGAGCGTCGCGAGAACTGCTCCGACGCCCCGCTCGACCAGAACCCGGCCGGCGTCGACGACCGGGCCGACATCACCGACTGCGGCGCGCGCCTCCAACGTGGCCGCGTCGGCGCCGGTGAGCTGGGCGAGTTCGTCGGAGTTGGGCTTGATCAGATCCGGCGCGGCTGCGGGAAACTGTTCCGCGAGCGCGAGCAGCGGGGCTTCCGAGGTGTCTACCGCGATGCGGCATCCCAGGCTTCGCAGTGCCGTGACCAGGTCGGCGTACCAGATGTCGGGGATGCCGGGTGGCAGCGAACCGCACAGGACCGTCCAGGACGCGTCGCGCGCGGAGTCGAGCAGAGCCGTGTGGAGTTCGCCGAGGGTGCGACCCGTGCACGTGTTCCCCGGTTCGTTGATCTTGGTGGTGGTGCCGTCCGGTTCGGCGATCGTGATGTTGTTGCGGGCCGGCCCGGAGGTGGCGACAGCCCGGTACGGCACCGCGCGCTCGTCGAGAGCGGTCAGCAGCGGATCACCGGGATCGGCGGGAAGAACCGCGACCACGTCGCGTCCGGCACGGCGCAGGACGCGGGCGACGTTGATGCCCTTCCCTCCCGGGTCGACCGTCGTTCCGGTGGTGCGGAGAACCGCACCGCGCACGAGCGCGCCGTTGAGTCCGACGGTGCGATCCAGGCTGGGATTGGCAGTCAATGTGACGATCACGCGATCACCACCTCGATTCCGTGTTCGGCGAGTTGCTTCAGGTCCGTTTCGTCGATGTCGCTGTCGGTGACGAGAACGTCGACGGCGGCAAGAGGTGCGAATCGCAGAAGAGTCCTCCGTCCGATCTTCGATGAATCTGTCACCACCACAACGCGTTCCGCGCAGCGGACGATGGCGCGCTTGACGGCGGCTTCATCGGCGTCGGGCGTGCTGAGACCGTGTTCGACGGTGAGCGCGTTGGTTCCGACGAACGCCACGTCGACATGCAGGATCTCGAGGAACTGCACGGCGTCCGGTCCCACTGCGGCTTGCGTGACGCCCCGCACGCGTCCGCCGATCAGGTGAAGTTGCACGGAGGGGAGTGCTGCGAGGCGGGCGGCGATGGGTACGGAATTGGTCGCGATGGTGAGTTCGGTGTCGGTGGGCAGGGCCGAGACCATCCTGCCGGTCGTGGTGCCGGCGTCGAAGACGACGCTTCCGCCGGAGGACGGGAGGAATGCGGCCGCTGCGGCGGCGATCCGGTTCTTCTGGTCGGCCCGCGAGTGTTCCCGGTCCGCCAGTGCGGGTTCGGTGACCGTGAGTGCCGCGAAGGGAACTGCGCCGCCGTGGACCCGGCGCACGTGGCCGAGTCGTTCGAGCAGTGCGAGGTCCCGTCGCACGGTTTCGGTGGTGACGCCGTACCGATCGGCGAGCGCGGCCACGGACATGCGTCCTCTGTGACCGATCAGGTCCGCTATCGCCTGTTGGCGTTCCTCCGCGTACACCCACACTCCTTCGAGGTTTTCTGTTGCTTTATGTTGTTTTACGCCCGTCTGTGTTGACATGTCAAGGGTTCGGAGTAATCTCGATCACATTGATCCCTGCGAGGAGGTATCCATGGGCAACACCGCACGCGTCCTGTCCGGAACGCCGGTTGTTCCGGGCATCGGCTTCGGCCCGGTCATCCGTCCTGCTCCGCGGCCGATCGTGTCACCGGATCCCGTGTCGATTCCGGACACGGCCCGGGAAGCGGAGGTGGGCCGGTTCGAAAGTGCGGTCGCCGATGTCGCGGAACGTCTCCGTGTCCGTTCGTCCCGGGCGTCCGGCGCCGCGTCCGAGGTGCTCGCCGCGACCGCCATGCTCGCCGAGGACCGCGCGTGGAAGGGTGCTGCCGCCACCCGCATCCGTTCCGGGTCCGATGCCGTCTCCGCTGCCACCGCGGCCACCGAACAGTTCGCTGCCGTGTTCGAGAAGATGGGCGGTCTTCAGGCGGAACGTGTCACCGACCTGTTCGACGTGCGCGACCGTGTGATTTCCGAACTGCAGGGTCTACCCGAGCCCGGCCTCGAACTCCCGGAGGTGCCGTCGGTCCTGTTCGCCGACGACCTGGCGCCCGCCGATACCGCGGGCCTGGACCCTGCTCTCGTCGTGGCGATCGCCACCACACTCGGTGGCCCCACCAGCCACACCGCGATCATCGCGCGCCAACTCGGGATCCCGTGCGTCGTCGCCGTCGTGGGGCTCGACGACGTGCCGACCGGAACCCCTGCCCTGCTCGACGGCTCGACCGGCCGGATCGTGATCGAACCGGACAAGGACGAAGCCGACGCGGCGGTCCGGCGCGACCGTGCCGAGCGTGAACGCACCGCCGCGTGGACGGGCCCGGGAGCCACGGCCGACGGTCACCCCGTCGAAATCCTCGCCAACGTGCAGGACGGGGCAGGCGCACGAGCCGCACGCGAGACTCCCGCGCAGGGTATCGGCCTGTTCCGCACGGAATTGTGTTTCCTCGACCGGGAAACCGAGCCCACGGTGACCGAACAGGCCGACATCTACGGGGAGGTGTTCGACGCGTATGCCGGACGCAAGGTCGTCGTCCGCACCCTCGACGCCGGCTCCGACAAACCGTTGCGCTTCGCGAACCACCCCGAGGAGTCGAACCCGGCTCTCGGTGTTCGCGGCATCAGGATCACGTCGGCCGCACCGGGCATTCTCGAACGCCAGCTCGACGCCGTCGCCGACGCCGCCATCCGGACCGGTGCGTCCCCATGGGTGATGGCTCCGATGATCGCGACGATCGACGAAGCCGCGGAGTTCGCAGCACTGGTCCGGGAACGCAACCTCTCCCCGGGTGTCATGGTCGAAATCCCTTCTGCCGCTCTACTTGCCGACCGGCTGCTCGAACACGTCGACTTTCTCTCGATCGGCACCAACGACCTGGCCCAGTACACGATGGCGGCGGACCGGATGTCCTCGCAGCTCGCTGCCCTCACCACAGCCTGGCAGCCGGCAGTTCTGACCCTCGTAGCGCACACGGCCCGGGCCGGGGCAGCAGTGGGCAAACCTGTCGGCGTCTGCGGAGAGGCGGGAGCAGACCCGCTTCTCGCCTGTGTCCTGGCCGGCATGGGTGTGACGTCGCTGTCCTGTGCGGCGTCCGCGGTCGCGCCGGTGGGCGCCAGGCTGGCGACGGTGACGATGGACCGCTGCCGGGAGGCAGCCGAGGCGGTGCTCGCGTCCGGTGATGCGATGTCCGCGCGATCGGCGGCGACCCGGATCCTGGAGTGACCTGACCGCCGTATCCGCCGACTCCCGAAAACGGGCCCGTTGATCTCGAGCCTCCGAACGCGCCATAGGCGCTGCGGCAGCGTGATCTACTTCAAGAACGGGCCCGATATGCACCCGACCGGCACTCCACCGGTAGGTGGTCGACGGTCCTCATGTGAACGCTAGGTCGACGTGCCCGACACAAGAGGTCGTGATCTTCGTGAACTATTGGGTGAGTGTTCTTTTCCGGGTCATCCCGCTGATGATGATGGCGCTGTGTCTCGGCTTCGGCATCTACGTCTGGACAGCGGCAGACGACCCGGCAAACTTTGTCGCGGGCAGGGTGGTGACATTCCTCGGGGCGATCTGCCTCTGCCTGTTCTGCACTGCGGCGACCATCATCCGCCAGTTGATCGGCCGGTTCAACGAGACCGACCGGATCCTCTATCCGGTGCTCGGATACGCGGCGGCGATCGGAACCGCCGCGTACGGCATCTCACTCTTCCTCGGAGCATCGAGTGCGGGGGAGAGCCCGGACTATGTGGCGGGTCACGTGGTGTTCGGACTCGGACTGATCAGTGGGTGTGTCGCGACCGTTGCCACCGCGTCGACGAAATTCTCGCTCATCCCGCAGAATTCACAGCTACCGGAGCCGGAGGGGGACAGAGAGCCTCCGGAAACGGCCTTCTCTCCGACCACCGCGCTGGTGCTGTGCCTGATTCCCGTGGTACTTGCGATCGTGGCCTGGGCCTTTGCGATCACCAACCTGGTACTCGGGACGACGCCCGCGCGTTTCACCGTGGGGCACGTCGTCGCAGGACTGGCACTGATCTGTACGGCGCTGATCGGGCTGGTCGTGAGCATCGTGCGGCAGATCCAGGACACCTACCGCCCTCGGCACCGGATCATCTGGCCCTGGCTCGTGATCGCGGCGGGGACGATCGCTTTCGTCTGGGGCATCGTTCTGCTCGCGTGGAACGGGCCGGACTACTATCGGACGCCGGGCTTCGTAATGGTCGGGCTGGGGCTCGTCTGTTTCAGCATTCTGAGCAAGGTCGGCCTGCTCGCCCTCGTCTGGCGCCGAACGTTCGAACTCGCCAACAGGGTTCCGCTGTTGCCGGTCGTGACGGCGCTGACGTGTCTCTTCCTGGCCGCATTCGTCTTCCAGGCAGCCGTCGACGACGAGAGTGTGTTCATCGCCGCCCGGGTGCTGGTGGGGCTCGGCGCGATCTGCTTCTCGCTCTATTCCATCGTCAGCATCTTGGAGAGTGGCACCTCATCCGGGGATTGATTCGCACTGCGTCGCCCGCTTCGCTGACCTCGGGTGGGGCGACCTGGGCGGCAGGGGGCGCGGAGCCTTAACATTGCGTTTCGTGAACGTACAAGAGGACGGGACCGAGCGAGAGAACGGGACCGAGCGAGAAAACGGGACCGAACGAGTGGACGGGACCGAGCGAGACCGCGAGAGCGGCACCGAGCGCCGACGCTTCGGCGGTCTGGGATGGTCGCTGCACGGCGACGGACGCCACATCGACAAGGGTGCGGTCGTCGCACCGCACGAGCGGCTGTCGTGGCCGCGAACCATCGGCATCGGGATGCAGCACGTCATCGCGATGTTCGGAGCGACGCTGCTCGTCCCCACCATCACCGGCTTCCCGGTGACCACGACGCTGCTCTTCTCCGGTATCGGCACCGCGTTGTTCCTGATACTCACCCGCGGGAGGGTGCCCAGCTACCTCGGGTCGTCGTTCGCGTTCATCGCGCCGCTCACCGCATCCGCCGGTTCGGGTCCCGCCGCTCAACTCGGCGGCATCCTGGTCGCCGGCGTCGTGCTCGCATTGATCGGCCTGCTCGTCAAAGCGCTCGGCGCCCATGTCATCGATGCCGTCATGCCGCCGGTGGTCACCGGCGCGGTGGTGGCACTCATCGGCCTCAATCTCGCCCCCACAGCGGCAGGTTCGTTCGAAGCGCAGCCGCTGATCGCCTTCGTGACACTGGTCGTGATCCTCCTCGTCACCGTGGTAGGACCGGGAATGCTCGGGCGACTGGGCATTCTGGTCGGCGTCGTCGTCGGGTGGATCTTCGCCGCGTTGACCGGATCGCTCGCATCCGAGCGGGTCGACGCCATGCGCGAGGCCGCGTGGTTCGGGCTGCCAGATTTGCGGGGGCCGACGTTCGAACTCTCCGTGATCCTGCTGACGCTTCCCGTGGTCATCGTCCTGGTCGCCGAGAACGTCGGGCACGTCAAGGCGGTAGCCGCCATGACGGGTAAGAACCTCGACGACGTGGCGGGCAATGCGCTGCTGGCCGACGGACTTGCCACCACCCTCGCCGGTGCCGGCGGCGGATCCGGAACCACGACGTATGCCGAGAACATCGGTGTCATGGCTGCCACTCGTGTCTACTCGACCGCGGCCTACTGGGTCGCGGCGGTGACCGCCGTGGTCCTGGCCTTCTCGCCGAAGTTCGGCGCACTCGTCTTCACCGTGCCCGACGGCGTGCTCGGCGGCGCAACACTCGTCCTCTACGGCCTGATCGGCCTTCTGGGCGTGCGGATCTGGATGGACGCCAAGGTCGACTTCACCGACCCGGTGAATCTCACCGTCGTCGCGGCGGCGCTGGTCGCGGGCATCGGTGACCTCACTCTGTCCGTCGGTTCGGTGGAGCTCGGGGGCATCGCCTGGGGTTCGATCGGCATCCTCATCGCGTACCCGATCCTTCGGCGATTGAGTGACCTTCGTCGCTGAGGGTGCGTGCGCGGTCACAAAACTCGCTCGCTCCTGTCAGCGTCACCACACATTTCCGTGCATACGGTTGGGGGTGTCGAAAGCCGTCACACACAGGAGCGCAGATGCAACGCACCCTTTTCGAGCCCGAGCACGAACTCTTCCGGGAGTCGTACCGGAAGTTCCTCGAACAGGAGGTGGCCCCCTTCCACGAGCAGTGGGAGAAGGACAAGATCGTCGACCGTGAGGTGTGGAAGAAGGCCGGCGAGCAGGGCTTCCTCGGCATGGCCGTGCCGGAGGAATTCGGCGGCGGCGGGGTGGACGACTTCCGCTACAACACCGTCCTCACCGAGGAGACCACGCGAGGCGGCTTCAGCGGCGTCGGCTTCATGTTGCACAACGACGTGGTGGCGCCGTACCTCCTCGCGCTCACCAACGACGAGCAGAAGAAGCGCTGGCTGCCGGGCTTCTGTTCCGGCGAGATCATCACCGCGATCGCGATGACCGAGCCGGGCACCGGTAGTGACCTGCAGGGCATCAAGACCCGCGCGGTACGCGACGGCGACGACTGGGTGCTCAACGGCTCGAAGACCTTCATCACGAACGGCATCAACGCCGACCTGGTGATCGTCGTGGCCTGCACCGACCCCGACAAGGGCGCGCAGGGGTTCTCGCTGCTCGTCGTCGAGCGTGGCATGCCCGGCTTCGAGCGGGGACGCAACCTCGACAAGATCGGCCTCGCTGCCCAGGACACCGCGGAACTGCACTTCACCGACGTGCGGGTGCCGGCGGCCAACCTCCTCGGCGAAGAGGGACTGGGCTTCATCTACCTGATGCAGAACCTTCCCCAGGAACGTCTGTCGATCGCCGTCGTCGCTGCTGCGGCGATGGAGAAGGTCCTCGAGGACACGATCCAGTACTGCCGCGACCGCAAGGCCTTCGGCAAGCCGATCGGCAAGTTCCAGAACACCCGCTTCGAACTCGCCGAACTGGCGACGGAAACGAAGCTCGCGCGTGTCTTCGTCGACAAGTGCATCGAGGAACTCAATGCCGGCACGCTCACCGTGCAGGAAGCCGCGATGGCGAAGTACTGGACCACCGACAAGCAGGTCGAGCTCATCGATCGCTGCCTGCAGTTGCACGGTGGTTACGGCTACATGCGTGAGTACCCCGTGGCACGCGCCTACCTCGACGCGCGCGTGCAGAAGATCTATGGCGGAACGAACGAGATCATGAAGGAAGTCATCGGGCGCGGACTCGAGATCTGACCTTCGTACCGGCTCGCCCGGTGAGCGGATCGGAAGAGGCCGGGGTGCCCCGCACTACGCGGACGGCACCCCGGCCTCGTCGTGTCCGGGAACAGACGCTCAGATCTTGCGGATGACCGTGACGACCTTGCCGAGAATGACGGCGTCGTTGCCCGGAATGGGCTCGAACATGGGATTGTGCGGCATGAGCCACACGTCGTTCTTCACGCGCTTGAAGGTCTTGACGGTGGCTTCACCGTCGAGCATGGCCGCGACGATGTCGCCGTTGTCGGCGACGTTCTGCTGCCGCACGACCACCCAGTCCCCGTCGCAGATCGCCGCGTCGACCATGGACTGACCCACGACCTTGAGCAGGAACAGCGAACCCTGTCCGACGAGTTCGCGGGGGAGCGGGAAGATGTCTTCCACCGACTCCTCTGCGAGGATGGGGCCGCCGGCGGCGATCCGCCCGACCACCGGCACCATCGCGGCCGAGGCCATGAGATCCGGGTCGGAGGTCGCGACGATCGTGGTGGCGGAGCCGGTCTCCGTAGACGTCACCGAGCCGTTGTCGTCGAGTCCGCGGATGTCGACGGCCCGCGGACGGTTTGCGTCACGCCGCAGGAATCCCTTGCGCTCGAGTGTGCGCAACTGGTGCGCCACCGAGGAAGTGGAGTTGAGTCCGACGGCGTCGCCGATCTCCCGGATGCTGGGGGGATACCCGCGAACCGTGATCGAGTCCCGGATCACCTCGAGGACGCGGCGCTGGCGCTCGGTGAGGCCGGGTGTCGTGTCGTCGGCCGCCTTCCGGCTCCGGCCTGCCGCGGAGTTGCCGTCCGCCATGGTCGTGACCTCCGTGGGTCGAGTGTCGGATGCGATTGGTGTTACCTACCGAATCTATCGACATCGCCCGCGTATATCAAACACCTGTTCGAGATTCATGCGGTGAACGGGTGACGTGCGTCGCGCCCCTGTGATAGAAATTCGAACAGACTTTCGTTCGAACGGATGATCGAATACCCTCACGGTATCGAACGTATGATCGACACGGCGAACGCACACGGAGGTTCCGATGGGTGCAACAGCGGTTCGGCGGAATGCGGCGCACAGTCGAGCGGGGGGTGTGGTGCCGCCGGCACATCCTCGTACGGGTCAACCTGCACGGAACGGCACGCGACAACCTGCACGGAACCGCACGCGACAGCCGTCACGGCTCATGTCCCGTGCGACACCAGGAGGTGCCGGTGCCTTGTGGGCGGGAGACGAGCGTGTCCGGTCCGGTCGTGCGCCCCAGGTGGATCCGCTCTTCCGGCGCACCCGGATCGTGGCGGCGCGTCCGTCGCAGCGAGCGGTGTCCGACGGCGTCACGTGGCGGCAGATGATTGCCGTTGTGCTGGCCAGCGCGCTCGCCACCGCCGCGCTGCTCACGGTCGCGCACGTTCGGACGAGCCAGGTGACGGCGGGCGCGGGCTCGGCGGTCGTGACGGAGGTACGCGACGGGGAGACGCCTGCTGCGCTGGCTGTGCGGGTCGATCCGGACGCTCCGGTCGATGTCACGCTCGCGCGGATCGCGGAGATGAACGACCTCGACGCGGGGGCCCTGACCTCGGGCCATCGACTCCTGGTGCCCGCGCCGGACCGGGGGTGATTCCGGTGGCGACGCCGTCTGTCGACCCGCCGCACCCGGCCGAACCGGACATGCGGGTATTGTCGTGGACTGTCAGTCACACCACCCCGTGTGGTCGCGTCGGCATCACTGCACCCGAGGGTGGCAGCGATTCCGCCAGGACGGCATCGGTCCCACGCCGGCGTCGCGGCCCTCACGGCAGCGACGAAGGAACCCACATGCACTGCCCGTATTGCCGCCATCCCGATTCTCGGGTGGTCGATTCGCGCGAGGCAGACGAGGGTGCCGCGATCCGTCGCCGCCGGGCATGCCCCGAATGCGGCCGCCGTTTCACCACCGTCGAGACCGCCGTTCTGTCGGTGGTCAAGCGCAGCGGGGTCACCGAACCCTTCAGCCGCGAGAAGGTCGTCCGAGGTGTCGCCCGCGCATGTCAGGGGCGCGACGTCGACAACGATGCGCTCAACAAACTGGCTCAGCAGGTCGAAGACACGATCCGTGCCAAAGGCTCACCCGAGGTGCCCAGTCACGAGGTCGGACTGGCGATCCTCGGCCCGTTGCGCGATCTCGACGAGGTCGCTTACCTGCGCTTCGCGTCGGTGTATCGGTCCTTCAGTTCGGCAGAGGATTTCGAGCGCGAGATCACGGAACTTCGTCAGCACCAGACCGAGCGCGTCCCCGACGCCGACTGAGCGCGGGGTCTGCGCTTCCGCTCAGCGGACGGCGTCGATCGCTTTGAGGACCCGCTTCTCGGACACCGGGATTCGGGTACCCAATCCCTGCGCGAACAGGCTCACGCGCAACTCTTCGATCATCCAGTAGATATCGACGACGTCGGGCGCCGTTCGGCGTCCTTCGGGAAGCCGCGCCAGCAACCGGTCGTACGCGGAGTACACGCGATCCAGGACGTCCATGCCCTGCGCGTCGCGTGGGGAACCACCGGGCAGCGCATCGAGGCGCTGCACCGCTGCCGCCAGATAGCGGGGCAGTTCCGCGAGGCGGCGCGAACCCAGGTCGGTCACGAATCCGGGGAAAACCAGTGAGGACAATTGTTCTCGTACGTCGTCGGCGGCCTCACCGCGGACCCGCTCGAGTGCGACGCCGACCTCGTGTGCGCCCGAGAGGACCGGGACCACTGCGCGGAGCAGACGGGCGACCGCACCGGGAAGACGGCTACGAACCGTTTTCGCGAGTTCCTCGAACTCGGCCGGTGTGCGTACCGGGGTGCCGTGCGCAGCGATCATCTCGTCCACTGCACACGCCCGGCAGTCCTCGACGAGCGCGTCGAACGAACCGTCGGGGTTGCGGCCGAGGGCGAGGCGTTCGGCGTTGGTGAGGCCGGAGGTGATGGCTTTCGACTTCGTCGGTGCGGTCGCGAGGAGCAGCGTCCGTAGTCCGAGTCTGTTCGCGGCAGCCTGGGCCGACGCGGTGCTCAGGACGCGGACCGCCACGCCCGAACCCTCCGCCACGAGCGCCGGGTAACCGGTGACCTGCTGGCCTCCGGCTTTGCGGGTGACGGTCGGCTCGAGCGTGCCGAGGGTTTCCGCAGTCCAGACCACTGCGGGCGCGCGTTCGGTGCCCGACGCAGCCCGGGACACCTCCGCATCGACCCGGGTGGACAGTCGAGCCCGCAGTTCGGTCAGGCTCTTGCTGTGCGCCAGAACCGTGCCCTTCTCGTCCACCGCCGCAAAAGTCATGCGGAGATGGTCGGGGAGGGCCGCAAGGTCGAAGTCGGCCGGTTCGATACGGCAGTTGCCGAGCCGGGAGCATTCACGCGCGACCGCATTGACGAGCGGTTCGGAGCGAGGAGTCACCGACGCGAGCACCGCGGCCGCATAGTCGGGTGCGGGAACCACCTGGCGCCGAAGAGGTTTCGGCAACGTCTTGATCAGCGCTGTGACGAGGTCCTGCCGCATCCCGGGAACGAGCCAGTCGAAGCCGACGGGGCGGACGTTGGCGAGCAGTGCGACCGGAATCCGTGCTGTCACACCGTCGTTCTCGGTGCCCGGCTCGAATTGGTAGGTGAGCGGGAACTGCATCTCCCCTTGACGCCAGGCGTCGGGGTAGTCCCCTTCGAGGACTGCGGCGGCATCCTGGTTGACGACGGTTTCAGGGGTGAACGTCAGCAGGTCGGGCTGGGACTGCCGGGTTTTCTTCCACCACGTGTCGAAATGCCGGGCGGAGACGACGTCCGGGCCGACCCGCTCGTCGTAGAACTCGAAGAGCGTGTCGTCGTCGACGACGATGTCGCGCCGGCGCGCGCGGTGCTCGAGTTCTTCGACGTCCTCGAGCAGTGCGCGGTTGGCGTGGAAGAACTTGTGGCGCGTCCGCCACTCACCCTGGACGAGTGCGTGACGGATGAACAATTCGCGCGAGACCTCGGGATCGATCCGTCCGTACTGCACGGGCCGTTGGGCGACGAGGGGAATGCCGTAGAGGGTGACGCGCTCGTACGCCATCGCGGACTCGTGCTTGATGGACCAGTGCGGCTCGGAGTACGTCCGCTTGATCAGATGCGGAGCGAGTTTCTCGACCCATTCCGGTTCGACGCGCGCGACCATCCGTGCCCACAGCCGCGACGTTTCCACCAGTTCTGCGGCCATCACCCAGCGCGGGGGTTTCTTGAACAGGGACGAGCCGGGGAAGATCGCGAAGTGCGCACCGCGGGCGCCCAGGTAATCGCGCTTGTCGCCTTCGCGGAGGCCGACGTGCGAGAGCAGGCCCGCGAGGAGCGAGCGGTGGATCGCCTCGTCGCTCACGGGCCGGTGATGTGTCTCCCAGCCGAGCGAGACGGTGATCTGGCGCAGTTGCCCTTGCAGATCCTGCCATTCACGGATGCGCAGCCAATGCAGGAATTCGTCGCGGCACATTCTCCGGAATCGGCTGGAGGACAGCTCTTTCCGTTGCTCTTTCAGGTAATCCCACAGGCGTAGGAAGGCGAGGAAATCCGAGCCCTCGACGGCGAAGCGGGCGTGCTTCTCGTCGGCCGCCTGCTGGAACTCCGAGGGTCGCTCCCGTACGTCCTGGATCGACAGCGCCGAGACGATGATGAGAATCTCGCGCAGACATCCGTTGCGATGGCCCTCGACGATCATCCGGGCCATGCGCGGATCCACCGGAAGCCGGGCGATCTCACGTCCTGTTGCGGTCAGCCGCGGCGATTCCCCGGCCTTGGCCGGTTCGAGCGCTCCGAGTTCCTCGAGCAGCGCGATGCCGTCGCGGATCGCACGCGGGTCGGGTGGTTCGACGAAGGGGAACGAACCGATGTCTCCGAGACCGAGTGCGGTCATCTGCAACACGACCGACGCCAGGTTCGTGCGGAGGATCTCCGGCTCGGTGAACTCGGGGCGGCCCTCGAAATCGTCTTCCGAGTAGAGCCGGATACAGATTCCGTCGGCGACACGTCCGCATCGGCCAGCGCGCTGGCGAGCGGAGGCCTGGGAAATCTCCTCGATCGGGAGACGCTGCACCTTGGTGCGCACCGAATAACGGGAGATGCGCGCTGTACCCGGATCGACGACGTAGCGGATACCCGGCACCGTCAGCGACGTCTCCGCGACGTTGGTCGACAGGACTACCCGGCGGCCGGTGTGGGAGGAGAACACGCGGTGTTGCTCGGCGGCGGAGAGCCTGCCGTACAACGGCAGGATCTCGGTGTTGCGGAGTTTGCGGTCGTGCAGCGCGTCCGCGGTATCCCGGATCTCGCGTTCGCCGGAGAGGAAGACCAGGATGTCGCCGTCACCGGCCGACTGGAGTTCCTCGACCGCCTCGCACACCGCGTCGACGGGGTCTCGGTCGACGAGCTGGTCACCGATCTCCACGGTGAGCGGCCGGTAGCGCACCTCCACCGGATAGGTCCGCCCGGACACCTCGACGATCGGCGCCGGTGTTCCGTCCGCATCGGCGAAATGCCGGGCGAAACGTTCGGGATCGATGGTGGCCGAGGTGATGATCACCTTCAGGTCGGGCCGTCGCGGCAGCAACTGGCGGAGATAGCCCAGCAGGAAATCGATGTTGAGGCTGCGTTCGTGCGCCTCGTCGATGATGAGGGTGTCGTACTGGCGCAGCATGCGGTCACGCTGGATCTCGGCAAGCAGAATGCCGTCGGTCATCAGTTTGACGAGTGTCGACCCGGACACCTCATCGGTGAAGCGCACGGTGTAGCCGACGGTGTCGCCCACTTCCGAGCCGAGTTCCTCGGCGAGCCGCTCGGCCACCGCACGGGCTGCGATCCGGCGTGGCTGGGTGTGGCCGACGAGACCGCGAACCCCGCGACCGAGCTCGAGACAGATCTTGGGAATCTGGGTGGTTTTCCCCGATCCCGTCTCACCTGCGACCACCACGACCTGGTGATCGCGGATCGCCGCGGCGATGTCGTCCTTGCGCTGGGAAACGGGCAGGTCCTCGGGATACGTGATCGCCGGGACCGCGGCGGCACGGTCGGCGAGACGCCCGCGGGCGCGCTCGATCTCGGCGGCGATGCCGGCGAGTGCGTCCTCGCCACGTGCGCGGTCGAGACGGCGGCGGAGGCGGTGTTCGTCGCGGAGCGACACGTCGGCGAGCGCCGACTTCAGGTCGCGGCGGTTCGGGGCAGGGGAGATGGACATGCTGAGTACACAGCCTAGCGAAACGCCCGGGCCCGGGGCTCGCGGAGGCCTGCGTCGAACCGGAAACCGGGGACCGGCTCGAGGGAACACGGTGCCGGGCCGGGGCGTGTGCGCCCCGACCGAGGTCGCCGCATACGATGACCGGCGACAATCTTGGTCGTGGACAGGAGTTGGTCGTGGGCGCGTTGTGGCACGGATTTGCCGATATGGGCGTGGTCGAGCGTGACGGCGCATTCGTCGTGGCCCGTGGTGAGGGCGCCTACATCTGGGACGACGCGGGCACCCGCTACCTGGATGCGACGGCAGGGTTGTGGTTCACCAACGTCGGGCACGGGCGCACCGAGATCGCGACGGCTGTCGCGGACCAGATCGGGAAGCTGGCCCACTACTCGAACTTCGGTGACCTGACCTCCGAGCCGACCGTCGAACTCGCCGAACGCCTCGCGACGATCGCTCCGGTTCCGGGCAGCAAGATCTTCTTCACCTCCGGCGGCTCCGATTCGGTGGACACGGCCGCGAAACTGGCGCGACGCTATTGGCAGGAGGTCGGCAAACCCACGAAGACGCTGCTCGTCGGACGCGAGAAGGCCTACCACGGCATGCACGTCGGCGGCACCTCGCTGGCGGGTATCCCGGTCAACGGCGACGGATACGGCCGGCTGTGGGACGACACCGCGACAGTGACCTGGGACGACGCGAAAGCGCTGCTCGCGCTGATCGAGAAGGTCGGTGCCGACACGATCGCGGCGTTCTTCTGCGAGCCGATCATCGGCGCGGGCGGGGTGTACCTGCCGCCGGACGGCTACCTCGCCGAGATCCGCGACATCTGCCGTGAGCACGACATCCTGTTCGTCGTCGACGAGGTCGTCACCGGCTTCGGCCGGATCGGTGGCTCGTGGTTCGCCTCCTCCCGGTTCGATCTGCAGCCGGACATGGTCACGACCGCGAAGGGACTGACGTCCGGTTACCTTCCGATGGGTGCGGTGTTCATCGCTCCCCGGGTGGCCGAGCCCTTCTTTGCGGGCGGCGTGTGGTGGCGTCACGGCTACACGTACGGCGGCCACGCCGCCGCCGCTGCGGCCGCTCTGGCGAACCTCGACATCCTCGAGCGCGAGAATCTGCTCGCCGAGTCGGCGCGCCTCGAGAAGACGCTGCACGAGACCCTGGCTCCGCTCGCCGACCATCCTCGCGTCGCGGAGGTCCGCAGCGGACTGGGAGCCGTCGCAGCGGTGCAGCTCACCGACCCGGCAGAGGCGCCGGAATTCGTGAAACAGCTCCGTGCGCACGGCATCTCGGGGCGGGCGGCAGGACAGGGCGCGTTGCAGATCTCGCCGTCGTTCGTCATGACCGACGAGCAGGTCCGCGACCTCGCGGACGGATTCGCCGCAGCGCTGGGCTGACCGCTCAGCCGCGATCCCGGATCCGCCGAAGCACACGGCGGATCCGGGCCGGTGCGCCCGCGGGGACCTGGGTGAGCGGGAGGTCGCCGCGGCCGTCCTGCTGCGCGACGGCCCGCGCATACCGTTCGTGGAGGCGCGAGCGCACCTCGTCGGGGGTGTAACTGCGGCGCTTGCGTTCCGCACGCAGAGTCACCGCTCCGGTCGCGGCGACGCCCACGACTCCGGCCAAGCCGAGAAGCTTCCACCACTGTCTGCCGCGAAGTGCCATGCCCCCGACCCTAGCGTCGTGCGCACGCGCGGCGTGGAAGGCTGTCGGGTATGCCCACGTACCCGGCTCGGTCGCAGATCACCCTCGACGACGCGGTGTCCATCGCCCGCACCGGCGATCTCTGGATCTTCCGCGGCAGCAGCGGTGCGGATCGCGCGATCCAAGCCCTCACCAACGCTCCGGTCAATCACGTCGGGATGGCGGTCGTGCTCGACGACCTGCCGCCGTTGATGTGGCACGCGGAACTCGGGAAAACCTTGCCCGACATGTGGACCGGCCGCCACCAGCGCGGCGTGCAGTTGCACGACCTGCGCAGTGCGGTGCAGGTCTGGAGCGCCCGCTACGGGCAGCGTGCATGGCTGCGGCAGATCTCCGTGCCGGTGAGCACCGAGCAGGAGGACCAGTTGCTCCGAACGGTCGCCCGGCTCGACGGCACTCCGTTCCCGTCCACCGCCAAGCTGACGGGCCGCTGGTTCGCCGGCCGGCTCCCGCTGAGCCGGAAGACGGCACGAGACCGGGTGCCCGGGGGAGGCGGTCTCGAAAGTGCTTACTGCGCAGAGGTGGTGGCGGTGACGATGGAAGAAATGGGGCTGCTCGAGCAACGGCGGCGCGGCAGCAACTGGTACGACCCGGGCCGGTTCTGGAGTGGGGACCGGCTTCCCCTCGCGCCCGGCGTGGACTTCGGCGGCGAGATCGAGGTTCTGCTCGACGACGAGGATCTCGCCACGGGGCGGGCGCTCGGCGGCACCGCGAGCGCTGCGCCTCCCGAATGACCGCGGCACCGGGGACGGCGCAAAAAAAGGACCCCTCCGAGGAGGGGTCCTTTTCAGCGAACGGAAGGGCGGATCAAACGCCGGCGAAAAGCTCGGCGGTGGTGATCGCCTGGGCGACACCCTGCAGGGTTGCCGCGATCTTGACGGCCTCCCAGACCTGTTCCTTGGTGAGGCCCTCCTTGCGGACGACGTTGTCGTGCGCAGCAGTGCAATCGTGGCAGCCGTTGATCGTGGAGACCGCGAGCGACCACAGTTCGAAGTCGGACTTCTCGACGCCGGGGTTGCCGATGATGTTCATCCGCAGACCCATCCGCACCTGGGCGTAGTCGTCACCGAGGAAACCCTTGGCTCGGTAGGCGACGTTGTTCATGCCCATGATGGACGCGGCACCGAGGGCGGCGTTGTACGCCTCCGCGGACAGCACGTCGGCAGCTTCTTCGGAGATCTCCTTGAGCACGGTCGGCGACTTGGTCGCGGCCGCGGCGGCGAGGAACGTGCCCCACAGCTGCTGCTCGTTGAGTTCCGTCGAACGCGCAAGGGAGCCGAGGTTGAGCTTGAGGTCCTTGGCGTACTCCGGCAGAGCGTTCTTCAGGTTCTCGACACTCACTGCAGCGCCGCCTTGACGAGCTCACCCGCATTGAGGGTCGGGTCGTTCTTCTTCCAGTTGCATGCGCACAGCTCGTCCGACTGCAGAGCGTCGAGGACACGGAGGACCTCGTCGACGTTGCGGCCCACGGAACCGGCGGTGACGGAGACGAACTGGATCTCGTTGTTCGGGTCCACGATGAACGTCGCGCGGTCGGCGACGCCGTCCTTGTTCAGAACACCGGTGGCCGAGACGAGCTCACGGTTGAGGTCCGACAGCATCGGGAACGGGAGGGTCTTGAGATCCTCGTGCTGTGCGCGCCACTGGAAGTGGACGAACTCGTTGTCGACGGAAGCGCCGAGCACCTGTGCGTCACGATCGGCGAACTCGTCGTTCAGCTTGCCGAACGCGGCGATCTCGGTCGGGCACACGAAGGTGAAGTCCTTGGGCCAGAAGAAGATGATCTTCCACTTACCGGCGTAGTCGTCGCTGGTGATGGTGGTGAAGTAGTCATCGGGCTGGGTGGCGTCGACCTGGGTCAGGTCTCCGCCGACGAGGGCCTTCAGGTTGAAAGCGGGGAACTGATCGCCAATGGTCAGCAGTGCCATTCTCGGTCCTCTCGATAAGTCGTAAACAAGCGAGTCGATCACGCGCTTCCGCGCCGGTCGGCACGGAATCATGCGTTACCGGACGATCCTGTCGGACCGTTCTCCGGTATGAAAACCATCATGCCGGAAACCTTTCAAAAGGTAAAGGTGATTGGTGGCACTAGACTGATAGGCGTGTCCGATCAGAGTTATCAACCCACCCTGTCGCAGCTGCGTGCCTTCGTGGCAGTCGCGAAGTATCGCCATTTCGGTACTGCGGCTACGAGATTGAATGTGAGCCAGCCCACTCTTTCTCAGGCGTTGGCGGCCCTCGAGAACGGTCTCGGGGTCCACCTGATCGAGCGCAGTACCCGTCGCGTGCTGGTGACTCCGGCGGGCGCGCGATTGTTGCCGCAGGCGCAGGTGATCCTCGACGCGGCCGACGGTTTCGTCGCCGCGGCCGCCGGCGCCTCCGACGGATTGTCCGGCCCGCTCCGTCTGGGGTTCATACCCACGGTCGCCCCCTACGTGCTGCCGGATCTGCTTCCCGCGCTCGGTGTGACGATGCCCAACCTGGTGCTCCACGTCGTCGAGGACCAGACCGCGCGGCTGCTCGGAGCGCTGCGGGCGGGGACACTCGACGCTGCGGTGGTGGCGCTGCCCTCCGACATCTCCGGGGTGGTCGAAATGCCGTTGTATTCCGAGGACTTCGTGCTCGTCGTGCCCAAGGGGCACGAGCTGGCCGGTCGTACGGACGTGCCGCTCTCCGCTCTCGACAACGCCCCCTTGCTGCTGCTCGACGAGGGGCACTGCCTGCGTGACCAGACACTCGATCTGTGCCGGTCCGTCGACGCCCGGCCGGTGGCTGGCGACACCCGCGCGACATCCCTCGCGACCGTCGTGCGGTGCGTCGCGGGGGGACTGGGGATCACGCTCGTTCCCGCGTCGTCGATTCCGGTCGAGACGGCGCGCGGAGATCTTGCGATGGCGTACTTCGCATCTCCCGCGCCGAGCCGCACCGTCGGGCTGGTCGTCCGGTCGTCCACCGCCCGCGCGGCCGACTATCGGGCGCTGGCCGATCTCATCAGGATGCAACTGCCTCCGCAGGTCCGTCCCATCGCCTGAGTGCGCGTCAGCCGCGTCCCTTGCGGGGCCGGCCCGAACCCTTGGGCCGGGTGGCTTTGCCGCCTCGTGCCTTGGGCTTCTTGTCGCCGACGACGCGCCGCGGCTGGGATCCTTGTCGTTCCCCGCGCCGAGGACCCTTGCGGTCCTTGGTGTTCTCCGCGGGGGTTTCCGAATCCTGTTGCCGTCCCCGGGAACTGTTGGCGGTGCGGCCGCGGACGATACCGACGAACGTGTCGACGAGATCGGTGGTGTTCTCGGTCATCCACACGAGCCCGACCTGCGATGCGGGCGCATCGGTGACGGGCCGGTAGGTGAGGTCCTTGCGATGGTGGAGGCGGGCGAGCGACTGAGGAGTGACGAGCACACCGACCTCGGAGGCCACGTGGGAGATCGCGGTCTCCGTGTCGGCGGGTCGCTCGAACGCCTCTTCGCCGGGGAAGGTGGCCCAGTCCAGCACTTCGTCGAGCGGGTGCAGCACCGTTTCGTCCGCGAGATCGGCGACGGAGACGGAGTCGACGGCGGCGATCGCGTGTTCCTTCGGAACAACCACCACGGATGCCTCGGTGTAGAGGTTGATCACCGACAGTCCGTCCCGCTCGAGCGGCAGGCGCAGCAGAGCGATGTCGGCGCTTCCGTCCCGCAGGGGGTCGGCGCCCGCCGTCGGTTCCACGGGGACGAGTTCGATCGGGACGTCCGGCATACGTTCGATCCACACCCGGACCCACTTGGTGGGGGTGACCCCAGGGACATAGGCCAGCCGGAACGCCTGCGCGGACTCTTCGTTCACCTGGTCAGGTTACCGGTACGGCGCGTGCCCGAACCGCGTCAGCCCTCTGCCACCTCGAACTCGTCGAACACCACCTCGCCTGCCGCATCCGACTCCGCGAGGTTGACCTCGGCGAGCAGTGCCCATCCGTGGTCGCCCTGAGGATCGTGCAGCGTTTGGCGGACCCGCCACACGTCGGTGTCCATCTCCACCGAGAAGAGTTGCGGCCCACGGGCGTCGGGCCCGGTACCGATCTCGGAGTACTCCTCGAAGTACAACTCGAGGAGGTCCTCCCAGTCCTCCGCATCCAGACCGTCACCGAGCTGGGCGAGGTCGTACCAACGGCGGCGCGCCGCGAGTTCCACGCGCTTGAACATCGCATTGCGGACCATGACCTTGAAGGCACGCGTGTTCGCGGACAGCGGCCGCGGAACGTCGGCCCCGAACGCGACCTGCTGGTCGTCCGATTCGACACCCGGGTTCGTCAGCGATTCCCATTCGTCGAGCAGGGACGAATCGACCTGCCGGATGAGCTCACCGAGCCACTCGATGATGTCCTCGAGTTCCTCGGTGCGCGCCACGTCCGGCACCGTCTGGCGCAGCGCGCGGTAGGCGTCGGCGAGGTACCGCAGCACGAGCCCTTCCGATCGCGCGAGACCGTAGTGGCTCACCAATTCGGAGAAGGTCATCGCGCGCTCGATCATGTCGCGCACCACCGATTTCGGGGACAACGGCGTCTCCGACACCCAGGGATGGCCCCCGCGATAGGTCTCGAACGCCGGATCGAGCAGCTCGGCGAGCGGCTTCGGCCAGGTGACCTCCTCCAGCAATTCCATGCGCTCGTCGTACTCGATACCGTCGGCCTTCATCTGGGCCACGGCTTCCCCGCGTGCCGCGTGCTGCTGCGCCATGAGGATCTGCCGGGGATCGTCGAGCGTCGATTCGATCACCGAGACGACATCGAGGGCGTAGCCGGGAGCATCGATGTCGAGCAGTTCGATCGCGGCCAGTGCGAAAGGCGACAACGGCTGGTTCAGCGCGAAATCGCGCTGGAGATCGACCGTCAACCGGGCCCTGCGGCCGTATTCGTCGGGTTCGTCGAGTTGCTGGACCACACCGGCCTGGAGCAGACCCCGGTAGAGGGAGATCGCCTTGAGGATGTGCTTGCGCTGCGCGGGCCGGGGTTCGTGATTGTCCTCGAGCAGATGCCGCATGGCGTCGAAACAGTTGCCGGGCCGCGCGATCACGTTGAGCAGCATCGAGTTGCTCACGGCGAACCGCGACTGCATCGGTTCCGGCGACGCGACGATGAGCTTGTCGAACGTGCCCTCACCCCAGGAGACGAACCCCTCCGGCGCCTTCTTCCGCTGCACCTTGCGGCGCTTCTTCGGGTCCTCGCCCGCCTTCGCGAGGGCCCGGACGTTCTCGATCTCGTGCTCGGGCGCCTGCACGACGACCGTGCCCATGGTGTCGTACCCGGCCCGGCCGGCGCGGCCCGCGATCTGGTGGAATTCACGCGCCTTGAGCTGCCGCGTGCGGGTGCCGTCGTACTTGGTCAGTCCGGTGAGCAGCACCGTGCGGATCGGAACGTTGATTCCGACACCCAGCGTGTCGGTGCCGCAGATCACCTTCAAAAGACCATCCTGCGCGAGCTTTTCGATCAATCTCCGGTACTTGGGCAGCATTCCCGCGTGGTGGACGCCGATGCCGTGCCGCACGAGCCGGGACAGGGTCTTGCCGAATCCCGTCGAGAACCGGAATTCGCCGAGTGCGGCCGCGATCGCCTCCTTCTCGGCTTTCGTGCACATGTTGACGCTGGTCAGTGCCTGGGCACGCTCGAGCGCGGCGGCCTGGGTGAAGTGGACGACGTACACCGGTGCCTGGTGAGTGGTGACCAGCTCTTCGATCGCTTCACCGATGGGGGCCTGCGAATACGAGAAGGTCAGGGGCACCGGTCGCTCGGTCCCCGAGACCTCGACGGTCGGGCGCCCGGTGCGACGAGTGAGGTCCTTCTGGAGGAACGACACGTCCCCGAGGGTCGCGGACATGAGCAGGAACTGCGCGTGGGGCAGTTCGATGAGGGGCACCTGCCAGGCCCATCCACGGTCGGGGTCGGAGTAGAAATGGAACTCGTCCATGACCACCTGGCCGATGTCCGAGTCCGGGCCTTCACGCAGCGCGAGGTTGGCGACGATCTCCGCGGTCGCGCAGATGATCGGGGCGGTCGGGTTCACCGAGGCGTCGCCGGTCATCATCCCGACCCGGTCGGCTCCGAAGACCTCGCACAATGCGAAGAACTTCTCGCTGACGAGCGCCTTGATCGGTGCGGTGTAGAACGTGCGCTTGCCGGCCGCGAGCGCGAAGAAATGGGCTCCGATCGCCACCATCGATTTGCCCGACCCCGTGGGCGTCGCGAGGATCACGTGCGAACCGCCCACGAGTTCCATCAGCGCTTCCTCCTGCGCCGGGTAGAGCGACAGTCCCCGATCCGTCGTCCAGGAGGTGAAGGCGTCGAAGAGGGTGTCGTCGTCGACGGGGTCGGGTATCAGATCGGGAAGCAGCACTGCTCCAGGCTAGTCGCCCGGTGGCGAGGGCCTTTCCGCGCTGCCGTTCCGTCGCGGCAGCGGACCGCGAGGCCTGCTACGTGGCGCTGCGCTCGTCGGACTCCATCACGTCGAGCACGGCCATGCGGGTGGCCGGGCCGCCGGTGATGCGCGATTCGCTCACCCCGGAGACGAGGAGCTTCCGCCAGCTCTCCTCGTCGAACTGCAGGGGAGCGGTGTTGTCGAGGAAGTTCTCCACGACCCGGAGGAAACGCAGGGGATCGTCCCGGAACGGGAAGTGGCCGGCGCCGCGGAACACTTCGAGCCGGGAACCGGGCATCGCGGAATGCGCGAGGTAAGCGTGCCCCACCGGAATGACGCTGTCGCGGTCGCCCCAGATCAGCTGCACCGGCAGATCCTCGGTGAGGTAACTGCGGTCGAGCATGGTCACCACCTGGCCACGCCAGTCGACAACCGCCCGCAGGGTCCGCAGATAGGCCTGGCACGCCGTCGGATCCGGAAGTTCGCCGAGGATACGTACCAGGTCGGAGGCGTCGTGCAGGAGTGCGCCGGGCTTGAGCGGCGACTTGTTGAGCTGGCCCAGCGCGGAGCCGGCAAGCCTCATGGCGGGCATCGCACCCGGTATGCGCAGGAGCTTGAGCACCTCGCTGACGACGGGTACCGACACCATGCGCAGGACAGGGTGGACGTCCTTGGTGACGCCGCCCGACGACACGAGCACGAGTCGCTCGACCCTGCCCGGGAACTGGTACGCGAACTGCATCGCGACTCCGCCGCCGAGGGAGTGGCCGACGACCGTAACCTTGTCGATCCCGAGCACCGACAGCAGGTCACGCATGCCGTTGGCATACGCGGCGACGGAGTAGTCGGCTCGCGGCTTGTCCGATCGGCCGTGGCCGAGCAGATCGGGGGCGATCACGGTGTACTTCTCGGCGAGGTGCGGAATCACGTCCGTCCACGTCGACGAGTTGTCACCGATACCGTGGATGAGCAGCAGCGCAGGCCCGCTGCCGGCCATCCGGAACGCGCGCCGGTAGCCGTGGATCGTGCGGAAGACCATGCGCGGTTCCTTGTCGGGAACCGGGCGGAGCTTCCTCGGACGCGCTGTGGTCATCACCGTCTCCTGCCGACGTGGGGAGGCACCTACGTACGGCCGGTTTCTCGACCTGACGGTAATCGCCGCCCGGAGTCACTCTTGCATGCCGCGAGAGCGTACCGAGTGTATGTGACGCGATGGGCGACGATCGTAACGGTCATGAAACGTCCCACCGTGGACCCGCCGCGTCGTGACGCGCCCCGTTCCGCTCAGAGCGACTGATCGGTATCGTCGTCGCCGCGCTGGTCGTATTCCGCGAGGAAGCGCTCGAATTCCGCCCCGAGTTCCTCGCCGGTCGGCAGATTCTCGTCGGTCGGCAGGGGAGAGGTCTGCTGTTCCTGCGCGGCCACGTAGCTGTCGTACTGCCGTTCGAGGGCCTGCACCACTCCCTGTACTTCCTCGTTGCCCTCGATGTGCTCGTCGATCTGCTCACGGACCCGTGCCGCGGCCTCGTCGAGTGCCTGCAGCGGAATGTCGAGATCGCCGATCTCCGCCACGTGGGTGAGAAGCGTCTCGGCGGCCGCCGGGTAGTCGGTCTGTGCCAGGTAGTGCGGCACGTGCACGGAGAATCCCACCGACTCGTGTCCGTGCTGCGCCATGCGGAGCTCGAGCAGCGACGACGCCCCCGCCGGAATCTGCAACTCACCGGACCAGCGGTGGTGGCCGGCGATGAGGTCCTTGTTCGTGGAGTGGGCGGTAACCGAGAGCGGCCTGGTGTGCGGTGTCGCCATCGGGATGGAGTTGAGGCCGATCGTGCGCCGCACGCCGAACTGCTCGGCGAGCAGGCGCACCGCGGTGATGAACCGCTCCCATTTGAGATCCGGTTCGCTGCCCGCAAGCAGCAGGAACGGAGTTCCCGCATTGTCGATGAGGGCGTACAGGTTCAGCTCGGGGGCCGCATAGTCGGAGAAATGGTCCGACTTGAAGGTCATCAGCGGTCGCCGGGAGCGGTAGTCGATGAGGTCGTCGACCGCGAACGACGCCACGAGTTCGGTCTCGAGCGTCTCCCTCAGATGCGTGGTGGCCAGCCGGACCGAATGTCCGGCGTCCGCGAACCCTTCGAGGCCGTGAACGAGAACCGGACCCTGCCCGTCGGTGGTCATGAGTTGTGGAGCCGGGAACTCCAGCTCGTACATCCGGGACTGCTCGTCCATTGGGGAACCACTCCGATCACACTCCGCCGTCGTAGCCTTCCCGCCGGTGCAGCACCGGCGTGGCATGGTGGTGTCCGAGTCTAATTGAAGCGGCGGTGGCGATTTCCCGGGTCCGGGCCCCGCTGGACTGTGGACGACGGAGGTTCGGGTGGCGAAGTGCGACGCTCCACGGTGCAGGACCGCCGACGACCCTCGCCCGCCCCGCCCGGCCGCGCGCCGCACGATCACGGCAGCGATACTCCTCACCGGCGCATCAGTCCTGGTCGCAGCGTGCACGACCAGCATTTCCGGTGTCGCACGCCCCGAGGCCACGCCGCACACCGGCAGCCCGCCGGCCACCGCGGCGCCGCCACCCGGCGCCGCTCCCGGTAGCGGAAGCACCCCAGCCGAATTGCTCTTGCCGGTCGACCGCTTCCCGGAGCCGTACAGTGCCGTGGTCCTGCCCCCGCAGGCGGTGGCGCAGGCGGCGCCGGACCTCACCGGGATCCCACCGGGTGCCCGCGTGAACCCAGGCGGCTGCCTGCCGCCGCCGCAGGACTACGGGCCGGGAGGGACGGCGATGGCCGTCGGCACCGACACCGGCGGCCGCGCCACGCTCAGCGTCGAAGTGACGACCCCGGCGGAGCCCCTCGCGGACTACCGTCGCCACCTGGTCGAGTGCGCGCGGGTCGAGGCCACCCACCGGGGCGTCACCGCGACCGTCACCACGGCGCTCGAACCCGACCCGCCGGTGCTCGTCCCGGGCTCGGAGACACTGGCGTTGTCCCGGACGATCACCTCGGGGGAAGGCCCGGACGCTCTCGCTCAGTCGATACTCACGCATACCGCCCAACTCGGGGACGTGCGCGTGCTGGTGACGTACATGTCGTTCGAATCGGGCGCCGCGGACGCCGAGAACGTCGATCGGGTCTACGCGGACGCGGTGCGGTACGCGCTCGAAGCCCGGCCACGGTAGACGCGGGTACCCACGCGCCGGCCACGTGCGTCCGCGGCGGTACCGGCACGCCGCGCGGTTGTCCACAGAGCGCGGGTCGATCCCCAGAGCGCACCGATGGAGCCCCGGAGGCACCGGACCTGTCCTCGGGCCGGGAGACCGTTCGGGCATGACCACACCCACCTCGTCCTCACGCCCGCTCCGCCTCACCGATATCGGAGACCTGATCGCAGCGGTGCCCGCGCTGCTCGGGTTCCGTCCCGCGCGCTCCCTCGTCGTTCTCAGCCTCTCGCCCGTGACAACCCGGCCGGGTGAGACGGGGGCCGCCACGATCGGAGCGGTGATGCGGCACGACCTGTTACTCGACGGACCCCGAGACGGGACGCAGGACCCGATGCGCGAGGCGTTCCGCCGGTTCCGTGCCGTGTGCGCACGTGAGGAAGCCGACTCGGTGATCGCGATCCTCGTCGACGACAGGCTTCAGGACCCTCACGGACCTGCCGCCGGCCGTGCTCACGCCCTCCTCGAGGAGTTCGCCGCCTATCTCGCGACCGCCGACATCGTGCTCGGCGGTGCGCTCGCGGTCCCCGCCATCGATGCCGGCGCAACGTGGTTCGTTCCCGGTCGCGACGATTCCGGGACGGTGCCCGACCCCGACGCCTCCGTCGTGGCGGCCACCCGGGTGTTCGACGGCAACCCCATCCGGCGAACTCGCAGCGAACTCACCACACTCCTCGAGCCCTACCCGGCGAGTTTCCGCGCCGACGTCGCGAGCAGGCTCGACGCGGCCGTGCACGCCCGCGACCTCGCGTACGAGCGTGCCGAACGGAGCGGAGGATCCGCCGCCGCCGACCGGGCCGAACTGGAAACCCTCCTGGCCCTGGTCCTCCCGGGCCGCGACGGGGAACATCTGCTGCCGGGGGAATGCGCCGAACTGGCTGTGATCCTTGCGAACCGGACCGTCCGGGACGCCGCGCTGGCCCTCGCAACAGGACCGTGGGCGGGCGCCGCCGAACGCCTCTGGGTGGATCTGGTACGCGCCCTGCCCGACCCCGAACGCGCCGATGCGGCCGCACTGGTGGCGTTCGGAGCGTACGTGCGCGGCGACGGGCCGTTCGCCGGCGTCGCTCTCGGGGTCGCGCTGGAATCCGATCCGCGACACCGGCTTTCCGATCTACTCGATCAGGCGTTGCAGGCAGGGTTGCGTCCTGACGCGATCAGGAGCCTCGCAGCGACCGGATACGAGATCGCCGCGAGACTGGGTGTCGCACTACCGCAGGACGGACCTGCCCGGTGACTCAGCCGCGACGTGCGGCGTGCGAGCGATCGCCGAGGCTCTTGGTGAATTCCCAGGCGTCCGAGACGATCTCGTCGATATCGGTGTGTTTCGGAGCCCATCCGAGTTCGTTCATCGCCCGAGCACTCGACGCGATCAGCACCGCGGGATCGCCGGCCCGGCGGGGGGCGTCGACCGACGCGATCGGCAGTCCCGTGACGCGTTCGCACGCAGCGATCACTTCTCGGACACTGAAACCTTCACCGCTGCCGAGGTTGTAGATGCGGTGGCGACCCGGTTCCGACCGCGTGAGCGCCAGGACATGCGCGTCGGCGAGATCCTTGACATGGATGTAGTCGCGCACCGCGGTCCCGTCCTTGGTGGGCCAGTCGGTGCCGAACACGGAGATGTGGTCTCGCTGCCCGAGCGCCACCTGCAACACCAGGGGAATCAGGTGGGTCTCCACCGTCCGGTTCTCACCTGCACCGCCGTACGCCCCGGCGACGTTGAAGTACCGCAGGCTCGTCGCCGCCAGACCGTGCGCGTGGGAGTACGACGAAATCGCATGATCGATGGCCAGCTTGGACGCGCCGTACGGATTGGTGGGTCTCGTCGGTGCGTCCTCGACGATCGGTACCTCGTCGGGCTCACCGTAAGTCGCCGCCGTCGACGAGAACACCAGACGGGGAGTGCGCGATCGCCGGATCGCCTCGAGCAGCGTCAAGGTTGTGACGACGTTGCCCTGCCAATACTTTTCCGGGTGTTCGACGGATTCGCCGACGAGCGACTGCGCGCCGAAGTGCAGCACGCCGTCGAAGCGGGGGCCGTCGTCACCGGAGCCGAGGACCTCGGTCGCGACCGTCGCGATGTCGCCTTCGACGAATTCGGCACCGGTGGGGACCGCGTCGGCGTTGCCTGTGGACAGGTCGTCGACCACAACCACCTCGTGGCCTTGTTCGAGCAGCACTGTGCTGCACACGCTGCCCACATACCCGGCACCGCCGGTCACCAGAAGTCTCACGCTGTGGATCCCCTCTTCACAGGCCCGCCGCGGGCCTGTGAAGAGGTCTGCATCAAACCTGTTTCACCTGCACGGCGTGGGCCATCTCGTCGGAAAGCTCGAAGCTGTTGTGCCCGGCCACGGTGATGGTCACCGAGCCCGGGCGCGTCTCGACTGTAACGCGCGCGTCCGGGACGACTCCGGCCTCACGCAGGCGCGCGATGACATCGGGGTCGGACTGCACGTATTCGGCGAGCCGACGCACCACGACCGCGGTCGGTTTACCGGCGGGAATCTCCGTCAGCCGAACCAGCTTCTCGTCGGGAGCAGCATCCTTGTCCAAGCCCAGCTGTGCCAGGCCGGGGATCGGGTTTCCGTACGGGGACGTCGTCGGGTTGTTGAGCACCTCGACCAGTCGCCGCTCGACCTCCTCGCTCATCACGTGCTCCCAACGGCACGCCTCGGCATGCACGTTCTCCCAGTCGAGGCCGATCACGTCGACGAGGAGTCGCTCCGCGAGACGGTGCTTGCGCATGACCGACACCGCGAGGTCGCGGCCTTTCTCGGTCAGTTGCAGATGGCGGTCGCCGGCGACGCGCAACAGGCCGTCCCGCTCCATGCGGGCGACCGTCTGGCTGACGGTGGGTCCACTCTGCTCGAGGCGTTCGGCGATGCGCGCACGCAACGGCACGACGCCTTCCTCTTCCAGATCGTAGATCGTCCGGAGATACATCTCCGTGGTATCGACCAGGTCCTTCACTCTCACACCCCTTCGTCTGCGCCGATTCTAACCGTGCGAATAGGGCGGTGGGGGCGCCCTTGGTTGCTCGCGCGTCCCATCCCGGACCAGTAGCGTCTGTGTTCATGACCACTAGCTCCACCGCCGAGGGCGGTACGACACAATTGGGCGGCGATCGAGTGGTGGTGTGGAGCCCCGAATACCTCGACTACCGGTGGGGCCCGACACACCCGATGAACCCCACGCGGCTCGATCTCACCATGGCGCTGTCGAAGAGTATCGGTCTGCTCGAGGGTGTCGAGACGGTCCATCCGTCTCCCGCGGACGATGTGGACCTGCTGCGCATCCACACCCCGGCCTACCTCGATGCCGTCAAACGGGCCGGCGCGGTCGCCCCCGGTACCGCTGCCGTCGCCGACGCCCCGCACGGCCTGGGTACCGAGGACAATCCGATCTTCCCCCGCATGCACGAGGCGAGTGCCACCCTCGCCGGCGGCACACTCGCCGCCGCCCGGGAGATCGCCTCGGGCCGGACCCTGCGCGCGGTGAGCATCGGCGGGGGAATGCACCACGCGATGGCCGACTGGGCCGCCGGATTCTGCGTCTACAACGACGCCGCGATCGCGATCTCCTGGCTTCTCGACAACGGTTACGACCGCATCGCCTACGTGGACGTCGACGCGCATCACGGTGACGGAGTCCAGCACGCCTTTCTCGGCGACCCGCGGGTGCTCACCATCTCTCTCCACCAGCACCCCGCGACGCTGTGGCCCAACACCGGATGGTCGAGTGAGGTGGGCTCGGGTGAGGCCGAGGGGACCTCGATCAACATGCCGGTTCTGCCCGGCACTGTCGATTCCTTGTGGCTGAGGGCTTTTCACGCGGTGGTGCCCGGAGCGCTCGCTGCGTTCCGCCCGCAGATCCTCATCAGCCAGTGCGGCGCCGACAGTCACCGCGAGGACCCTCTCGCAGATCTGGCGCTGACCGTCGACGGTCAGCGGGCCTCCTATCTCGCCATGCGTGATCTCGCGGACCGGCACTGCGAAGGCCGCTGGCTCGCAGTCGGCGGCGGCGGTTACGGGTTGGTTCGCGTCGTGCCCCGGGCATGGACCCACCTCATCGCGGCGGCGCTCGACCGCGAGATCGACCCCACCACCGCCGTTCCGGAAGACTGGCGCGAACGGGTCGGCGCCCTCGCACCCGGAGTGGATCTGCCGACCGTCATGGGGGAGGACTCGGACGTGTCCTACCTTCCCTGGGACGGCCCGGGAGGTACCCCGGAAACCGGGGTGGCGTCTCTCGATCGGGCGCTCACCCGTATCGACTCGGGGATCATCGCCACACGCCGATCGGCGTTCCCGCTGCTCGGCCTGGATCCGGAGGACCCGCGTGACTGAATCCCAGCAAGTACCGGCGGACCCGGGCCTCGAGTCCGGGAAAAGCGAGGCGGAGATCGCTGCCGATGCGGCACGCGAGCGCGCGCTCAGCGTCGCCCGGGACTATCCCCGTCACTGGGTCGCCGACGTCCTGGCCTCCGATGGCGGCGTCGTGCATCTGCGGCCCATCGTCCCCGAGGACGCCGACCGCATCGTGGAGTTCCACAGCAAACTGTCGGAACGGACCCGGTACCTGCGGTACTTCGGGCCGTATCCCACGATTTCGAAGAAGGACCTGTTCCGGTTCACCGTCGTCGATCACCACACCCGTGTCGCGTTCGTGGCGCTGCTCGGCGACGAGATCATCGCGGTCGGGCGGTACGAAGGACTCCCGGACGAGGGGGACGGGTTGTCCGCCGAGGTCGCGTTCACCGTCGCCGACGCGCATCAGGGGCGCGGTCTGGGGCCGATCCTGCTCGAGCATCTCGCGGGTGCGGCAGCCGAGAACGGCCTGCACACCTTCGTCGCGGAGGTTCTCGCCGAGAACCGGCACATGATCACGGTGTTCCGCGAAGCGGGATACCAGGTCAGCCGCAGTTTCGAGGGCGGGGTGGTGCGACTCGAGTTCGCCATCGACCCCACCGAAGCGCTCGTCTCGGTGCGGAACGCCCGCGAACGCGCCGCCGAGGCGCGCAGCGTCCGCAACATCCTCGGCCCCGGCAGCGTCGCGGTGATCGGTGCGTCCACCGACAGCCGCAAGGTCGGTAATGCGGTGCTCGTGAACATGCTGCGCAGCGGGTTCACCGGACCGGTGTACCCGGTCAACGCGGAACACCGATCGGTGCGGGGGGTGCGCGCCTACCCCACGGTCCGCGACATCCCGGACGAGGTCGACCTCGCGATCGCCGCGGTGCCCGCCGAGTCCATCGACGCCGTACTCGACGACTGTCTCGCCAAAGGCGTCAAGGCGCTGCTCGTCGTCTCGTCCGGATTCGGCGAAACCGGGCCGGAGGGTCGCGACGCGGAACGGCGACTCGCCCTCGCCGCCCGCTCCCACGGCATGCGGCTGATCGGCCCGAACGCGCTCGGCGTGGCCAACAACGATCCGTCGATTCTGCTCAACGCGACCCTGGCACCGGTACTTCCGTCGCTCGGCAACGTCGGCTTCTTCTGCCAATCGGGCGCTCTGGGTATCGCCATCCTCGACGAGGCCGCGAAGACCGGGGTGGGCCTGTCGTCGTTCGTCTCCGCCGGCAACCGCGCCGACCTGTCCGGCAACGACCTGCTGCAGTACTGGGACACCGACCCGGCGACCGAGGTGGTGCTGCTGTACCTCGAGAGCTTCGGCAACCCGCGCAAATTCTCGCGGATCGCCCGCCGGGTGGCGCGCAGCAAACCGATCGTGGCGGTCAAGAGCGGACGCCATGCCGTACCGCCGGCCCTCGCGGCACGTACCGGCGAAATGGACGACACCATGGTGCGCAGTCTGTTCGAACAGGCCGGTGTCGTGCAGGTGGAATCCATTGCGCAACTGTTCGACTCGGCTCTGCTCTTCGGGTATCAGCCGCTCCCCGCCGGCCCGCGGGTCGCCGTCATCGGCAATTCCACGGCTCTCGGTGTGCTCGCGGTCGACGCCGCACGCGGTGAAGGACTCGTGGCACCGGAGTCGGTGGACCTCGGGCCGCAAGCGACCCCGGACGAGTTCGCCGAGGCCGTGGCGCACGCATTGGATTCGGCGAGCATCGATGCGGTGATCGCGGTGTTCGTGCCACCGGTCGCGGTGGACGTGCAACCGTTCGCCCAGGCACTGCGCGATGCGGTCTCCGGATCCGACAAGCCCGTGGTGACGACCTTCCTCGCCACCGAAGGCATCCCGGATGTTCTCGCCGTGCGCGATTCCGCCGGCAACCCCACCCGCGGGTCGGTGCCGTCGTACCCGGGGCCCGAGCGTGCGGCCAAGGCGCTCGCGCGGGCATGGCGTTATGCGAAGTGGCGCAGCAGGCCGCCGTCGCAGGTGGTGCGCCCGGCGGGGATCGATCCCGACCGGGCCCGCGCGCTCGTCCAGGGGTGGCTCGAGACCACTCCCGAGGGCAGGTACCTGTCCGACACGGAGGCGGCGCTGCTACTGGCGTGTTACGGCGTGCACGTCGCGGATTTCCGGGCGGTGACCACCGAGTCCGAAGCGGTCGCGGCGGCGAAGGAGATCGGTTTTCCGGTCGCCGTGAAAGCCACCGGGGCGCAGTGGCGCCATCGTCCCGACCTGAGTGGGGTACGGCTCGATCTCGTCGACGCGGAATCCGTGCGGATCGCGTACCGCGACCTTGCGGCGATGTCGGGCGAGCCGCTGCTGCACGTGCAGAAGATGGCGGTCAAAGGCATCGGATGTGCGATCCGCGTGCAGGACGATCCGTCGTTCGGCGCACTCATCTCGTTCGGCCTCGCCGGTGTCATCTCCGACCTTCTCGGCGACCGGGCGTACCGGGTGCTGCCCCTGACCGAGGACGAAGCGGCCGAACTGATCGACGCACCGAAGGCCGCACCGCTGCTCTCCGGCTACCGCAACGCGGCCCCGGTGCACAAGGCGGCGCTGGTGGATTTCGTCCAGCGGATCTCGGCTCTCGCCGACGATCTGCCCGAGGTGCGCGATCTCGTCTGTGAGCCGCTGCTCGCGTCCCCTGTGGGTGTGGAACTGACCGACGCCCACGTGCGGGTCGGCCCGGAACCGCACCCGCTCGATCTGGGGCCCCGGCGCCTGCGCTGACCGCCGATCCGCGGGGGCGCCCCACAGACAAGACGATCCCCGAGGACCCAGCCCGGTCCTCGGGGATCTTTTACCGCTGACGCGCCCGGTCAGCTGGCATATGCGCGAAGGCGATCTGCGCGTTCGCCCTCGCGAAGCTTGCTCATCACTTCGCGTTCGATCTGCCGGACCCGCTCGCGCGACAACCCGAACAGCTTGCCGATCTGGTCGAGCGTGCGGGGCTGTCCGTCGTCGAGGCCGTACCGCAGGCGGATTACCTGCTGCTCGCGCTCGTCGAGCGTGCCCAGCACGGTCCGGACGTCGCTGTGCAGCAGTCCCGCGATGACGGCGTTCTCGGCGGACGTGGCTTCGGCGTCTTCGATGAAGTCACCGAGCGGCGCCTCCTCGTCGTTGCCGACCGGCATGTCGAGGCTCACCGGGTCGCGGCTGTGGTCGAGCAGATCGGCGATCTTCTCGACCGCGATGCCCGATTCGCTCGACAGTTCCGCATCGGTGGCTTCCCGGCCGAGTTGCTGGTGCAACTCACGCTTGATCCGGGCGAGCTTGTTGACCTGCTCGACGAGGTGGACGGGCAGGCGGATCGTGCGGCTCTGGTCGGCCATGCCGCGGGTGATGGCCTGACGGATCCACCACGTGGCATAGGTCGAGAACTTGAAGCCCTTCGCATAGTCGAACTTCTCCATCGCGCGGATCAGGCCGAGGTTGCCTTCCTGGATCAGGTCCAGCAGGGGCATACCACGTCCGGTGTACCGCTTCGCGAGCGAAACCACGAGACGCAGATTCGCCTCGAGCAGATGGCTGCGGGCGGCCTGGCCTTCGCGAACGACGATCGACAGGTCGCGCTTCTTCGCAGCAGTGAGCCGCTTCTTGGTCTCGAGCACGTGCTTGGCATACAGACCGGCCTCGATCCGCTTGGCCAGCTCCACCTCGTCGGCTGCCGTCAGCAGAGCTGTCTTGCCGATCCCGTTCAGATAAACGCGGACGAGATCAGCGGCGGGGCTCTGGCTGTCGATGTCCGAATCGACGCGAGCGGTTGTTGCGGGGCGTGCCATGACGTGCCTCCTCATCGGTGGTGTCTTACAAGCTTCAACGCTCGGAAGCCCACCGATAGTTCCCGTAAGACTGTGAGCACGACCGCACTGACCTGCGGAAACCTGCCGCTCGTCCTGAGAAGTTCCTGAGAGATCGTCCAGGCGGAACCCGCCACCGCCGCAGACGCCGGAATCAGGCCGGTTCGACCAGTCCGTGCCGGACCAGACCCTGGACGAGCGAGACGGCGTGCGTTGTCAGCGCGTCCTCGTCTTCCCCGTGTGCGGCGGCAAGCAACGTCACCAGGTCCTCCAACGGCAATCCGTCGGCCCGGAATCCTGCGAGCAGCGCGGCGGCGAGGTCGTCGATCTCGTGTTGCCACCCGGGTCCGTTGCCGCGGTGCACGCGGACGACGGCTTCTTTCCAGCCCTCCGCGCCGGGAAGATAGACCCGCTCGAGGGCGGTGTCGGGCCGCAGAGTGAACCGCGCGCCGAGCACATCGTGGTTCCGGAGCCACTCGACGCGCCGGAAGTAGTCGATCGCCTCGTCCCCGAGGGAATCGGTGGATCCGTGCCGTAGGTCTTCGGCGAGCACGTCCGACGGGCTGTCGGTCCGCCTCAGATAGACGAATCCGAACCCGACGCCCTCGACGCCGTTGCGTTCGAAGTGGTCGAGCCACTGCTCGGCGAGGGCTGCACCGTCGGGGTCGCGCTCGTCGGCGTCGCCGTCGCGCAGCCACGTCCCCACGTAGAGCGCGGGGTCCGCGACGTCTCGCTGGACGACCCAGGCGTCGACGCCGTGCGCAGGGAGCCAGGAGGCGACGCGGACCCGCCAGTCCTCACCGTCGACGTGCACCCACGACGCGAGCATCGCAGCGGTTCCACCGGGGTTCAGATACCGGACCGCCTGCGAGACCATCAGCTTGCTGGCGCCGTCGAGATCCATCCCGGAGTCCCGGTAACTGTGCTCGACGTCGCCGGTGCTCACCACGAACGGCGGGTTCGCGACGATGCGATCGAATGTCCTGCCCGCGACCGGCTCGAACCACGATCCCTCGAGCAGTTCCAGGTCGATCTCGTTGAGCGCCGCGCCGGCGGCGGTGAGGGTCAGGCACCGCGGCGTGATGTCGGTTGCGGTCACCGTGTCCGCGTACTCGGCGGCGCGGATCGCCTGGACGCCACATCCGGTGCCCAGATCGAGCACCGATCCGACCCGGTCGGTGGGAGTGGCGTGGAGCAGCGACAGGGAGGCCTGCCCGACGCCGAGAACGTGGTCGGGGCGGGTGACGGTGGGGCGGAGAGAGCCGTCGAGGTCCGAGAGCAACCACCGCGTGCCGGTCCCGGCGTCGAACGGGCGGAGGTCGAGTGCGGCGCGCACGCCGTCACCGTCGCGTTCGAGTAGTCCGGCCCGGATCGCGGCGGCCGGGGACAGGGGAGCGAGCGCGCGTGCCACGTCGTGCTCGGGGCAGGTGTCCTGCAACAGGAACAGGCGCACGAGCAGGCCCAGATCACCGGCCCCGCGGGCCGCGCGGCGCGCCGGTACCGGCTCCCCGCGACCGTATGCGGCGTGCGCCTCGGGCCCGAGCAGTTCCCGCACGGCGTCGAGGTCGTAGCGGGATCGGTTCAGCGCCGTGCGCAGGGCAGGGCAGATCGACAGAAGCAGGTCGCGGTCCACCCCGGCATTCTCGCAGGGCGTCGTGCGTCAGCCGTCGATGACCCGGCGGTCGGGTGCCTCGATGGCGGGGTTCGTGTCGAAACGGCCGTCCCAGCGGCTCGGCTCGTCTTTGCTGCGCGGCGGCCGATCGTTGGCGATCAGCACGGCGACCCAGGGGAGCGGGATCGACAGGCCGATGATGGCCATCGATATCCAGGGGTTTTCGAAGACGCCGTACGCGATCGCCGCCAGGATGAGCGCGGGGATACGGAACGACATCAACGTGAGGTATTTGCGGACCCGCGCTCGGTGCTGGTCCTCGAGAGACGCCGACGCCTCCGTGATCAGAACCGGGTTATCGGGCGATCCGTGGTCGGGAGATCCACCGAAACCTGAAGTTCTTGCCATAGCCTCCACCTTCCCACGACAGGTCCCGAGATGCACACGCGCATCCTCGGCCGTCGTGCGGCATCATGGATACGTGAGCACGGATACCAAGGAACGGCCGGATACCACCCCCGACGAGACGACCGAGGACGATACTCCCAAGTTCTTCCACTACGTGAAGAAGGACAAGATCGCGGAGAGCGCGGTCATGGGAACCCACGTGGTTGCGTTGTGCGGCGAGGTTTTCCCTGTGACGCGATCGCCCAAACCCGGTTCGCCGGTGTGCCCCGAGTGCAAGAAGGTCTATGAAGGCCTCCGCAGAGGCGGCGAGTGAGCCTCGGGCTCGGTTCCGGCGCCCGGATCCAGCGGTAGTACATCGGCATCGTCGGCCGGGGGAGAACTCTCTTCCCCGGCCGCTTCTGCATATTCGGGTGCGGTGCTGTCCGGACGGGGCCGGTCGACTTTCGTGCCGCCCCGCTCGAGTTCCATGCACTCCCCGTCGGTGTCGGCTCGCTCGTGCCGGTCGATCGGGCACGCCTCGGGTTGCTGGTCTCCCGGGCGCAACAGATCGGAAATCCGGATCGGGCTGGCCGCGGTGAGCCGCCGCGTGAGGTTGGTGACCGGACCGAGTTCGGGTGACGGCACCTGATCGGCCTGCGCCGACAGCCACTCTTTCCACTGTTCCATCCTGGTCGCACGCGCCGGCCAGAACTCCTGAACGGTCGCGTTGAACTCGGCGCCCAGCACGACCGCGAATCCCAGGAAGAACGTGAACAGCAGGAACGCGATGGGCGCGGCCAGCGCTCCGTAGGTGTACCCGGTCGACGCGATGATCGTCAGGTACCAGCGCAGTCCCACGCTCGCGGCGATGAAGAACGCGCCGGCGACCAGCGCACCTCCGAGCAGTCGGTGCCAGGGCAGCGACTTCGGCAGGGCCACCTTGTAGAGCGTGGTGAGACCGAGGAGCAGCAGCAGTCCGACACCCGGGTAGTAGAACGTGTCGACGATGCTCGATCCGAGCGTGTACCAGGAGTCGGGCAGCAACCGGCCGATCATCGTCGGGCCCAGAGCGACGAGCGGCAGGGTGAACACCGCCAGGATGAGAAACATCACGTAGAGCAGCAGTCCGAAGATGCGCTGCCAGATCGGGTTGCGGTGGTTCTGCTGATGGTGGGCTTCCACGATCGAATCGACGAAGGTGGCAATCGCCGACGACCCCGCCCACAGCGACAGCACGAACCCGACGGACATCACGTCGGCGCGTCCGCGGTTGAGGACATCCTCGACCGTGGGCTGGATGATCTGGTCCACCACGCTGTCGCTGAACGCCGTACGGGTGAACGTGACGATCTTGGAGGTGATGATGTCCACCGTGTCGGGTCCGAACCATCCGCCCACGTAACCGAGGCTGCCGAGCAGCCCGAGCAGCAGTGGCGGCAACGACAGTGTCTGCCAGAAGGCCGCGGTTGCCGCCTTGCTGAAGATCGAGTGATTCCAGGACATCGCCAGGGTGTGGCCGATGACCTGCCCAGTCCGGCGTACCGCGTGCCGCAGGCGGCCGCGGGGCTGAGAGGTGGGGGATCGGGGTGTGTCGTTCATCTGCTTCCAGCATTCCCGACGACGTGCCGTCATGCGCGTAGCCGGGCCGGTAGGTGCAGGGAAAGTCTGCCACGATCCCGCCGGAGGTGATCGTCGGCGCGCGGTTCGTGACCGGGATCGGCGCGCGGAGACGTTAGGCTTCATGACGGTCGGCGTCCGGTCGAGGCGCACTGCGTCGCGGCACCGGCGGAGGTCGATCAGAGCTATGCGGACAAGGAGCACGAGAAACCGGTGAGCATCGAAACCGTCGGACAAGCTACGACCTCCGCCCCGGCGGGACAGCTGCGCGCCTGGCAGCGTCGCGCCCTGACCAAGTACCTGGCGACCAAGCCTCGTGATTTCCTGGCGGTGGCGACCCCGGGCGCCGGCAAGACCACCTTCGCGCTGCGTGTCGCGTCGGAACTGCTGCGCGACCGCACCGTCGATCAGATCACGGTGGTCGCGCCCACCGAACACCTCAAGCATCAGTGGGCGGCGGGTGCCGCGCGCGTCGGTATCGCCCTCGACTCGAATTTCTCGAACTCGACGGGCCAGACCTCGAGTGATTTCCAGGGTGTGGTCGTCACGTATGCACAGGTGGCCTCGCACCCCTTCAAACACCGGGTACGCACCGAAGCGCGCCGCACCCTCGTCATACTCGACGAGATCCACCACGGTGGTGACGCCAAGAGCTGGGGTGAGGGCATCCGTGAGGCATTCGGTGACGCCACCCGGCGTCTCGCGCTCACCGGTACCCCGTTCCGCAGTGACGACAGCGCCATTCCGTTCGTCACGTACGAGCCGAACGGTGACGGACTGATGCAGTCCAAAGCCGACCACTCCTACGGGTACGCCGACGCCCTCGCCGACGGCGTGGTGCGGCCCGTGGTGTTCCTCGCCTATTCGGGCGAGGCGCGGTGGCGTACCAATGCGGGGGAGGAGTTCACCGCACGCCTCGGCGAGCCGCTGAGCGCCGAACAGACGGCGCGAGCGTGGCGTACCGCTCTCGATCCCGAGGGCGACTGGATCCCGGCCGTCCTGCGGGCGGCGAACACCCGCCTGGAACAGTTGCGTGCCGGGGGGATGCCCGACGCCGGTGGGCTCGTCATCGCGACGGATCAGACAGTCGCCCGCGCGTATGCCCGAGCGCTCGAGGTCATCACCGGGGAGGCGCCCGCCGTCGTCCTGTCCGACGATCCCACCGCCTCGAAGCGGATCTCGGAGTTCAGCGCCAGCACCCAGCGCTGGATGGTCGCGGTGCGAATGGTGTCGGAAGGCGTCGACGTGCCCCGTCTCGCAGTGGGGGTGTACGCGACGAGCGCCTCCACCCCGCTGTACTTCGCGCAGGCGATCGGACGGTTCGTGCGTGCACGCCGCAAAGGCGAGACCGCCAGCGTCTTCCTCCCGTCCGTTCCGGTCCTCCTCGACCTCGCCAGCCAGCTCGAGGCTCAGCGCGACCACATTCTCGGCAAACCCCACCGGGTGAAGGAGGGGTTCGACGACGAGTTGCTCGCCGACGCCAACCGCCGTAAGGACGAGCCGGGGGAGGACGAGAAGGCGTTCCAGTCGCTCGGTGCCGACGCCGAACTCGATCAGGTGATCTACGACGGTTCCTCGTTCGGCACCGCCACGTTCTCCGGGAGCGACGAGGAAGCCGACTATCTGGGGTTGCCCGGCCTGCTCGACGCGGACCAGATGCGAGCCCTGCTGCGGCAACGTCAGGAACAGCAACTCGAGAAGCCGAAAGCGGTTCCCGCGCACGAACCTCCCCCTCAGGTCACGGAGCGGGTCGCGACCGCCGATTCGCTGGCGCAGTTGCGTCGTGAGCTCAATTCGCTCGTCGCGGTGGTACACCACCGGACCGGTAAGCCGCACGGGGTGATCCACGGGGATTTGCGCCGGCAGTGTGGAGGTCCGCCGACGGCGATGGCCAGTGTCGAGCAGTTGCGAGATCGGATCGCGATCCTGCGGACCTGGTGACAGACGGAGAGCCGGAACAGACGGAAGCGGGCGACCACATCTGCTGTGGTCGCCCGCTTCGGGTCGGATGTCGGAGCCGTGTGGCTCTCGACGGCGGATCAGACGGTCGCGTCGGATTCCTCTTCGGTGGCAATCGTCGCTCCGAGTTCACGGAGACGATCGGTGTGCTCGCTGGCGTGGTGGCCACAGAACAGCAATTCACCACCGGTCGGAAGGACGGCGCGCACGCGAGCGGCAGCATTACACCGATCGCAGCGATCTGCAGCGGTCAACTTCGGGCTGGTCAACGTACCGGGCATGACTCCTCCAAACTGGCTACCGCTGAAATCGGGTGCCTGGGGTCTGGTCCGCCGCGCCGGGGGTAGCGCGGTGGATCTACTCTGACAGACGTTTCGTTTCGATGCGTTGTTCCCCGGGGTGCCCAATGGTGGCGCGGTTCACGCATGGACCAGCGAAAAGGCCCCGACGTGGAGCTTTGTCCCAGGGTGTGTTCGCTGACAGCGCAGCGTCGAACCAGCGAGTCCCGGCAGCGCTGGGCTGCGGGGAGAGATTCGACACCGCTACGAGGACAATGAGCCGATGACCGACACTCTCCTCCACCTCTGCCCACGCGACGAGTGGGACCGGGCTCGGGACGCAGGCGCCCTGACGCCGCTGTCGCTGAGCGAGACCGGATTCGTGCACCTGTCGACGCCCGCGCAGGTGCATCTGCCCGCCAACCGGTTGTTCGCCGGCCGGACCGACCTGCTGCTGTTGCACGTGGACCCCTCGGCGCTCACCGACCCGGTGCGCTACGAGCCGGGTGTGCCCGAAGACCCCGAGTCGATGCGGTTCCCGCACCTGTACGGCCTGCTGCCGGTCGGTGCGGTCGTCGCCGTCACCGAATACCTGCCCGGCGCCGACGGCCGGTTCGCGCGACTGTGAGGGTCCGGCGTCGTCATCGGACTGCAGCGAGGGGCGTGCCGGAGTGAACAACGAGAACGAGGGCCACCCCGCGGGGTGGCCCTCGTTCTCGTTGTTCTGTCAGTCGAGGTAGTCGCGCAGTACCTGCGACCGGGACGGATGCCGCAGCTTCGACATCGTCTTCGACTCGATCTGGCGGATACGCTCGCGGGTCACGCCGTACACCTGCCCGATCTCGTCGAGCGTGCGCGGCTGCCCGTCCGTGAGGCCGAAGCGCAGCCGGACGACGCCGGCCTCGCGCTCGGAGAGGGTCTCGAGGACAGACTGCAGCTGGTCCTGAAGCAGCGTGAACGACACCGCGTCGACGGCGACGACCGCTTCGGAGTCCTCGATGAAGTCGCCGAGCTGGCTGTCGCCCTCGTCGCCGATCGTCTGGTCGAGCGAAATGGGCTCACGCGCGTACTGCTGGATCTCCAGCACCTTCTCGGGCGTGATGTCCATTTCCTTCGCCAGCTCTTCCGGCGTGGGTTCGCGTCCCAGATCCTGGAGGAGTTCGCGCTGGATGCGGCCGAGCTTGTTGATGACCTCGACCATGTGCACCGGGATACGGATGGTGCGGGCCTGGTCGGCCATCGCACGCGTGATCGCCTGCCGGATCCACCACGTGGCGTACGTGGAGAACTTGTAACCCTTGGTGTAGTCGAACTTCTCGACCGCGCGGATGAGACCGAGGTTGCCTTCCTGGATCAGGTCCAGGAACGCCATTCCGCGGCCGGTGTAGCGCTTGGCGAGCGAGACCACGAGTCGCAGGTTCGCCTCGAGGAGGTGGTTCTTCGCGCGGTTGCCGTCGCGGCAGATCCAGTTCATGTCGCGCCGCTGCGCGACGGGCAGCTTCTCGCCCTTCTCGGCGAGCTGTTGCAGACGGTAGACGGCGTAGAGGCCTGCCTCGATCCGCTTGGCGAGCTCGACTTCTTCCTCGGCGTTGAGCAGGGCGACCTTGCCGATCTGCTTCAGGTACGCGCGCACCGAGTCGGCAGAAGCGGTGAGTTCGGCATCCTTACGGGCCTGACGAAGCGCCTCGGACTCCTCTTCGTCCCAGACGAAGTCACCGGACGCCTTGTCCTTCTCGGTGGGCTCTTCCTCTTCCACCACGACATCCTCGGTGGTGGCGAGTTCTCCCTCGGAGATCTCGAGGTCGGCGAGATCGGCAACGCTGGTCGCGTCGAACTCTTCCTCGCCGGCCGCTCCGGCGGCCTTCTTCGCTGCGGCCTTCTTGGCGGGAGCCTTTTTGGCTGCGGCCTTCTTGGCAGGAGCTTTCTTCGCTGCGGCCTTCTTGGCGGGAGCCTTCTTTGCTGCGGCCTTCTTCGCTGGCGACTTGGCGCTCGGCGCGGTATCCGCGGCGGTGCCGTCAGCGTCGGCGGCGGCGCCCGAGGCGCCTGCAACGGGTGCGGATTCGTTCTCTGAATCAGCGGTGTGGATGTCGGTGGCTGCCACGTACGCCCTTTCGTGACGAGGTAGTGCGGCGTCGCGCCAGAGGTGTTCCGGCGGAGAGGTCTGTCGGGATCAGGCCGGTTCCGGCCGGCTGAGGACCATTGTAACGATTCCGTCCGGGGAGGATGAGCGCGACTCAGGGTGTTACGCCGGTTTTCGCTGCGTATGCGGCTCCGACGATCCCCGCCGCGTTGCGCAGTTCGGCGGGAACGACCGGAGTTCGGTTGGTCAGGAGCGGGATCCACTTGTGATGTTTACGGCTGATCCCGCCTCCCGCGATGAACAGGTCCGGCCACAGCAGCGCTTCGTAGTGCTCGAGAACGCGGGAGACTTCCTTGGCCCACTGCTTGTACGACAGACCGAGCTTGTCCTTGACCGAGGACGCCGCGATGTGTTCGGCCTCGCGCCCGCCGATCTCCATGTGGCCGAACTCGGTGTTGGGGAGAAGGACGCCGTTGTGCAGCACGGCCGAGCCGATGCCCGTACCGAAGGTGAGCAGGATGACCACTCCGTCGGTGTCCTTCGCCGCGCCGAAGCGATCTTCGGCGATCCCGGCAGCATCGGCGTCGTTGAGGATGGACACGTCCTGCCGTCCGAGTGCGCCCGTGAACAGTTCGTGCGCATCGGTGCCGATCCAGGACGAGTCGATGTTGGCGGCGGTGCGCACGACTCCCCCCATCAGGACCGACGGCAGGGTGACACCCACCGGGCCGGACCATCCGGCCTGGTCCGCGATTTCGGCAACCGTCGCGGCGACCGAATCCGGTGTCGACGGCTGCGGAGTGAGGATCTTGATGCGTTCACCGACGAGTTCCCCGGTGTCGAGGTCCACCACCGCACCCTTGATGCCACTGCCTCCGACGTCGACACCGAACCCCAGGTTCGACGACTGCACCGATTTCGACGAAACCGTCGGGGTGTCCTGGGTCATCACGTGTTCCTCTCGCTCGGATCGGCCCGGGGGAATCCGGACTGCGCCTGTGTCGCAACGATAGTGTGGTCCGTCGCGGCGCGGGGTCGCGAACCGGTGCATCTCCGTTTCCGCGGGCCGCGAGTGGTGCGCTGGTGTCCTGCGTGCGGGTGTGTTCGGATGAGGAGATGCCTGCCGAGCGAAACGCCACCCCATCGGAATTGTCCGCCCTGCGCGAGGTGGCCGTCACGGTTGCCCGGGAGGCCGCCGACCATGTCCGGGCCCGTCGCGGTGAACTCTTCGGCCCGCCCGGATCCGACGGCACCGATTCGGTCCGCACGAAATCCACGCATACCGATCCCGTCACCGTGGCGGACACCGAGAGCGAGGACCTGATCCGTGCCCGCTTGCGCGAGCTGCGACCCGGGGACGCGTTTCTCGGCGAGGAGAGCGGGAGCAGCGAGGTGGCCGGCACGGGGGAGACCGGAGTGTGCTGGGTGGTGGATCCGATCGACGGCACCGTCAACTTCGTCTACGGCATCCCGGCGTCCGCCGTCTCGGTCGCCGCGCAGGTGGACGGCCGATCGATCGCGGGGGCGGTCGTCGACATCACGTCCGGCGACATGTACTCGGCTGCCCTGGGCGCGGGCGCGACCCTCACGGACGCGCGCGGCACGGAGACGCCGCTGCGATGCAACCCGGTGACCGACCTGGGGATGTCGCTCGTGGCGACGGGCTTCTCCTACACTCCGGGCCGGCGCGCTCATCAGGGCGCGATAGTCGCAGCGCTCCTGCCGCGGGTCCGCGACATCCGGCGGATCGGCGCCGCAGCGCTCGACCTGTGCATGGTGGCCGCGGGTCGCGTGGACGCGCACTACGAGCACGGCCTCAATCCGTGGGACTGGGCGGCGGGTGCGCTCGTCGCGGCCGAGGCGGGCGCGACGGTACGGGTGCCCGAGGGTTTCGGCGACGCCGGAGAGATCACCGTCGCGGCGGCGCCGGGTATTGCGGTCGCTTTCAACGAGTTACTCGCCGAATTAGGCGCAAATGACGCCGCGCCGAATTGAGTATTCCGCCCGGTTCACCCGAATATGCTTTGTGTCGCGTCACGTCGAAATAGTGAGCGGCGTCCCCTTTTGCACTCGAAGTGAAAAAGTGATCAGCAACGGGCGTCGCGCGCGGCGGTGAGAAGGTCGATGTCGAGGGGCGCCGAACCCTCTCCGGCCGGGACCTCGCGGAGGGTCCGCAGGACCTCTTCCGCGTCCGCAGAGGGGGAGAGGTCCTTGAAGTACGTCCCGAGGGCGAAGTCGACGGTGTCGTCCCCGCGCTCGTCCAGGACCAGCTCGGCGCACGGTGCGAGCAGCCAGACCGCGCTCGCCGCGGCCTTACCGGACTCCCCGAACCGGATCTGTCCCTGGCACTGCATGTTCTGATCCAGGTACACGGGGTCGTTGCCGGCCTGAACATCCGGCGCGCTGGCGAAGCCGTAGTCGCTCAGCTGCGCAGCGACGTGTGTCGCCTGGCCACGCTCGCCGTTGGCGTTGAACACGCGAACGCGGGTGGCTGCGAGGGGCGCGGGCTCGACGTCGAGCAGAGTGGACCGATCGACGACGTCTCCGAGAGGTGCGGGCTCGGCGCCGTCCGGGCCTGATGCGCCGAGGGCCGGAGCGTTGCATGCGACGGTGGTGGTCACCGGCTCGACCGAGCTGAACACCGAGGTCCAGACGACGATGGTCGCGGCCGCGAGGACTGCCGCGGCGATCGCTGCCGGGAGTGTCCGGCGGTGACGGAACGGCCGGCCGCGCTTGTCGGTAGCGGTGCCTTGGGTGATCAGGGAAACCACGCCGCCCTGCCTCTCGTGTTCGTGCCGGTGATGGTGCGCACTCACTCTAGAGGGCGGCGCCTTCGGAAGGTGGAGGCCTCCGGAGGTGTCTGCCTTCGCGGGGAGGGAATGCCACGGGTTTCTGTGGTGTTGGTGACAATTGCTCGACAATTCCGGGCGGGCGGCGAAATTGATTGCATATTTCGGGTCCGCGTCGGCTATTGTTCGGCGGCCCGAGTCGTAGGAGTTGCACGACGCGGGTTCGAATGCACGTATTCGGGTATGTCCGGGGTTCCGGACTTATCCCAGGGAACTTCATGACACCGTCGAGCGTTGCCTTGGCCGGGAGCACCTTCGGTGCTTCTGCTGAGCGCCCGCACGAAGATTAGAAGGTAAGAGGACATGGCGACTGACTACGACGCACCGCGGCGGACCGAAAGTGACGAGGTGTCGGAGGATTCACTGGAGGAACTGAAGGCGCGGCGCAACGAAGCGCAGTCCGCTGTGGTGGACGTCGACGAATCGGATACCGCCGAGTCTTTCGAGTTGCCCGGTGCCGATCTGTCCGGCGAAGAGCTGTCGGTGCGCGTCGTGCCCAAGCAGGCCGACGAGTTCACGTGCTCGAGCTGCTTCCTGGTGCACCACCGCAGCCGACTGGCAACCGAGGAGAACGGCGTCCTGATCTGCCGCGACTGCGCAGCATGAGATCGCCCCGCGACTGCGCAGCCTGAGGTCGCCGCGCGGCCGCTCGGCATGACCATGCCGCGCGGCCGCTCCGTGTGACGACCTCAGGGCGCTGCGGCGACCGGGTGGTTGCGACCTGATGGTTGCTTCCCGCGGGTGCTCCCTGTGGCTACTTTCCTGTGGAAACGTCGCAGCCCAACGCTTCGAGCAACTCGGCGGGACGCCGGGTACTGATCAGCCAGTAGGGCGTCGGGTCGTCGGGATCGTCGAGTACAACCATCGCCATCGTCCCGACCCACGGCCGGTGCTGGACGAATGCGGCCGGATCGAGCTGGCGGCCGAGCGCAGCGCTCTTCGCCGACGCCGGAACCACCACACCGCGTGAGATGACCTCCACCGGTAGATGTGCGCGTCCCACGACCAGCTCCCCGTCGACCACTTCGACCTTGCTGCGAGAGAGCCAGATCAGAGCCCAGATCGGGAAGGGCAGCAGCAGCACGTACGGCAGCCACGCGTAGAGGCCCGGCGCTCCCATATGGAGTTCCGCCGCGAGCAACGCAGCGATGCCGAGCCCGATGGGCCACCACCACCACGGCACCCACATCTGTTCGGAGAAGGTCGGGGTGCCGGTGGTCCGGCCGGGGGTCGCTCCGGAGCGAGAGGATCGAGACACAGGCCCAGGATAGTCGCCCGTATCGGACGGCCTCGCGCCCGCAGCGGGGGACAGGCATCCGCAGAGTAACCTCGGTCCACGTGACCGACCTTCCGCGCATCCCGCTGCGTCGCCTCGACCCCGGGATCCCTGTGCCCACCCGTGCTCACCCCGGTGACGCAGGTGTCGACCTGTGCACGACCGCCGACCTGACTCTCCAACCGGGCCAGCGAGCTCTCGTGGGGACCGGCATCTCTGTTGCCCTGCCGATCGGTACCGTCGGGCTCATCCATCCGCGGTCCGGACTCGCAGCGAAGTTCGGTCTGTCGGTGGTGAACACCCCCGGGACGGTCGACGCCGGATACCGTGGAGAGATCAAGGTGTGCCTGATCAACCACGACACCGAAAACGCCGTCGAGCTGCGCCGCGGTGACCGGATCGCCCAGTTGCTGGTCCAACGCGTCGAACTCGCCGAGTTCGTGGAGGTCGACGAACTCGACGACACCGCACGCGGAAGCGGCGGATACGGATCGAGCGGCGGACACGCCGGTCTCGTGAAGGAAGGTTCCTGACATGTTCGGACGTCGCAAGAATCGTGGACCGGATACCGGTGCCGATCGCGCTGAGCAGTCCTACGCGGACGACGGCAGCTTCGGTGATGCCGGGTACGACGAGGCCGGGTACGACGAGGCCGGTTACGGCACTGGCGCGTACGACGAGGCGGGATACGACCACGCGACCGGTGCCGCCGGCGACGAAGGGCCCTTCGACATCACCGAGATCGACGAAGAGGACCTCACCGGTTCCCGTCTCGATCTCGGCTCCGTGCTGGTGCCCCTCCCGCAGGGAAGCCAGATCCAGGTCGAGATGGCGCAGAACGGTGCGCCGCAGAACGTTCACCTCGTCACCCGGTACGGGCGGATCACCGTCTCGGCGTACGCGGCGCCGAAGTCGCCGGGTCAGTGGCGCGAGGTCGCTGCGGAACTGTCCGAGACCCTGCGCAACGACAACGCGACCGTGAGTATGGAATCCGGTCCGTGGGGTAGGGAACTGCACGGTGTGACGCCGAACGCGGACCTCCGGTTCATCGGTGTGGACGGCCCTCGCTGGATGATTCGGTGTGTTGTCGCCGGTCCGGCCGGAAACGCCGGCGGGGATTCGGAACTGGTAGCACTCGCGCGATCCGTCGTCGCGGGGACTGTGGTGCGACGAGGAGCAGAGCCGTATCCGGTGCGCACGCCGTTGCCCGTCGTCCTTCCCGAAGCACTCGCGCAGCAGCTCGCTGCGGCAGCGCAGCAACAAGCCGCGGCGCGACAGCAACCCGCTCAGCAGCAACCCGTTCAGCAGGGAGCCGCCCCACAGCAGCAACGCGGTCCGCAAGGCGCCCCGGCTGCGCCTCCGGCGCCGCGTCAGGGTGGACCCGCACCGCAGGCGCGCGCAGGAACGAACCCGCCGCCGCCGAGCACGCGGCAGCCGCAGCCGCCTCGCCGCGGCGAGTCCGGCTCCGCTATGCAGCAGCTGGGCTTCTAGCCCGTACCGCCGGTCCGGTCCTCACGCGGGGCCGGGCCGGCGCACGCCTGGTCGAGCGCCGTCAGGCACATCGTGCCGAGCCGGCCCGGATCCGCGCCGATGTCGGCCAGTCGGAGGCTCCCCAGCGCGGCACGCGGAATCTCCCGCGCCCATTGCTCCGCCGTCTCGAACGGATGGACCGCATCGTCGACGGCCGCAGCGATCCCGACCGGCACCTCGAGAGCGCGCAGCCTGTCCACGTCGAGCGCGTGCATACCGGCGGCTTCCTCGAGCGCCGACGGCAGGTCGGGCCACTGAGCCTTCCAAGATCGGGTCAGCTCTGTGGCAAGCCAGGAAGGACTCGACGCCGCCATCGCGGCCGTCACCGCGTCCAAACCGTGAGCACGGAGTTCCGACGCAGTCCATCGCGCGCTCGCCGCGGCAGGCGCCGCGGCAGGATCGCCGGTCCACGCGGGCAGGGCCGCGAGCACTCCCGCAGCGAGATCCGGATGCTCCGCCGCCCACTGCAGGGCGACCGCGGCCCCGATCGACACTCCACCGACCAGGATCGGGCCGCTGCGCGCGGCAGCATCCATGGCGCGGACGTAGCTGCGCACGACTCCCCGAGGGTCGGGATCGACCGCCACGACGTCGATTCCCCGGGAACGCAGCGCGCCCCGGAAGACGCGGCCGACGAAGTTCGCATCCGAGCCGGTGCCGGGCAGAACGACGGCGACGGTGACAGTGCTGAGATCGATGGTGGAGGGCACAGTGCGGGGCATGTCACAATCCTGCCGAATGCTCGAAACCGGACCACAACTCGGTGTGCTTGTGCTTGCCCGGAATCGGTCTACAGTGGCGGTCGAACGACAACTTCGGGCACGCACATGTGCCCACCGTGTACAGGAGCGCGCCATGCCACCCGCCGCGGCCGGTTACCTACGCCGGCTCACTCGTCGGTTGACCGAGGATCTCGAGGAACTCGACGCAGAAGAGATGGCCGAGTCGTCTCATTCGACCGGCGCGCTTCCTGTCGTCAAGTGCACCCGCGGCCAGGAAGTGACCATGTTCGGCCGGCTCCGCAGCGTGGAGTCCTGCTCGAAAGCAGCCGCCCCGACAGTGCAGGCGGAGTTGTTCGACGGCACCGACTCCATCCTTCTGGTCTGGATCGGACGCCGCCGTATCCCGGGTATAGAAACCGGCAAGACCCTGCTCGTACGGGGGCGAGTCGGTGAACGCGACGGGCGACGGGTGATCTACAACCCCTACTACGAATTGCGCGGCCCGGCCTGACCGGGCGCGGACCGTGAGGCGCGAAGGGGCTCCGCACGTCCGCGACCGGGGTAGCCCCGGGAATATGGCACTCTCGTAGGAGTGAGCGACATCAGGCAGCAGACGATGCTGGAACAACTCGGTGGCATCAGCGGGTTGGTGTATTCGACGCTGCCCGTCCTGGTGTTCGTGCCGGTGAACAGTTGGTGGGGCCTGACGGCCGCGATCTGGGCGGCCGTGGCTGTCGCCTGCGGTGTCCTGGCGTGGCGGCTGATTCGAGGCACCCCTATTCAGCCCGCGATCTCGGGTTTCATCGGCGTCGCGGTGTGCGCGTTCATCGCGTATCGCACCGGTGATGCCAAGGGGTACTTCCTCTTCGGGATCTACGCCAGCCTGATCTACGGCGGAGCATTCGTCGTATCGGTGCTGGTCCGCAGGCCGCTCGTGGGCGTGGTCTGGGGGATGCTGAACGGGCAGGGCTCACGGTGGCGGTCGCACAAGGACGCCGTCCGTGCGTACGACATCGCGACCGTCGCGTGGGCACTGGTGTTCCTGGCGCGCTATCTGGTCCAGAACCACCTCTACGACGCCGACGAAACCGGCTGGCTGGCCGTGGCCCGCATCGGAATGGGCTGGCCGCTCACCGGCCTGGTATTGCTGGTGACCTTGTGGGCGGTACGCAAAGCCGACCGTCTCGTCGAGCCGGCTCCCGAAGCCGAGGAACCGGGGGAGACCCCGATTCCTCCCTCGGGCCGCCACCGCGAGGTGTGACTTCGCCCGGACGAGACAGCGCTACAACGCGCGGTGTTCTCCGTCGGGCAACGCCGGACCGCGGGAACCGTCCTTGAGCATGACGCCCGAGGCGCCGAGCCGCCGCGCACCGTCCACGAGTGCAGCAATCACCCGCGCGGCCCCCTCACATGTCATCCCGCCGGGCGGATGGATGTTCGACACACAGTTCCGCTCGGAGTCGCGGCGCCCCGGCTCGGGGTGATGCGTGAGGTAGACGCCGATACTGTCGGCGCTCGACAGTCCGGGGCGCTCACCGATGAGCACCAGCATGGTCGTGACGCCGAGCTGTGCGCCGATGTGGTCGCCGAGTGCGACCCGCGCCTGCGTGGCGATGACCGGCGGCGCGAAAGTCGGCCCGGGAAGCGCACGCACGATCGCTGCGACGAGCGCGGGGCCGTGGGCCAGGAGCGCGGTCGACGACAGGCCGTCGCACAGAGCGATCCCCACGTCGGCACCGCTGTGGGGAAGTGCGGTCCCGTCCTCTGGCCGGCGTCCCAGGTCGGGGCGGCGGAGATAGACGTCCCGGGTGGCGGCCGCGCTGCGCACCGTCAGAGGCGCACCGAGACGCGGGCGTCCGGGCAGATCATCGAATTCGAGCGCCTCCAGCTGCTGTGCGAGGGACTCCACGTCGAGAGGTGCATGAACGGCATCGCGGGCCGCCGCATGCGCCGCGACGAACTCGAGGTGCCGCCGCGTGGGCAAGCCGTTGCCGGCCCGTCCCAGTCCGATGCGGGCCTGCGTGTGGCGCCGGAGTGCCTCCCACGCGTCCGTCACAGCGCCCCTCCGAGTGCTCGCAGCGGCGAGGCCGCCATATCGACGGGCAGGATGCGCCCGGAATCGTCGGCCAAGCCCTGTGCCCGCAGCCGTTCCTCGAATTCGGGGCTGGGCCGCAGACCCATGACCTCCCGCGCATACAGCGCGTCGTGGAACGAGAGCGACTGGTAGCCGAGCATGACGTCATCCGCTCCCGGCACCGTGATGACGAACGCGGTGCCCGCGACGCCCAGCAACGTGAGCAGGGTGTCCATGTCGTCCTGGTCGGCCTCGGCGTGATTGGTGTAGCAGACGTCGACTCCCATGGGCAGGCCGAGGAGCTTGCCGCAGAACTGGTCCTCGAGCCCTGCCCTGATGATCTGTTTGCCGTCGTAGAGGTACTCGGGTCCGATGAAACCGACGACGGTGTTGACCAGGAGAGGATCGAGCTCACGCGCCACCGCGTACGCGCGGGCCTCCAAGGTCTGCTGATCCACTGGGCGTCCGCCGGCGCCCAGGTGTGTGCCCGACGAGAGCGCCGAGCCCTGACCGGTCTCCAGATACATCACGTTCTCGCCGACCGTTCCGCGGCGCAGCGCCCGCGCCGCCTCGTTGCCTTCACGCAGGAGGGCGAGATCGACTCCGAATCCGCGGTTGGCGCCTTCGGTGCCCGCGACCGACTGGAAGACCAGATCGACCGGCGCGCCCTGCGCCACCAGGTCGATGGTCGTCGTGATGTGGGTGAGTACACACGACTGGACCGGGATGGAGAACCGCTGCCGGATGTCGTCGAGCAACCGCAGGAGGTCGCCCACCGCGCGCGGGGAGTCGCTCGCGGGGTTGATGCCGACCACCGCGTCACCGCATCCCATCAGCAGGCCGTCGAGCACCGCCGCCGCGACACCGTGCGGGTCGTCGAGCGGATGGTTCGGTTGCAACCGGGTCGACAGTCGTCCCGGGAGGCCGATGGTGGTGCGGAAGGCACTCGTGACGGTCGCTGCCCGCGAGACCGCGATCAGGTCCTGGTTGCGCATGATCTTGCTCACCGCCGCGACCATCTCCGGGGTCAGCCCCGGCGCGAGTGCCCGCAGCGCGGGGGCAGGGTCCGGCTGCGCCGCGACGGTGAGCAGGTGGTCGCGGAAGCCGCCGACCGTCAGATGCGCGACGGGCGCACACGCGTCGGCGTCATGGGAGTCGATGATCAGACGGGTTACCTCGTCGGTGTCGTACGGAACGATCGCCTCGGTGAGAAATGCCGACAGCGGCACGTCCGCGAGCGCCCACTGAGCCGCCGCACGCTCGGCGTCGGAATGCGCGGCGCACCCGGCGAGTTCGTCGCCCGACCGCCGCGGCGACGCTTTCGCCAGGAGATCCACGAGACCCTGGAATTCGTATGCGACACCGGCGATCTGCTGCCGATACACGGTCATGGTTCGGTCACCTCCGAAGTCCCTCGGTCACGCCTCGGCGGCATGGTCGGCACAGCGTACCGAGGTGCGCCGTGCAGCGCCGGTCGGGTGAGGGCCGGAACCGGGACCAGGCACGGGAATCGTCCCGGGGTCCCGGCGGAGTGGGAGGCTAGACGCCGACGGCCGCGCGCAACTCGTCTTCGACATCCTGCGCAGCGACGAACAGCAGTTCGTCTCCCCCCTCGAGTGGGTCGTCGGGTTGCGGCACGATGACTCGTTCACCGCGAAGAATCGTCACCAGCGCGACGTCCCGCGGCAACTGCAGCTTGCGCACCGGCTTGCCTGCGAGCGCGGTGGTGTCGGGCAAGGTGATTTCGACGAGGTTCGCACCCCTTCGCAATGTCATCAATCGCACCAGATCGCCCACGGTGACGGCCTCCTCGACCAGCGCCGCGAGCATGCGAGGGGTCGACACCGCCACGTCGACCCCCCACGACTCGTCGAACAGCCATTCGTTGCGGGGGTCGTTGACGCGGGCCACGACGCGCGGCACCCCGAACTCGGTGGTGGCGAGAAGGCTCAGCACGAGGTTGACCTTGTCGTCGCCGGTCGCTGCGATCACCACATCGTAGTTTTCGAGACCGGCAGCCTCGAGCAGACTGAGCTCGCACGCGTCGGCGTGCACCCACTCGGCCTCCGGCACGGCAGCGGGTTCGACGTGGTCGAGTTTGCGCTCGAGCAGCATGACCTCGTGGTTGTTGCGCACGAGTTCGCGGGCGATCGACCGTCCCACGGCTCCCGCGCCTGCGATGGCGACCTTCATCGACGGATCCTCTCGGTTGACGGGGTCATCGTGCTCAGTTGTCTTCCGCCGGAGGGTTCTCGGCCAGTGCGATCGCCTCGGCCGCAGAACCGGAAACGGCAGCGATGTAGACCAGATCGTCTGCCTGGATCACGGTCCTGCGATCCGGCAGCAGGCCGGTGCCGAACCTGATGAGGAACGCGACGCGGGAACCGGTCGCTTCCTCGAGTTCGGTCACGCGCCGACCTACCCAGCCTTCGTGGACGTCGACGCCGGCCACTGCGACCGAGCCGGTCGGATCCCGCCACCGCGTCGCCTCGCTGTCGTGGGTGAGCGCGTGCAGGAACCGGTCCGTGGTCCACGGCACGGTGGCGACGGTGGGGATGCCGAGGCGCTCGTAGGCGGCCGCGCGCTTCGCGTCGTAGATCCGCGCGACCACACGATCGACCCCGAAGATCTCGCGGGCCACACGCGCCGAGATGATGTTCGAGTTGTCACCCGACGACACCGCGGCGAACGCGTCGGCCTGCTCGATGCCGGCCCGGATCAGCACGTCCCGATCGAATCCCATCCCCACGACCGTGTGGCCGGGAAAACCCGGTCCCAGCCGCAGGAATGCGCTCGGGTCCCGGTCGACGACCGCCACCTCGTTGCCGAGTCGCACGAGCGCGGTGGCCACGGACGAACCCACCCGGCCACACCCCATCACCACCACGTACACCGTGGACACTCCGTTTCGTCGATCGTCGAGGAGGCGACCACGGTCGGTGGTCGCCGAACGGAACCGTACCGCCCGGCGGTCGGGCGCGCGGTCGGACTCGGCGAAGCGTCGGTGGCGTGCGGAAACGGACACCGGCGTCCGATGCAGTGTTCCACCAGGCGGACGGCTTAGGCTTTGCAGGTGTCCAAGCTTTCCACCGCCACGAAACGGCTCCTGCTGGGTCGCCCGTTCCGCAGCGATACTCTCGGGCACGATCTGCTGCCCAAGCGGATAGCCCTGCCCGTATTCGCCTCCGACGCATTGTCCTCGGTGGCATACGCGCCGGAGGAGATCTTCCTCGTCCTGTCCATCGCCGGCTTGTCCGCATACGCGTTCTCGCCGTGGATCGGCCTCGCAGTCGCCGCCGTTCTCGTGATCGTCGTGGCGAGTTACCGGCAGAATGTGCGCGCCTACCCCTCGGGCGGCGGCGACTACGAGATCGCGACGAAAAATCTCGGGGCCACCGCAGGTCTGACGGTCGGCAGCGCCCTCATGGTCGACTACGTGCTCACCGTCGCGGTGTCGTTGTCGTCGGCCGCGGCGAACATCGGTTCGGCGGTGCCCTTCGTCGCGCAGCACAAGGTGCTCTTCGCTATCGCCGCCATCGCGATACTCGCCGCGGTGAACCTGCGGGGGCTACGGGAGGCGGGCAAGGCCATTGCCTTCCCGACGTACGCGTTCGTGGCCTGCATGCTCGCGATGCTCGGGTGGGGGCTGGTTCAGATCTTCGTCCTGGGGGAGGACCTGCGAGCGGAATCGGCGGAGTTCGAGCTTGTCGCCGAGCAGACGGACCTCACCGCGATCGCCTTCATCTTCCTTCTCGCGCGGGCCTTCTCGTCGGGCTGCGCGGCACTGACGGGTGTCGAAGCGATCAGCACCGGGGTACCGGCTTTCCGTAAGCCCAGGGCCCGGAACGCCGCGACCACACTGTTCATGCTCGGAGCGATCGCCGTGACGCTGTTCCTCGGGGTGGTGTTCCTCGCCCAGCGTCTGGGCGTGGTGGTGGCCGAGAATCCGGCGACCCAGCTCCGGGGTGCCCCCGAGGGATACGAGCAGAAAACCCTCGTCGCGCAGCTGGCCCAGACGATCTTCAGCGACGTTCCGGCGGCGTTCTTCCTGATGGCGGTCGTGACGGCGGTGATCCTCGTGCTCGCCGCGAACACCGCCTACAACGGGTTCCCCGTGCTCGCCTCGGTACTCGCACAGAATCGGTACCTCCCGCGTCAGCTGCACACCCGCGGCGATCGCCTCGCGTTCAGCAACGGCATTGTGTTCCTGTCCGGTCTGGCCATCGTGTTCGTGTGGGTCTTCGACGCAGAAGTGACCAAGCTCATCCAGCTCTACATCGTCGGCGTGTTCGTCGCCTTCAGTCTCGGACAGGCCGGAATGGTCCGGCACTGGACCCGATTCCTTGCCACCGAGACGGACCCGGCGAGCCGGGGCCGGATGCAGCGTTCACGGTCGGTCAACGTCATCGGCTTCGTGGCGACCACGGCCGTGCTGCTGATCGTGCTCGTCACGAAGTTCACCGCGGGCGCGTGGATCGCGGTCGCGACGATGGTGGTGATCTTCGGTGTGATGAAGGCGATACGTCGTCATTACGACACCATCGCGGCCGAACTCGAAGGTGTGGAGTGGGACGGTGTTCTGCCCAGCCGGACCCACTCGATCGTGCTCGTGTCGACCCTCCACCTGCCGACATTGCGCGCCCTGGCGTACGCGCGGGCGACCCGGCCCGACACTCTCGAAGCGATCACCGTGAACGTCGACGAGGAGGACACCCGCAAGCTGGTCCGGGAATGGGAGCGCAGCGACCTCACCATTCCGCTGAAGGTCGTCGAGTCGCCGTATCGTGAGATCACCAGGCCCGTGCTCGACTACGTCCGGCGTGTCCGGCGTGACTCGCCGCGTGACGTCGTGACGGTGTTCATCCCGGAGTACGTGGTGGGTCACTGGTGGGAGCAGATCCTGCACAACCAGAGTGCGCTACGTCTCAAAAGCCGTCTCCTCTTCCAACCCGGGGTGATGGTCACGAGCGTGCCCTGGCAGCTGCGCTCGTCGGCAGCGGTGGGACGAGAACGGATCGATTCGGCGCCCGGAGCGGTGCGCCGGGGTCTCGACAAGGAGGAACAGCAGTGAGTCGGCAGGAACGACAGGGCACGCGCACGGATTGGTCCGGACGCCGGGTAGAGGTGATCTTGGGTAACCCCGCGCACGGCGGTTTCTGCGTCGCCCGGTTCGAAGGCCGGGTGATCTTCGTCCGCCACGGCCTTCCGGGGGAGCGGGTGTTCGCGTCGATCACCGAGGACCGCGGCGGCTCGTTCTGTTTCGCCGACGCGGTGGAGATCCTGGAAGCCTCCGAGGATCGGGTCGATCCGCTGTGCCCGGTGTCCGGGCCGGGCGGTGCGGGCTGCTGCGACATGTCACACGCTTCCGTGCCCGCGCAGCGCCGCTTTGCCGCCGCGGTGGTGAGCGAACAGCTGCGGAGACTCGGCGGTGTCGAGCGCGACATCACCGTCGAGGAAATCCCGGGCGGGTCGCCGAACGGCACCTTGTGGCGGACCCGTGTCCGGCTCGCGGTCGACGCCGCGGGCAGCCCCGGGTACCGGCGGTACCACAGCAACGACGTCGTTCCCGAGCTTGCGTGCCCACAGATAGACGCCGCCGCCTACCGGGGTTTGCCGGACCAGGTGTGGCGTCCCGGCGCCGAACTGCAGGTGGTGCTGGATGCGAACGGCGACCGGCACATCGTCGAGATCGCACCTCCCGTGATTTCGGGTACCGGTCACAAGAGCCCCGGCCGCCGCGGCGCCGCCGCGCGCCGGGCTGCGACGAGTGCGCCTCGCGCGGAGAAGGTCGTCGAGGGATCGGGACGACCCGTCGAACGGGTCGGCGATCGCGAGTGGACCGTCGCGGCAACCGGTTTCTGGCAGGCCCATCGAGGGGCGCCGACCACGTACTCGGGGGTCGTCGCGGAGTGGGCGCAGGCGTCGGAGGGAAGCACCGTCTGGGACCTGTACGGCGGAGTCGGTGTCTTCGCCGCCTCGCTAGCCGGACAGGTGGGAAGCCGGGGGAGTGTGATCTCCGTGGAGTCGTCGCGGACCGCTGTGGAGGACGGTACGGCTGCGCTGGCGGACCTGGACCAGATCTCGTTCCGGCACGGACGCGTGGAGCGCCTCGTCGGCGAGCTTCCGGCTCCGGAGGTCGTCGTGCTCGACCCGCCGCGCGCCGGTGCGGGCAAGGAGGTCGTGAGTGCCATCGCGGAGGCGGGGCCCCGCCGGGTCATCCACCTCGGATGCGACCCCGCGGCATTCGGCCGTGACGTGGGCCTGTACCGCGCACAGGGTTTCGAGCTCGCCGAAGTCCGCGCGTTCGCGGCGTTCCCGTCGACTCATCACGTGGAGTGCCTCGCGCTGTTCACCCGGTGAGCAGGGTCTCCTGAGCGGCCGGTGACGCCGCTGGGAGGTTCGTCCGTTTCGTGAAGTATTTGGTTACAGCAAGCAACTATATGTTATAGTTGCATGTCGTAACCAAATACTTTTCTTCGGAGGTTTTCGTGCCGGTTCGGACCGAGACGGCGCACGAACTCGTGGACGCCATCTTTCTGCTGGGTAGAACGATGCGCTCGGCGCTCGCGCACAACGAGACCGCAGTGCTTCCCAACACGCTCGTCGGGGTGCTGATCCTCCTCGCGAGAGCGGGGGAGTGCCGACCCAGCGAACTCGCCGCGGAGATGTGCGTCAGTCAGTCCTCGCTCAGCCGGCAGATCGGTGAACTCGTCGAACGGGGGCTCGTCGAAAGACGCCCGGACCCCGGTGACCGGCGAGCACACACCCTCCGATGTACGCGGAAGGGACTGGACGTTCTCGAGTCGGTCCGCGAACTGCGCACCGAGCGATTGTCCGCCGAACTCGCCGACTGGGATCAGCAGCAGGTCGACGACGCGATCGCAGTTCTCCGCCGGCTCAACGCTTCATTGCTTCCGATAGCTACCGCCACCGCCCAAAGGACTTCTTCATGACCACCACCGACTCCAGGCGCGGCGCTTTTCCGCCAGGTCCTGAGGCAGAGGCCGATGCGCCGATGACGCACCGCGAGATCCTCGTCGTTCTTTCCGGTCTGCTCGCCGCGCTCTTCACCGCGCTGCTGAGCAGCACGATCGTGTCGACGGCGCTGCCCACGATCATCGCCGACCTGAACGGGACCCAGACCCAGTACGCCTGGGTGATCACCACTGCCCTGCTCGCGAACGCGGCATCCACCCCGATCTGGGGCAAGTTCGCCGACCTGTTCAACAAGAAGCTCCTGGTACAGCTGTCGATCCTGGTATTCGTGGTCGGGTCGGTGCTCGCCGGCGTCGCGCACAACGTGCCGATCCTGCTGGCTGCTCGTGTGGTGCAGGGCATCGGCATGGGCGGTCTGACCGCCCTCGTGGTGGCGATCATCGGCAGCATCATCCCGCCCCGAGAGCGCGGTCGCTACTCCGGATACATGGGCGCGGTCATGGCCGTCGCGATGTCGGGCGGTCCCGTCCTCGGCGGCGTCATCGTCGACACCCTCGGCTGGCGCTGGTGCTTCTACGTCTGTGTACCGATCGCCGTCGTGGCCCTCGTCCTGCTCCAGCGCACCCTGCACATCGAGACCGTGCGCAAGCAGAACGTCAACATCGACTGGCTCGGTGCGACCCTCATCACCGCTGCGGTGAGCGTGCTGCTCGTCTGGGTGTCCTTCGCCGGGAAGGCCGGCTACTACGAGTGGATCTCCGCCGAATCGGCGCTCTACGTCGGCGTGGGATTGGCGCTGCTCATCGCGACGATCATCGTCGAGACGAAGGTTGCCGACCCGATCATCCCGCCGAAGATCGTCTCCGAGCGCACCACGGCGCTCGCGATCATCGCGTCCATCGCCGTCGGTGTCGGCCTGTTCGGCGCCACCACGTTCCTCGGTCAGTACTTCCAGACCGCACGCGGATACAGCCCCACCGAGGCGGGTCTGCTCACCATTCCGATGGTGGCGGGAACCCTGGTCTCCTCGATGCTGTCCGGTCAGCTCATCACGCGTTTCGGTAAGTGGAAGGGCTTCCTCATCGGGGGTGCGGTCCTGCAACTCGTCGGCTTCGCGCTGCTCGGGACCATCGACCACACCACGTCGCTGCTCGCCATCAGCGGATACATCGCGATCGTGGGTCTCGGCACCGGCATGCTGATGCAGAACCTCGTGCTCGCCGTCCAGAACACCGTCAGCGTGCGCAACATCGGGGCGGCCAGTAGCTCCGTCGCGTTCTTCCGCACCTTCGGTGGCGCGATCGGCGTCTCCGTCCTGGGCTCGATCCTGGCGTCGCGAGTCGCCACGATCTCGGCCGAAGGATTCGCGAAGCTCGGCATCGATGCCGGGGCCGGCGGCGGAGGCAGCCTCGACCTGAGTGTGCTGCCCGCGCCCGTCGTCGAGATCGTGCAGCACGCCTACGGTGACGCCACCGGCACGCTCTTCCTCGTGGCCGCAGGCTTCGCAGTGATCACGTTGCTCGCAGTCGCTGTCATCCCCAACCGGGAACTGCGCACCACCATCGACCTCGTCGAGGAGCCGACCGGTGACGAGCGCACCAAGGACACGACCGACGTGTGACGCACGTTGCGGACGGGGCCCGATGTCGTGTGCATCACGACATCGGGCCCCGTCTCTGCGGAGTGCGCTCACCCCCTTGTTGCAATCGCTCCGTAGACTGGTGATCACTTGCTCGCGCGGCCACGCGCGAATCCCGAGCCGGAGGGAGTTTCTCCAGGTGGGTGTCTTGTCCCGCATACAGTCCCCCGACGATCTTCGTCGGTTGACCCCCACCGAGATCACGCAGCTCGCCGGGGAAATCCGCAATTTTCTGGTCGAGAAGGTGGCTGCGACCGGGGGACACCTCGGGCCCAATCTCGGCGTCGTGGAACTGACCATCGCGTTGCATCGGGTCTTCGACTCGCCGCGCGACCCGATCCTCTTCGACACGGGCCACCAGGCCTACGTCCACAAGATCCTCACCGGACGCAGAGATCGGTTCGACACCCTGCGCCAGCGCGGGGGGTTGTCCGGATACCCGTCCCGGTCCGAGAGCGAGCACGACTGGATCGAGTCGTCTCATGCGTCGGCGGCGCTGTCGTACGCCGACGGCCTCGCCAAAGCTTTCGCGCTGACCGAGGAACCCGACCGCACGGTCGTCGCGGTCGTCGGCGACGGAGCGCTCACCGGCGGAATGTGCTGGGAAGCGCTGAACAACATCGCCGCCGGTGCCGACCGATCGCTGGTGATCGTCGTCAACGACAACGGTCGTTCCTACGCACCGACGATCGGCGGACTCGCCGACCATCTCGCGGTGCTGCGCCTCAAGCCCGGATACGAACGTGCCCTCGACAACAGCCGCCGGATCGTCAAGCGGCTTCCGGTGGTCGGTCCCACGGCGTACTCGGTGCTCCACGGCATGAAGGCCGGCGTCAAAGACGCGGTCAGCCCGCAGGTGCTGTTCACCGATCTCGGGATCAAGTACCTCGGACCGGTCGACGGCCACGACGAGCCGGCCATGGAGGCGGCTCTGCGTCGCGCCAAGGCCTACGGCGGCCCCGTGATCGTCCATGCCGTGACCCGCAAGGGTGCCGGATACGCACCGGCCGAGAATCATCTGGCCGATCTGATGCACGCGACCGGAATCATGGACCCGCGCACCGGTGTGGCCACATCGTCGTCGTCCTCACCCGACTGGACGTCGGTGTTCTCCGAGGAACTCATCGCCCAGGCGGAAGGACGCAACGAGGTCGTCGCCATCACCGCGGCGATGCCCGGCCCGACCGGACTCTCGAAATTCGCCGAGCGGTTCCCCGACCGCACCTTCGACGTCGGTATCGCCGAGCAACACGCCGTGACGTCCGCCGCCGGCCTCGCGCTCGGTGGCCTGCATCCCGTCGTCGCGGTGTATTCGACGTTCCTCAACCGCGCCTTCGACCAGTTGCTCATGGATGTCGCGTTGCTGAAGCAGCCCGTCACGATGGTGCTCGACCGAGCGGGCGTGACCGGCTCGGACGGCGCGAGCCACAACGGGATGTGGGACTTCTCCCTCCTGGGCATCGTCCCCGGCATTCGCGTGGCTGCGCCGCGCGACGCGGCGACCTTGAGAGAAGAGCTTGCCGAAGCACTCGACGTCTCCGACGGCCCCACCGTGCTGCGCTTTCCGAAAGGCTCGGTCGGGAAAGACATCCCGGCCGTCGAACGCATCGACGGAATCGTCGACGTGCTGCGGATGCCCGAGGAACGCTCCGGCGACGTGCTCGTCGTCGCGGTGGGTGCATTCGTGCGACTCGCACTCGACGCCGCCGAGGTTCTCGCGGAGCAGGGGATCAGCGTCGCGGTCGTCGATCCGCGGTGGGTGCTCCCGGTCCCCGAATCGATCACCGAACTGGCGCGCGCATTCCGGCTCGTCGTGACGATCGAGGACAGCGGTACACACGGCGGTGTGGGGTCGGCGGTGGCCGCTGCGCTCCGCGACCGCGACATCGACGTACCCCTGCGCGCCCTCGGGGTGCCGCAGCGGTTCCTCGATCACGCGTCGCGCTCCGAGATCCATCAGGAACTCGGGCTCACCGTCGAGGACGTCGTGCGCCGTGTGACGGGATGGGCTGCCACCCCGCACACCGTCGCGTCTCCCAAGGCGGCCGCACACGGCACTGCGTCGGCCGGAAACGGCAACGGTGTTGCCCCGAAGAAGGGCACGGAAGCGGAACTCGAGCGGGAGGTCGGCTGATCCCCCCGGGGATCAGGTCTGCATGTCCTCGAGTTCCATTCCCTTGGTCTCCCGAATCTTCGACTTGACGAAGAAGAACGACAGCAACGCGAAGAACGCGAACAATCCGTAGAGGAACCACAGGCCCACAGCCGATGTCAACGGCGGGAAGGCCAGGGTCACGGTGAAATTCGCGATCCAGTTCGCGGCCGTACTGATACCGAGCGCGACAGCCCGCATTCGGTTCGGGAACATCTCGCCCAGCATGACCCACATGATGGGTCCCCAGGTGGCGGCGAAGAAGATGACGAACGCGTTCGCGCCGACGAGTGCCACGGCACCCCACGGTGCCGGCAGCGACACGTCGTCGCCTCCGCCCTCGGCTTGGGAGAACGCGATCGCGGCCAGCAACAGGCTGACGAACATCCCGAGGGAACCGGTCATCAGCAGCGGTCGCCGGCCGATCTTGTCCACGAACAGGATCGCCACGAAGGTCATCACCACGTTGATCAGGGCGGTGATCACCGAGGTCGTGAACGACTCGTTCTCGGTGAATCCCACCGACTGCCACAGTGTCGTCGAGTAGTAGAAGATCGCGTTGATGCCGACGAACTGCTGGAAGATCGCCATCGTGATGCCGACCCAGACGATCGATTGCAACCCGAAGACCGGGCCTCGGATATCTCCGAACGACGCCTTCGTATCGCGCCGCAGTGTCAGCCGGATCTCGCGTACCCGTTCTTCCGGTTCCAGTTCACCGGTCACGTTGGCGAGGACCTCGGCGGCTTCCTCGTCGAGATCCTGCCCCACCAGGTATCGCGGCGACTCGGGGATCAGCACCGCGAGTATGCCGTAGACCGCAGCGGGGACGACTCCGACGAGGAACATCCATCGCCAGGCCTCGAGTCCCCACCACAGGTCGTTCGACGCACCGCCTGCGGCGTTCTGCAACACCGCGTCGGACAGCAGAGCCGCGAAGATGCCGAGGGTGATGGCGAGTTGCTGCAGCGAGGCGAGACCGCCGCGGTACCGGGCCGGTGCGATCTCGGAGATGTAGGTCGGCGCGATGACCGACGCGATGCCGATGCCCAGTCCGCCCAGAACCCGCCAGAGCATGAGGTCGGGGACGCTGAACGCGAGGCCGGAACCGGTCGACGAGACCAGGAACAGGATCGAGCCGAGCACCATGACTCGCTTGCGGCCCCAGCGATCGGCGAGCCTGCCCGCGAACCAGGCACCTACCGCGCAGCCGAGCAGCGCGATCGCGACCGCGAACCCGGTGACGAACGAACTGAGCGCGAAATTCTGCTCGATCGAGTCCACAGCGCCGTTGATGACGGAGCTGTCGAACCCGAACAGGAATCCGCCCACTGCAGCGGCGACGGTAACCGCGATGACCTTGGCAGCGTGTGCGGACGACGGTTGCGTCATGAAAGCTCCTGCTGACGTCGTGCACCACCCGGGGGCGCTGCTCGGTCGGAAAGCTACGGCAATTGCTCATCGGGGACACTACGCCGCGGCAGGTTGCGGGGGACGATCTTCACACGAAGAAAGGCGTGCCGCCCCAGGGGGGCGACACGCCTTCTTTTCAGGTGCGCCGAGCGCAACCGGTGCTACGCGACGTCGGCGACGCCCGGGGCCAGGAAACGCTTGCCGTTGACGGCCTCCGACGTTCCGGTGCGATCCAGGTACGGCGTGATGCCGCCGTTCCAGAACGCGAAGCCGCCGCCGAGGATCAGGCACAGGTCGATGTCCTCGGGTGCTGCGACGACACCTTCGTCGAGCATGATCGCGATCTCCTCTGCGAATGCCCGGCGGGTGCGCTCGAGCACCTCCTCCGCGGTGGACGGGGAGTCACCCTGAGGCCACAGTGCGGCGACCTCGGGATCGACGACCTGCTGCCCGTCGGCGTACGACCACACGCCGGGCTTACGGGCTTCCACCAGCGCCTCGAGGCCGGGCGACGACACGAAGCGGTCGGGGTACGCGGCCTGCAGGGTCTCCCCGGTGTGCAGGGCGACGGCGGGCCCGACCAGCGCGAGCAACGTGAACGGCGACATCGGCATGCCGAGCGCGCCGACGGCGTTGTCCGCCACCTCGAACGGGGTGCCTTCGTCCACAGCGGTCATGACCTCACCGAGGGTGCGGGTGACCAGGCGGTTGAAGACGAAGCCGGGCTTGTCGCCGCACAGCACGGCGGACTTCTTCAGGGACTTGGCCGTCGCGAATGCCGTTGCCAGCGTGGCGTCGTCGGTCTTCTCGCCCCGGATGACCTCGAGCAGCGGCAGCACGGCGACCGGGTTGAAGAAGTGGAATCCCACGACCCGCTCGGGATGCTGAAGGCCCGAGGCCATTTCGGTGATCGACAGCGACGAGGTGTTCGTGGCGAGGATCGTCTCGGGCGTGACGTGCTGCTCGAGCTCGCCGAACACCTGCTTCTTGACGTCCATGTTCTCGAACACGGCTTCGATCACGAAGTCGGTCTTCGCGAACGCGGCCTTGTCGAGCGAACCGGTGACGAGCGCCTTGAGGCGGTTCGCGGCGTCGGGCGACAACCGGCCCTTGCCCTGCAGCTTGTCGATCTCGGTGTGGACGTAGCCGACACCCTTGTCGATGCGATCCTGGTCGATGTCGGTCAGGATCACCGGCACCTTGAGCTGACGGACGAACAGCAACGCGAGCTGGCTGGCCATCAGGCCCGCGCCCACGATGCCGACGCCGCTGATCTTGCGGGCGAGGGACTTGTCCGGAGCGCCGGCGGGGCGCTTGGCGCGCTTGTTGACCAGATCGAATGCGTACAGACCCGCACGCAGTTCGTCGGACATCAGCAGGTCGGCGAGCGCCTCGGTCTCGGCGTCGAAGCCCTTGCTCAGCGACTCGGGATCGGAGATGTCGGTGGTGCGGGCGAGTTCGAGGAGCTCGATCGCACGCTCGGCGGCGGGGGAGAAGCCGCGGGTCTTTCCGGCGACGAGGGCCTTGGCGCGTGCCATGGCGGCATCCCAGCCGGCCCCGCGGTCGATCTCCGGACGCGCCGGCACGATCTCGCCCGCGAGCACCTTCGACGCCCACGCGAGCGACTGCTCGAGGAAATCGGCCGATGCCAGCACGACGTCGGCGTAACCGAGCGCCTCGGCCTGCTTGGCCTTGATGGTGCGGCCGTTGTTCAGCGGATTCTCGAGAATCAGGGTGACCGCGTTGTCGGGGCCGACGATGTTCGGGAGAAGCTGTGTGCCACCCCAACCAGGGACCAGGCCGAGCATCGTCTCGGGCAGGCCGAGCGCCGGAACGTTGTCGGCGACCGTGCGGTAGTGCGTGTGCAGTCCGACCTCGAGTCCGCCGCCGAGCGCCAGACCGTTGACGAAGGCGAAGGTCGGGATCGACGTGTCGCGCAGACGGCGGAACACGTTGTGTCCCAGGGTTCCGAGCTCCACGCCCTGTTCACGGCGCGTGACGGCGGGAACGCCCTTGAGATCGGCGCCCGCTGCGAAGATGAACGGCTTGCCGGTGACGGCGATCGCGGCCGGGTTGGCGGCGAACGCCTCGTCCAGCGCCTTGTCGAAGGCGAGCAGTCCCGCGGGACCGAACGAGTTCGGCTTGGTGTGGTCGAAGCCGTTGTCCAGCGTGATCAGGGCTACCGGGCCCTCGATGCCGGGGACGGAAAGCAGCTTGGTGTACGCGTGGGTGACGACCTCGTCGGCGAACGCGGACGCGATCCCCGTCGCGTCGGTCGCCCCGTGTGCGGTGTCCGATGTCATGGTTATGCGGCTCCGGATTCGTAATCGGCGTGGTTCGGGTTCTCCCAGATCACGGTGCCGCCCATGCCGAGACCGATGCACATGGTCGTCAGGCCGTAGCGGACCTCGGGATGCTGCGCGAACTGGTGCGACAGCTGGGTCATCAGGCGGACGCCCGACGAGGCGAGCGGGTGGCCGCACGCGATCGCACCGCCCCACTGGTTGACGCGCGGGTCGTCGTCGTCGATGCCGAAGTGCTCGAGGAACGCGAGCACCTGCACGGCGAACGCCTCGTTGATCTCGAACAGACCGATGTCCTCGATGCTCAGGCCGGTGCGGGCGAGCAGCTTCTCGGTCGCCGGGACGGGGCCGATGCCCATGACCGCGGGATCGACGCCCTGGAAGGAGAAGCCGACCATGCGCATGCCGACGGGCAGACCGAGCTCACGCGCGGTGTCCTCGCCCGCGAGAATTGCGGCCGTCGCGCCGTCGTTGAGACCCGCTGCGTTGCCCGCGGTGATACGGCCGGCGGGGCGGAACGGCGTCTTGAGCTTTGCGAGATCTTCGATCGTGGTGCCCGGGCGGGGCGGCTCGTCCTCGGTGGCAAGGCCCCAGCCGGTGGCGGAGCGGGTCGCGACGGGAACCAGCGTGTCGGCGATCCAGCCGGCCTTCTTGGCGGCGTCGTACTTGTTCTGGCTGTTGACCGCGTAGGCGTCGGTGCGGTCCTTGGTGATGCTCGGGAACCGGTCGTGCAGGTTCTCGGCGGTGTTGCCCATGACGAGCGCGCTCGGATCGACCAGCTTGTCGGCGAGGAAACGCGGGTTGGGGTCGGCGCCCTCACCCATCGGGTGGCGGCCCATGTGCTCGACACCACCGGCGATGACGACGTCGTACTGACCGAAGCCGATCCCTGATGCCGTGGTGGTCACGGCCGTCATGGCGCCTGCGCACATGCGGTCGATGGCGAAGCCGGGCACGGTTTCCGGCAGGCCCGCGAGAATCGCGGATGTCCGGCCGATGGTCAGGCCCTGGTCGCCGGTCTGTGTGGTGGCCGCGACTGCGACCTCGTCGACACGGGAGGGGTCGAGCTGCGGATTGCGGCGCAGCAGTTCACGGATCGCCTTCACGACGAGGTCGTCGGCACGGGTCTCGGCGTACATGCCCTTGGGGCCGGCCTTACCGAACGGAGTCCGGATTCCGTCGACGAAGACGACGTTGCGTTGTGTTGAGGTGGTGGGAGCCACGCGGATTCCTCCTGATGGAGCGATTACTCGCCGACACGTGCCGTGGCGAGGAGTGCTCGATCGCCAGACGGCGACCGGCCTCGCGGACAAGCCTACATTGTCATTACCGGTGAGTAACTTAATACCTGCGATTTCGCGCCGGCATGCGGGTCACCCCGGCGCACGCCTGTGAGCAGTGTGTTCTCGCTCCCCGCGGTGCCCGTACACGCCGACTGACGTGGTGCCGCCGGATGCACGCGTCAACCCTCGGCAAGTTAACGGGCATTCCCACCGACCGGCGACACGGGCGCATAGGCATCGCCATCGGGCTCGTTCCTCTTGACACCGCTTGATCTGCGGATACATTGCACTCCATGATGCGACGTCGGCCCGACCCCACGGTGCAGGGCGTGGTAGGTGAGGCAGTGTTCCTACTCAGTTCCCCTCGACGCTTCCTTACGGAGATTGCACTTCCCCCGGTCGGGCGCGGAGTAGCCGAGCACAGCAAGGCCCTCACCGACCCGATTGCTCGTTTCCGGAACACGAGCGCGTACATCTTCCTCGTGGCGTTCGGCAGCGACGAGGAGCGGCGCGCGGTGGTCCGGTTCGTCAACCGTGCTCATGCGCCCGTCCGGGCAGAGGGATACAACGCCTTCGACCCGAAGTTGCAGTTGTGGATCGCGGCGGTCATGTTCCGCGGTGGCCGCGACATCTACGAACGCTTCTTCGGGCCTCTCGACCGTTCGGAGGCCGAGCGGATGTACCGGGAGTTCGCGGTCTACGGCACCGCGCTCCAGGTTCCGGCCGAGTTGTGGCCGGCCGACCTCGCGGCATTCGAGGACTACTGGGACAGCGTCGTCGCAGATCTCGTCGTCGACGACACCGTCCGTGCCTACGCGCACGCACTGCTACGCGGCGGGCACGCGCCGTGGTACATCCGCGCGGGTATGTCACCCGCCCGCTTCCTCACCGTCGGTCTTCTCGATGCCCGCATCCGCGACGCCTACGGCCTCCTCTGGACGGACCCTCAGCAGCGCAGGTTCGACCGCGCCATGCGGGTCGCCGCGCCGCTGTACCGGGCGCTTCCGCTCCGGGTGCGCCACCTTCCCGCGTCGCTCGTCCTGCGCGACGCGCGTCGCCGGTTCGGGGCACGTTCGGCCACGGCGGACGGGGCGCCGGCGTGACCCGTGTGCCCGTCGGGCCGGTAAGCGGCCGTGACGACGAGGGGCGCGCCACCGTCGCCGTAGTGCCTCCCGGGCGCGGGAGCCGCCGTAGCCGGGCCCTCGCGGCCGTCCTCGCCGTGAGCGCCCGGATCCTCGCGGACGTCGTCCCGCTCGGCCCGGTGCCGCTCGGCGGTCTGCGTCTCGGATTGTCGGTCGCCGGTCGCCTCGACCTCGCGCGGGGCACACGCGTCGCGCGCGACCGCACCGGACCGGTCCCCGGCCGATGGGTGGTCCCGCCCGGGACCGGCGACTCGCCGCACGTTCTCTACTACCTGCACGGGGGAGGCTTCGTGATGGGGTCGTCCGCGTCGCACATCGACGTCGCCGCCCGAATCGCCCGTGCCGCAGGAGTCCCCGCATTCCTGCCCGATTACCGTCGCGCACCGGAAGCACCGTTCCCGGCAGCGCCCGACGACGTCCGCGCCGGGTTCGACCACCTCCGGATACGTGGCTACGCTGCCCGCGACATCGTGATCGCCGGAGATTCCGCCGGCGGCCACCTCGCCTACGGACTCGTCGTCGAACTCGACCGGGAAGGCGCAGATCTGCCCGCCGGGGTCGCACTCGTCTCTCCGTGGCTGGACCTGTGGCTCCGCACCGGCTGGGAACGTGAAGCGGCCCGGCGTGATCCGTTCCTGTCGGTGAAGTTCGCAGACCGTGCGCGGCGCGCCTACGCCCCGGACGGCGACCCGGCCGATCCTCGCCTCGATCTGCTTGCCGCGACTCCCGGGTCGCACTGGCCGCCGTTTTTCGTCCAGGGCGGGGAAACCGAAGCGATCACCGGCGACACGCAGGCCCTCGAGGAGGCTCTCGCCGCGGCGGGAGTGCCCCACGAACTGCAGATCTGGCCCGGACAGGTACACGTGTGGCACGCATTCCACCCGCTCGTCCCTGAGGCGGCCGCTGCGGCCCGGCACCTCGGACACTTCGTGCGCGACGCTCTCGCACGAGGAGCAGATCCGTCCTGACCGGTCGCTACTCCGCCGGCGCGAGAGCTTTCGCGAGCCGCGGTGCCGTCAGCGCCCGCTGCCACGGCCGGGCACCTCCGGCCGCGAACTTCTCCTCGATGTAGGCCTCGGCATCCGACCCGGGCGTGACGTCCCAGTCCCAGCACAGGCGCCGAACGAGTTCGGGGCTCACCAGATTCTCGACGGGAACCGACACCTCCTCGCTCAGCGCTGCGAGTTCGGCGCGCGCGGCCGTCAGTCGTGCGGCAGCCTCGGGATGGTGCCGGGCCCACCGGCCCACGGGCGGAGGACCGGTGAACGGCGGGGTGACCGGAGGCAGTTCCGACGTGGGCAGGGCGCGGGCACGATCGATCGCCGACAACCACAGCCGCGACGACCGCCGCTGACGAGGTCCACCGAAGACCGGGAGGGCGCGCAGGTCGGTGAGGGTGGCCGGCGCGGCCTCCGCAGCCGCAATGATCGCCGAATCCGGAAGGATGCGGCCCGGCGCGATATCCCGGTTCGCGGCGATCTCGTCCCGGGTGATCCACAACTCGCGCACGATCGCGAGACGGCGCGGGTCTTTGAGCGTGTGGATCTTCGACGTTCGCCGCCAGCGTTCGGGCTTCGGTGCGGGTGGTCCGGCCAGCCGGATGTGTTCGAACTCCTGCGCGGCCCACTCCGTCTTGTTCTGCCGTTCCAGTTCCTCGGCCATCGCGTCGCGGAGTTCGACGAGGATTTCCACGTCGAGCGCCGCGTAGTTCAGCCAGGAGTCGGGCAGCGGACGCGTCGACCAGTCCGCGGCCCCGTGCCCCTTCCTCAGTTCGAACCCCAGCGTGTCGGCGACGATCGCAGCGAGCCCGACCCGCGGGAACCCGGCGAGCCGGCCCGCCAGTTCGGTGTCGTACAGCACAGCGGGGTGCAGGCCCAGTTCTGCCAGGCCCGGAAGATCCTGGTCGGCCGAATGCAGCACCCACTCGAGGTCGTTGATCACTTCCGCGAGCGGCGCGAGGTCGGCTGCCGTGGGGATCGGGTCGAGAAGCACGGTGCCGGCGCCGTTGCGCCGCAACTGGACGAGATAGGCCCGGGCGGAGTAGCGGTAGCCGGAGGCCCGTTCCGCGTCGACGGCCAGCGGTCCGTGCCCGCGGGCGAGCAGCGCAGCCGCCTCGGCGACACCCGCGGCGGTGGTGACCACCTCGGGTACGCCCTCCCGCGGCTCGAGGAGCGGCACCGTCGCCGCGGGCGGGTGCTCGTTCGGGGAATCACCGCCAGTGGGAGAGCTGTGCTCGGGCGCTACCGTCTCGTGGTCCTGGCCTGCAGACATGGGCGTGACTCTAGCGGCTGTCCTGGGAAAGCGAGATTGTGCCGCGCGCAGAACGGGCGCTCATCGGCTCACGCCGTCGATGCTCGAGTCCTCGTCGTCCGATGACCGGGCCTGCTCCGCGGCGGCCAGCAACTCGTCGAGCGCCGGCGCCAGACAGTCGGTCAGTACCCACAGGTCCGGGACCAGTTCCGGGCAGGTGATGAGGCCGACGTCGAGTTTGTCTTCGAGCGAGATCACCGTGATGTTGAGTCCGGCTCCGTGGAAGAGCGGGCCGAACGGGTACAGCGCGGTCACGTGCGCTCCGAGGAAGTAGAGCGCCTGCGGGGGACCGGGCACGTTGGAGATGACCAGGTTGTGGATCGCAGGGTGTTTGTCGGCGAGCCGCAATGCGGCGTACGTGCGCATGGCTGCGCCGAACACCGCAGCTCCCATGAACTGCGACCAGTCCTGCAGCATGTTCGCGCCCAGCTCGGCGTTGTGGTCCTTGGCCACCTCGTTCGCGTCGGCGAGTGCGCGCAGGCGCTCGACCGGATCTTCGATGTGGGTGTGCAGGCCCGCGAACATCGCCGACACCTGGTTACGTCCCGGCCGGTGGGACTCCTCGTGGACCGAGACCGGCACCATCCCGACGAGCGGACTGTCGGGGAGTTCGCCCCGGCCTGCGAGGTAACTGCGCAGCGCACTCGCCACGAGGGTCATCACCACGTCGTTGACCTTGACGCCGAACGCGTTCTTCACGGCTTTGACATCCGCGAGTTCGAGTTGGGCGAACGCCACGGCCCGGTGGCCGGTGATCGTCGAGTTGAACGGGGTCCGCGGCGCGGTGAAGGGGGCCGGCATGGCGTCTCCACGGCGCGCTCGTGCCACCCAGGACGCCACCGAGGTCACGGCGGACGGAAGTATCCGGGCCAGGTGCAGGGGACGCAGGGCGACGTTCACCGCGCCGGCGACCGCCATGTAGATCTCGTTTCCGCCGCCGACGCCGGGGGCGATCGTGTCGGGGCGCGGTGCCGCCGGGTCGAGGCTGCACAGCTGAGCGATCATCGCCGCACCCGACACCCCGTCCACGCCTGCGTGGTGCATCTTGAGGATCACCGCGATCGAACCGTCGTCGAGTCCTTCGACCACCCACATCTCCCACAGGGGCTTCGCACGGTCGAGCGGCTGCGCGGCGATGTGGCCGCACAGGTCGGCGAGTTCGGTCCGCGAGCCGGGAGACGGTACCGCGACATGATGCAGGTGACGGTCGAGGTCGAAGTCCTTGTCGTCGACCCAGACCGGATGGTCGAGATTGAAGCGGCTGTCGGCGAGCTTCATGCGGAAGGCGGGGACCGCGTCGAGGCGTGCGTCCAACTCCCGGCGGACGGCCCGATAGTCGTATCCGTCCGGCACCGTGGAGGGATCGAGGACGAGCAACCCGCAGATGTGCAGGTGCTGGCTGGGGGTTTCGAGGTAGAGGAAGCCGGCGTCGAGACCACTGAGGCGCTGCATGCCCCTCAGGCTAGAACTCGACCGTCTCCCGAAGGCCCGAATCGGGCGTATCCGTCAGGACCGCAGTTGCGCTACGCCGGTAGGCGGAAGACCCGCGGCGTATGCGAGGACATCGCAGAAGGCTTCGACGTGCGGGGCGAGCACGTCGGAGCGAGGAGTCCACGACGCGCGAAGCTCGAGTTGATGCGCTCGCGGAGGGCCGGCGATGTCGCCGAACCGCACCGAACTCGTCGCCGTCACGGTTCCGCCGAGCGCGGTCAACGGCTCGCCGTGCGCTTCGAGGGCATCGACCAGCCAGCTCCAGGCCACATCCGGAAGCAGCGAGTCGGCGGCGAGTGAGGCGTCGACGTCGGCCTGGATGTACGCGACGAGCCGAGTGGTGCCGTGCCAGGCTTCGTCACCGTTCGGGTCGTACAGGAGGATGAGGCGGCCGAAGGCATCGCCTTCGGATTCCTCGGGGACACCGTCGGACTCGTCGTGCAGGACCTCGGCGCCCAGCGCGAAACTGTGCGGTGCCAGTCGCTGCGGTGGTCTGATCGGTGCCACTTCGATCTCGCTGCGGACGGTGGCCGCCTTCATCGATTCGACGGCCGCGCGGAAGCGGGCCGGCTCGGGTGAGGTGGTCACGACAGCGGACGTTAGCGCCGGTGACGCAGTGCACGCGGGAGGCGCGCCGGTTCCGGCGGGGCGGGTGAGCGTGGCAGCATGGGCTTCGAACCGGGGTCCGACCGAACCCGACGAGACCGAAGAACGAGGATCGATGACCGGCTTGGAAAACACGAACGTCGCTTCCGCGGTGCCCGCGGAGTACCCGTCGCGCAGAGCGTTGCCGGAGGCTCCGTTGCTGGCTGCGGCCCGGGGGATGCAGCCGTCGCACCGCCCGGTGTGGTTCATGCGCCAGGCGGGGCGTTCGCTGCCGGAATACCGGGAGATCCGCGCGGGCGTCGGCATGCTCGAATCGTGCTTCGACCCCGAACTCGTCTGCGAGATCACGATGCAGCCGGTACGCCGGCACAAGGTCGATGCCGCAATTCTGTTCTCCGACATCGTGGTTCCGCTCAAGGCTGCGGGAATCGATCTCGACATCGTCGCCGGAACCGGGCCGGTTGTCGCCGACCCGGTGCGCACCGCTGCCGATGTCGCCGCCCTTCCGCACCTCGAAGCCGAGGAAGTGGGCGCGGTCGCTCGCGCCGTGACGTTGCTGACCAAGGAACTGGGCACCACTCCGCTGATCGGTTTCGCGGGAGCCCCCTTCACGCTCGCGTCCTACCTGGTCGAAGGTGGCCCGAGCCGCAACCACGAGCGCACCAAGGCGCTCATGCACTCCGATCCGGCAACCTGGCACTCGCTGCTCGGGCGTCTGACCGACATGGCCATCACCTTCCTGCGCGCCCAGCTGGCAGCCGGCGTCGACGCGATCCAGCTGTTCGACTCGTGGGCCGGGGCGCTCCCGTTGTCCGACTACCGCGAATACGTGCTCCCGCACTCCGAGCGCGTGTTCGCAGAACTCGCTGCCGCCCAGGTACCGCGGATCCATTTCGGTGTGGGCACAGGCGAATTGCTCGGCGCGATGGGCGAGGCCGGAGCCGACGTCGTCGGAGTCGACTGGCGCATCCCGCTCGATGTGGCGGCGCAGCGGGTCGGGCCGGGTAAGGCTCTGCAGGGCAACCTCGATCCCGCCATCCTGTTCGCCGGCTGGGACGTCATCGAACGCGAGGTCCGGCGCGTGGTCGCCGAAGCGGACCGCGCACTCGCGGCCGGTGCGACAGGCCACATCTTCAACCTCGGCCACGGTGTGCTGCCCGACACCGATCCCGACATGCTCACCCGCGTCGTCGAGCTGGTGCATTCGTTGTGACCGACCCTGTCGTCGCCGTCGTCGGTGGTGGCATCAGCGGCCTCGTCGCCGCCTACCGCTTGCGCGGCGCACTCGGCCCCGATGCCCGAATCGTCGTACTCGAACGGTCCCCGCGACTCGGCGGCAAACTGCACACCGTGGACCTCGCGAACGGGCCCGTCGACGTGGGCGCGGAAGCCTTCATCGCGCGTCGGCCCGAGGTTCCCGCTCTGCTCGACGAACTGGGCCTGAGCGACCAGATCGTCCATCCGTCGGGCGCGCGGCCACTGCTCTATGCCGGGGGCCGGCTCCGGCCGTTGCCCGCGGGGACGCTCATGGGTATCCCCGCCGACGCCCGTTCCGTCGAAGGACTCGTCGACGACGAGACGCTGCAGCGCATCAGCGACGAACCGGGCGTGCCGCTCAACTGGGATCGGACCGGCGACATGTCGGTTGCCGCGCTCGTCGGCTCGCGTTTCGGCGAGCAGGTCGTCCGCCGCAGTGTCGACCCGCTCCTGGGCGGGGTCTACTCGGGACTGTCCGACACCGCCGGTGTCCGCGCCACTGTCCCGGCGCTCGCCGCCGCACTCGACGCCGGTGCGACGAGCCTGACCGCCGCGGTCGCGGCGGCACTCCCGGCACCGTCGCACACCCCCGTCTTCGGCACTCTGCGCGACGGCTACGGGGTGCTGCTCGCAGCGCTCGAGCGTGCGGCCGCGCCCGAGATCCACCTGGAGACCACCGCGGGCGGGCTGCGCCGCAGCAACGGACGATGGTCGCTCGACCCCGTCGGCGAGGTCGACGGAGTTGTGCTGGCGGTACCCGCCACCGAGGTCGCCGCGCTTCTGGCCGAGGCGGTGCCGACGGCCGCGGACCTTGCGGCAGAGATACCCCTCGCGTCGTCGGTCGTCGTCGCTCTCGCTCTCCCCGGCGGTTCGGCGTTGCCGCAGAACTCCGGGATTCTGGTGGCCACCGGAGAAGAGCTCGCCGCGAAGGCGTTCACCCTGTCGAGCCGGAAGTGGCCACATCTCGCGCAGCGTGACGTCGCGCTCGCCCGGGCGTCGTTCGGGCGCTACGGCGACGACGCGCTGCTCTCCGCCTCCGACGAGCAACTCGTCACCCTCGCCCGCGCCGACCTCGCCGCCGTGACCGGAGTCGAGGACGAGCCGGTGGCTTCCTACGTGCAGCGCTGGCACGGGGGGCTTCCGCAGTATCGGTCCGGGCACAACGATGTCGTCGGCGCGCTCGATGCCGCAGTCGCGGACGTCGACGGACTCGAAATCGCCGGCGCGATGCTGCACGGCGTCGGCGTCCCCGCATGCGTCGCGTCGGGAACCACCGCGGCGGCACGACTCGCCGCACGAATGGCAGGATGAACGGTATGGCACGTCTCGATTACGACAAACTCAATTCCACCCTCCGCTACACCATGTGGTCCGTCTTCCAGGTGCAGCCGGGCGTTCTCGACGACGACCGCGCAGCGGCGATCAAGAACGCGAAGGAGTTCTTCGCCCAGTTCGACGACACCGATGTCACGGTCCGCGGAATCTACAACGTCGCCGGCACCCGCGCGGATGCCGACTTCATGATCTGGTCGCACGCCGAGCGGCTCGAAGACCTCCAGAAGCTCTACGCCGATTTCCGGCGCACCACGGACCTGGGCCGGGCCAGCGCGCCGGTGTGGTCGAATGTTGCCCTGCACCGCCCCGCAGAGTTCAACAAGAGCCACGTGCCGGCGTTCATCGCCGGTGAGGAGCCGGGCGCCTACGTGTGCGTCTACCCGTTCGTCCGCTCCTACGAGTGGTACCTGCTGCCCGACGCCGAGCGCCGGACCATGCTCGCCGATCACGGCAAGGCAGGACGCGGCTACCCCGACGTCCGCGCGAACACCGTGCCTTCGTTCGCACTCGGCGACTACGAGTGGATCCTCGCGTTCGAGGCACCCGAACTCGACCGGATCGTCGATCTCATGCGCGACCTGCGTGCGACCGAAGCCCGGATGCACGTGCGTGAGGAAACTCCCTTCTTCACCGGTCCGCGCGTCGAGGTCGAAGCGCTCATCGAGTCGCTGCCCTGACCGTGACCGGCCCGATCGGTACGGACGGCGGCCCCGCGCTGCCCGGAGCGCGCTTCTCCCAGATGGCGCACTGGGGTATGTACTCCGCGGAGGTGCGTGACGGCGAAGTCGTCGCCGCGCACCCCTACGCGGGGGACGCCGACCCGTCGCCGATCCTGCAGAACATTCCGGGATCGGTGCGGCACCGCTCCCGGATCACGGGTCCCGCGATCCGGCGCGGATGGCTCGAACACGGGCCGGGACCGAGCACCGACCGCGGCAGCGACGAATTCGTCGCCGTCTCCTGGGACGAACTCACCGAGTTGCTCGCCACGGAACTGACGCGAGTAGCGGAGCGTCACGGCAACCGCGCGATCTTCGGTGGATCGTACGGATGGTCGTCGCCCGGACGTTTCCATCACGCACAGAGCCAGGTGCACCGTTTCCTGAAGATGTTCGGTGGATACACCCGCTCGGTGCACAGCTACTCGCTGGGCGCGACCGGCGTGATCATGCCGCGAGTGGTCGGGGCCCACTGGAAACTGTTCGCGCGTTCCACCAACTGGGACGTCATCGCGCGTGAGACCGACCTGCTCGTGTGCTTCGGTGGTGTGCCGCTCAAGAACACCGGCGTCAACGACGGCGGCACCAGCGACCATCCGACGCGCGGCGCCCTCGACCGGATGCGCGCCCGCGGAGGACGCATCGTGTCCATCACCCCGCTGCGCGACGACGTCCACGGCGAGCACGAATGGCTGGCCCCCCGCCCGGGCACCGATGTCGCGATCATGCTGGCGCTCGCCTACGTCCTCGCGCGGGAAGGTCTGGCCGATCGCGAGTTCCTGGACCGCTACTGCACCGGATACGACCGGTTCGAGGCGTACCTGCTCGGCCGCACCGACGGTGTTCCCAAGACACCGGAGTGGGCTGCGGAACTGTCGGGTCTGCCGGCCTCCACCCTCGTCGATCTCGCTCGCCGGATGGCCTCCGGCCGGACGCTGATCTCGGTGACGTGGTCGCTGCAGCGGGTACGACACGGTGAGCAGGCACCGTGGGCCGGTATCACCCTGGCGGCCATGCTGGGTCAGATCGGTATTCCCGGTGGGGGATTCGGCCACGGGTACGGATCGATGAACGAACCCGGCCGCGCGCCCGTGCCCTACCCGCTGCCCACGCTGTTCCAGGGCAACAACGACGTCGAGGACTTCATCCCCGTCGCCGCGATCTCCGATCTTCTGCTGCATCCGGGAGAGCAGTTCGACTACGACGGCCGACGGCTGACATTTCCGGATACCCGTCTCGTCTACTGGGCGGGCGGCAATCCGTTCCATCACCATCAGCATCTCGCCCGCCTGCGCCGCGCATTGACACGGCCGGACACGATCGTCGTCCACGACCCGTACTGGACGCAGATGGCCAAGCACGCGGACATCGTTGTGCCGTCCACCACCGCGCTCGAACGCGACGATCTGTCGTGCACGCGCAACGATCCGCTGCTCGTCGCAATGCAGGCGGCCGCACCCCGTTTCGCCGACGCCCGCGACGACTACGACACCTTCTCCGCCCTCGCGCACCGACTCGGATTCGGTGAGCTGTTCACGGAGGGGCGCACGTCGGCACAGTGGCTCGAGCACCTGTACGGGCAGTGGCGCGGCTACGTCCTCGCCGACGAGCGCCGGCTCGAGGACCCGCCACCGTTCGCGGAATTCTGGCGTCGCGGCCACGTCCGCATGCGCACCGAGGACGACCTCACGCTGTTCGAGGAGTTCCGCGCCGACCCGGAGCACAATCCGCTCCGCACACCGAGCGGGCGCATCGAGATCTTCTCGGCGGACATCGACGGCTTCGGATACGACGACTGCGCGGGCCACCCGACGTGGTACGAACCGGAGGAGTGGCTCGGCGGTGAGCGGGCACAGACGTTCCCACTGCACTTGATCGCGAACCAGCCCAAGAGCAGATTGCACAGCCAGCTCGACCATGGTGCGACCAGTCAGAAGAGCAAGGTCCACGGCCGCGAACCGATCCGGATCCATCCGCAGGACGCGGCCGAGCGCGGAATCACCCCCGGCGACGTGGTGCGCGTGTACAACGACCGGGGTGCGTGCCTGGCCGGTGCGCTGCTCGACGAAGGACTGCGCCGCGGGGTCGTCCAACTCGCGACGGGAGCGTGGTACGACCCGCTCGACCCTGCCGATCCGGAGTCCATGTGCGTGCACGGCAACCCGAATGTTCTCACTCCCGACACGGGCACGTCGTCGCTGGCGCAGGGATGCACGGGTCAGCACGTGCTCGTCGAGATCGAACGGTTCGAGGGGGAGTTGCCGCCCATCCGCGCGTACGACCCGCCGACGATCAGGCCCCGCCGACCGTGACGTGAGGAAACGCGCGGTCTACAACCCGAGCGATTTCTACAACCCGAGTGATTTCTGCACGTTGTGCAGGGTCGCGGCGGATTCGGCCAGTCCGGCCGCTTCGTCTTCCGAGAGCGGCACCTCCAGAACTCTGTCCGCGCCGCCCGCGTCGACGATGGTCGGCAGCGACAGGCACACGTCGCGCATGCCGTGGATCCCGGTCTGCAACGAGGACACGGGCAGCACGCGCCGCTGGTCGCGCAGCACTGCCTCGACGATCCGGGCCGTAGACAGCCCGATCGCGAGGTTCGTCGCACCCTTGCCCTGGATGATCTCGTAGGCGCTGCGCACCACTTCGTGGAAGATGTCTGCGCGGGTCCGGGCATCGAACACGACGCGATCGTCGACCGTGTACGAGTCGATGGGAATGCCACCGACGGACGCTCCCGACCACAGCGCGAGTTCGGAATCGCCGTGCTCGCCGACGACGAACGCGTGGGTGTTCTCGATCGCCACCCCGGCACGCTCGGCGATGAGATAGCGCAGACGACCCGAGTCGAGAACCGTGCCGGACCCGAAGATCCTGCCGTCGTCGACGCCGGTCACCGCGATGGCCGCTGCCGTGACGATATCGACGGGATTGCTGACGAACAGAATCACCGCGTCGGGAGACTCCGCCAGCAACCGGGGCGTGACCGACTGTGTGATCGCGACGTTGGCCGCTGCGAGATCGAGCCGGGACTGACCGGGCTTCTGTTTCGCGCCCGCGGTCACGACAACGAGGTCGGAATTTGCGGTCACGGAAATATCGTCGCTGCCTTCGATGCGGCAGGCCGGAGTGAACTGGGTGCCGTGATTGAGGTCGAGAACCTCGGCGCGCACCCGAGCCGCGTTGGTGTCGAACAACGCGATCGTGTTCGCGGTGCCGCGGAGCAGGCACGCGTATGCCACCGCCGCTCCGACGCTGCCGACGCCGACGATGGACACCTTCGCTGTGCCGATCCGGGGCCCGCTGCGCGTTGTCGCCATGGTCCGATCATGGCCCCATAGCCACGACGGCGCCACCCGGCGGGTTCGCGTCGCACAGCGGGGCAGTCGGTGAGTCGATAGCCTCGGACCATGAGCGCGCGACCGTTCGATGCTGTTCTGTTCGACTTTTCCGGCACGCTGTTCCGGCTCGAAGAGGACGAGAGCTGGATGGCCGGCATCACCGATGCACGAGGTGGGGCCTTCGACGTGAGCCGGCAGGCCGAACTGATGCGGCGGCTGACCGCTCCTACCGGACAGCCTGTGGAGATGGACGCGGAGGAGCATCACGCCTGGATCAATCGCGACCGTGACCCGCGCCGGCATCGGGAGGCGTATCTGACCGTGCTCTGCAGATCCGGTGTCGAGGACCCGCAGCAGGCTCAGACGCTGTACGGAAAGGTGGTCGATCCGACGAGCTGGACGGTGTACCCGGATACCGTGCCCGTGATCGAAGCACTCGCGGGCGACGGCATCGCGGTGGGGGTCCTGAGCAACATCGCATTCGACATCCGGCCTGCCTTCGCCGCACTCGGCATCGACGACCTGGTCTCCGTGTTCGCGCTGTCCTTCGAGATCGGTGCGGTCAAACCGGAGCCCGAGATCTTCCGTTATGCCGTCGAAGCGCTCGGGGTCGAACCCGAACGCACCCTGATGATCGGCGACAGTGTGGAAGCGGACGGCGCCGCTACAGAGATCGGGTGCGCGTTCCGCCTCGTCGAGCCACTCCCGACGACGGAGCGGCCCGACGGGCTGTGGAGCGCCTTGAAGGACGCGGGGGTTACGTTGTCGGAACCAGGCGCAAGGAAATCGAATTGATGCAGTAGCGCTGGTCGGTGGGGGTCGGGTAGCCCTCGCCCTCGAAGACATGGCCGAGGTGACTGTGGCACGAGGCGCACAGCACTTCCACGCGGCGCATCCCCAGCGAATCGTCGGTCCGCAGGATCACGGCGTCGGAGTCGGCGGGATCGAAGAACGACGGCCAGCCGCAGTGCGACGGGAACTTCTCGCTGCTGCGGAACAGTTCGGCGCCACATGCCCGGCATTCGTAGACACCCTCGGACTCGGTGTCGGTGTATTCACCGGTGAAGGGCCGTTCCGTGCCGGCCTGACGCAGCACCGCATACTCGGCGGGAGTGAGCTTGTCGCGCCACTCGTCCTCGCTCAGCACAACCTTGGGAGCGGGTTCGGATCGGGGAGTGGAAGTCATGTCCCCACGCTAGTCGCGCTCCGAGACCGCCGCCACGACGCACCCCGTCCCGTCCTGCCGTGCCCGGTACGTCTCAGGCCCGTGCGGCGACCTCATCGGTGTGCTCCGCGGCGGGGAGCAGGTGTGACGGCTCGATACCGTCGTCGAGCCGCCCTTCGCGGCGCGCCGCGAGGTAACGGTCGAGGAGCACCGCGAAGATCACGATGATGAGCAGCGACCACCCGAGCGTCGTCTTCATGTACTCCGCCGCGCGGCCCGCCTCCACCCAGCGCCCGGACAACCAGGAGTCGTAGCTCATGAATCCGTACACCGCCAGCCACGCCGGCCAGTTCCGCATCACGGAATTGGGCAGCAGCACGGTCATGAGCAGCGGGAACAGCATCATCGAGTAGTACATCTGGCCGAGCGATCCCAGCAGGAACGACGCACTCAGGAGCACACCGGTGGCGGTGCACACGAAGAAGACCTCGTCGTTGCGGCAGTAGCGGTAGAGCAGCCAGAGCGACACCGCCACGAGCACGGCGAGCACACCGCGCAGGCCCAGGACCAGCCAGCCGGGCAGCCCGTAGTACATCCCGTTGCCGACGATCGCGCTGTTGAAGTAGTCGCGGGACTCGAGCAGGTACGGCACCGTGAGTTCGACGAAATCCCACGCGTCGACCGACAGTGGCCACGCGATGATGTTCAGTGCGATGGGCACCCCGGCGGCGGTGAGGAACACCTTCCACTGGCCGCGTACGAGTGGAAGGAACAGCAGAGGCGCGAGGATCGGTTTGACCGCGAACGTGAGTCCCAGCATCACGCCCGCCCAGAGGTCTCGGCGTTTGAGCAGGAGCACCAGGAACGCGACTTCTCCCAGCAGCACCAGTCCGTTGATGTTGGTGAAGACCAGCGTGTTGGTCACCGTCTCGGACGCGAACGCACCCAGCACGAGGATGGGAGCGATGGGCGAGTCGAGCCGCAAGCCGAACATGCGCAGCAGCAGGTACAGCGCGATCAGGATGGCGACGGCGTTCGCAATGATGAACAGCCACCGGGATCGTTCGGGGTCGATCACGGCGATCGGCGAGATCAGCAGCGTCCCGGACGGGGGATAGAGGTAGTGCGGGTCGACCCATTGGAAGTTCGCGGTATAGACCGGAAGCCGGTTGAGGAACGCGAGCGCCGCGTTGTAGACCGGGGTGAAATCATCGGTCCGGAAACCGTTGACTGCTTTGATCACCACCCGGTGAAGAACGGTCAGGACCGCCAATGGCCACACCACGGCCTTGACCACGTCTGCGGTGGTTCGTGCCGTCCGGGGTTCGAGACTGCTGAGGAACACTACGGCACGGTACCCCGTCCGGGATCGGGACCGCGCACGTCCCCCGGCACGCAGGGGAACGGCGCGTCGCGTCTCACGCCGGGCAGAGACTTCCGTTCGGCGGCAGCTCTCCCGTACTCAGGTACCGCTCGATGCGGCCCTGAATGCACGTCGAATGCAACGAGGCGGAATAACCGGCACCCTGCCAGGACACGGTCGACCATGCGATCGCGCCGGCGGTGAGCGCGCCGGTCACCGATTCGACTCCCACGCTGCCGACAATGGGATCCGCAGCGCCGCCGGTGACGAGTACAGGGGTGTCGAGGGCTGCGGGCAGGGGTGGAGCGGGCAGGGTGGGCCAGGCCGCGCATGCGGTGGTAGCCGCGGCCGTGTCCGCACCGAACAGGGGATAGAGCGTCGCCCAGTTGCGCTGGAGATCGGCCGCGCGGGTCGGCGTCGGCCATCGCTGGCCGTCGCTGCACCGCGAGACGAACTGGCCGTCGGAGGCGAGCATCTGTTCGGCGGTGCCCACCAGATCGAGCAGTGGCACCACATCGCCGTCCCGCGCGGAAGCCAGCGTGTCGGACAGTTCGCGGATCCGGCTGGGAAGATCTCCGCGCGGTGTGCCGAGATACGCGGTGATCACCGTCAGCAAGGCATTGGAGGACACCGGTGCCAGAGCGCCGCTCGAGGCCTGTGCGTGGAGGTCTTCGAGAGCCTGCCGGGGGTCGTCACCGAGCGAGCAGTCGAGCGCTGCGCACTGCCGCGAGAACGCGTCCACCGCGGACTCGGCGCCGCGGGCGCGCGACTCCGCGATCTGTTCTGCGTCGCCCGATGCGGCGACGGGGGAGTCCAGCACGAGCCGTCCCACGGCACCCGGGTAGGCCGCGGCATATGCGAGACCCACCGCCGCGCCGTTTCCGATGCCGAGGAGGCCCACGCGCTCGACGTTCCATGCCTGCCGCAGCCGGTCGATGTCGCCGGCCGCGTGGGACGCGCTGAACATCAACTCCTGGGGCTGAAGATAGTCGGTGCAGGAGATGGTGGCCTGGCGGCCGAGTTCGGCCACTCGCTCCGGCGCGGACCCGCTGCGACCGAACTGTCCCAGATCGGCGAGGGCGCGACGGTCGGCGCCGAACACACAGTCGATGGCCAGCGACATCCCGATGCCACGACGATCCACCGCGACCACCGGACGCGTCGTCAGCACGCCCGAGAGCGGGCCGGTTGCGAGTGCGGCGAGGGCGCGCGTCGACGGCATGTCGCTGCCGGTCGTGAGGACCAGTGGTGCGACGTCGTCCGGGGTGTCCGGGAGCTGCGCCCGGAGCACGGCAAGCGGGAAGGTGCCGGGAACAGCACCGGAGGGGTCGATCGGCGTCGGCACTTCGGCGCATTCGAGCGACAGACCCGTCGGCCCCGACGAGAGCGAGTAGGACGCCACGGTGTCGGAAGTGCAGTCGCGCCACGTGAGGTCCGTTTGGGGAACGGGCAGTTCGGGCGCCGCGTCCTCGTCTTCCTGGACGGTCGGTTCGCTGCTATCGACTCCTTCGCGCACCACGGCGACGTCGGGCCGGACCGATGGTCCCGCTCCGCACGCGGCGGCCACTGCGGCCACCGCGATCCATCCCACCGCGAGCACACCGGTTCTGCGCATGGGGACAGCCTGCCAGGTGTCACCGATCGGGGAGTGCACAGGTGTCGACGTGAGCGGCCGTCCCGAGGCCCGGACATGATCCCGGTAAGAGTGAAATCGGCGCCGCCTCGCGGGGCAGTGGATTGTCCTCGCGACTCGTGAACACATGGTGAACGTTCTGTGAAGTAGGTCGCATTCCGCTTGGGCGGTGCTACCCACTCACTCTGCGGCCTTACGCTGGATGAATGCACGAACGCCTCGTCGACCGCAACCCGGTGGTGCCCGCAGATCAGTTGGTGGCCCAGCTGGTGCCGCCCGCGATGTTCGACGAGGTGAGTTTCGCGTCGTACATCCCCGATCCTGCCGAGCCGAGCCAGGCCGCGGCGGTCAAGGCCGCCGAGGAGTTCGTCGGCAAGGTCGAGAAGATCCGGGGGCGGCAAGCGCGGCCTGTTCGGCCGTAAGGCCCCGGCCCAGGGAGCGGGGCTGTACCTCGACGGCGGTTTCGGCGTGGGCAAGACCCACCTGCTCGCCTCGATCTTCCACAGCGCACCGTCCCCGAAAGCCTTCGGCACCTTCGTCGAGCTCACCCACGTCGTCGGAGCGCTGGGGTTCAACAAGGCCGTCGAGGAACTGTCGAGTCACAGCGTCCTGTGCATCGACGAGTTCGAACTCGACGATCCGGGCGACACCATGCTCATCTCCCGGCTGCTCACCGAATTGTCGGCACGCGGAGTGTCGATCGTGGCCACGTCGAACACACTGCCGGGCCAGCTCGGCGAGGGTCGCTTCGCGGCCCAGGACTTCCTGCGCGAGATCAAGAAGCTCGCCTCGATCTTCGAGACGATCCGCGTGGACGGACCCGACTATCGCCACCGCGACCTGCCGCCGGCCCCCGATCCCATCGAGTCGGAGGAGCTCATCGAGCGTGCGGACCAGGTCTCCGGCGCGACGCTCGACGACTTCGACGAATTGTGCGATCACCTGAGCACCCTGCACCCGTCCCGGTACGGCAAGCTCGTCGAAGGAGTGCCCGCGGTCTTCATCAACGGGGTGCACCCCGCGCGCGATCAGTCGGTCGCTTTGCGTCTCGTGGTCTTTGCGGATCGCCTCTACGACGCGAGCATTCCGGTGACGGTCGCCGGCGCACGGCTCGACGAGATCTTCACGCCCGAGATGCTGTCGGGCGGGTACCGCAAGAAGTACCTGCGTGCCACGTCGCGTCTGCTCGCCTTGTCCCGTTTCGAGGTTGCCGCCGGCTGACCGGCGGGGCGGTCACAGCACGCGTTGCATGAGGAAATCGTCGTGTGTCTGTGAACCGACAACGAAGGTTCGCGTACCGACGACCTCGAAGCCGTGCTTCTGGTAGAAGCGACGGGCACGCGTGTTCTCCTGGTTCACACCCAGCCACAGCCCGGCACGCCTGCGCTCGGCGGCGCGCTCGACGATCGCGTCCATCAGCGCGGCGGATACTCCGGCGCCGTGATGTCCCGGAAGTACGTACAGCTTGCTGATCTCGATGGCGGGTCGTGCGGTGACCACGTCGGGTACGGCGTACGCGTCCGAGTTCTGACTCGCGGGGTCCACCGAGTTCTCACTCGCGGGGTCCACCGAGTTCTGACTCGCGGGGTCCACCGAGTTCTCACTCGCGGGGTCCACCGTGGTCTCACTCGCCGGATCTACGGCCATCAGATAGCCGACGATCTCGTCGTCGACGCAGGCTTTCAGCACGATGCGGCGAGGGTCGGTCAGGTACTCGCTGAAGTTCTCTGCGCTGAGGGTTTCCTCGACGAACGCCGCGATGTCCTCGGACCCGGCCCCTGGAGGGCACGCGAGCGGAAACGTGGTGGCGGCGACTCCGGCGATGGTCTCGGCATCCCAGATGCCTGCCGGACCGACGGAGACGGACTCTTCGAGTGACGACGACGTGGGCATGGATCCAGTGAAGCACCGAGTGGTCGGGGCGGGAAGTTCCGGGCCCGGAAATGGCTGAACCCCAGCCTTGGATGGGGGGTCATGGCTGGGGTCCAATACCATCGGGGGGGATGGCACGTTCCACGCTACCCGAGTGTTTTCGGGGAGTTCCACCTGCTGCGGTCACGTTTCCGTCACATCGTGCACAACTCATTGTTGCGGAACGTTCACAAACCCTTTAAGGTCGGCACCTATGAAGCGCGTACTCGTAGTTCACCGCCGTAGCGGGGTCTGATTCGGACCGACCCCTCGCTGCGGGTCGTTGAGCTATGCGTCGGTCCTTCCTTCTCGCGGAAGACCTCCCGAAATGAACGCCTTCACTTCTTTCATCTCCTCCGATTTCGATGCTGCCTTTGCGCGTCCGTCGGATTCTCGTCGAACCGCTCTGCGTGCCGCACCGGCGTGCGCGCCCGGCAGTGCTACGCCCCTCGATCCTTTCGCTGCGCGGTACGGCCGCCCGCTTCCGCTCCCGCTGCGTGCCGAAGCCGCCGGAATGTCGTGGCCGGAGTTCCTCGCGGTGTACGCCTCCGAGCGCGGTCCCCTTCGATTGGGTGACTGGTCGGCCACCACGTTGCCGGCGGGCCGATCGGCGTTCGAAGCGACGATCGCGGTGGGCGATACGATCCACTCCGCGTCCGCGCTCGCGTGTGGTCCCGTCGCGGGGATGACGGCGATGCTCTACGACCTCGGTTTCGGCATCGAGATCCACTCGTTCCACCGGCACGATCTCGGCGACCTGCACGTGACGTTCCTGCTCTGCGGGTCCGGCGCACGTCGCACGTGGGTGATGGGCATGGGGGAGAGCGGCGTGGAATCGACTCTTCGCGCGATGATCGCCGGAATCAACCGGACCCACACGGCGGCGGCGGGCCGGTAGTCCGCGGGCCCTCGACTCGGATGCGACGCCGGTCGCGTTCCTGATCGAGGGCCGCGTCCACCGGACGGATACGACGAAGGCCCCCTTCCTGAGGAAGGGGGCCTTCGTCGTTCCTGGTGCGCGATACTGGGATTGAACCAGTGACCTCTTCCGTGTCAGGGAAGCGCTCTCCCGCTGAGCTAATCGCGCG